>CACIQI010000040.1 GCA_902588745.1 uncultured Alphaproteobacteria bacterium | reverse complement strand
CAACAGGGATATATAATTTTTTAATTGGAGAAAGTTTGTTAAAATCTAAAGACAAAGAAAAGAAAATTGGAGAATTACTTTTAAATGAGTCATATTAATAAAAAAGGAAATCCTTATATAATTGACGTATCAAATAAAGATGTCACAGAAAGATTAGCAGTTGCTTCAGGTGAAATTAAATTTGATAAAGAAACATATAGAAAAATAAAATCATTTGAGACAAAAAAAGGGTCCCTTGAAAAAACTGCTATCATTGCTGGTATAATGGGAGCAAAAGAAACTTCTAGATTGATACCGCTTTGTCATAATATTCCAATCAATCATATAAATATTGAGGTTAAAAAAAATGACAAAAAATTTAGTCTTATTGTCGAAAGTACAGTTAAAACAAATGCAAATACTGGTGTGGAAATGGAGGCATTAACTGCCGTAACAATTAGCTGTCTTACAATTTATGATATGTGTAAGTACTTAAATAAAAAAATTAAAATACAAAATATACATCTATTGTCAAAAACAGGTGGTAAATCTAATATTTAAATAACTGAAAAATAATAATTTTTATATTTGTTCTTGTTTTGATCTTCAAGAACATATATAGAACGATAATGCTTACTAAAAAACAAAAAGAGCTATACGATTATTTAAAAAATTACATTTCAAGTAATGAAATTTCCCCTTCTTTTGAGGAAATGAAAAGTGCAGTTAATCTTAAATCAAAGTCAGGTATTCATAGATTAATAACAAGTCTAGAGGAAAGAGGTTTTATTAAAAGATTAAAGCACAAAGCAAGAGCAATGGAAATTATTAATAAAGATAATATTGATAATGAAAATTCTTTGTCGAATAGCATTAATATCCCATTAATTGGTGCAATAGCAGCAGGTGAAGCAATAGAGGCTATTGAAAATGCTGATGAATTTGTTTCAGTGCCCTCCTCAATGACATCACCAAATGCTAAATATTTTGGATTAAAAGTAAAAGGTCTATCTATGATAGATAAAGGAATATTTGACGGTGATATTGCTGTGATAAAAAAGACAAATAATGTTGAAAATGGAAAAATTGCAGCTGTTATTACACAAGATAACGAGGTTACTCTAAAAACTATTAAATTTGATAGAAACAAGGTTTTGTTAATTCCTGCTAATCAAAGTTTTCAGACAAAGGAATATGAAGCAGGTGAAATCCAAGTCCAAGGGACTTTATCTGGTATTATAAGAAAATATAATTAATAGTTTATCTTAATATTAAGACGACTATGTTACAAACACGATTTGCACCCTCTCCTACTGGCAATCTACATCTTGGAGGTGCTAGAACTGCTTTAATTAATTATATTGTAAGTAAGAAATCAGCTTCATCTAAATTTTACTTAAGAATTGAAGATACAGATCATGAAAGATCAAAACAAGAATACACAGATAACATAACTAATTCTTTAAAATGGCTTGGGCTTAATTGGGATGAGGAAATTCAAGTTCAATCTAAAAGATTATCAAGACATCAAGAAATTGCTAGAAAATTACTTCAAAAAAAACAAGCTTTTAAATGCGTATGTTCTGAAGAAAAAATAGCTAACCAAAGAAAGTTAATTAAAGAAAATAAAAATTATTCTAAAAAAATATGTACTGAATGTAAAAAAGATAATGATATTCAAAGTAGAGATGAAGGTTTTGTAGTTAGATTAGATGTACCGGATGAAGGAAATTTAAAAATTAACGATACAATTCAAGGAGACGTTACAGTAGCAAATTTTGAGTTAGATGATTTTATTTTACTAAGAAAAGATCAATCACCAACATATATGTTATCTGTAGTAGTGGATGATCATGATTTAGGAGTCAATTATATTATTAGAGGTGACGATCATTTTATTAATACTTTTAGACAATACTACATATATAAATTTATGAATTGGGATATACCTCAATATGCACATATTCCTCTTATTCACGGAGAAGATGGAACAAAATTATCAAAAAGACATGGTGCCGTAAATATTTTAGATTTAAAAAAAGACGGTTATTTAAAAGAAGCTATTATTAACAATCTTATAC
>CACIQI010000039.1 GCA_902588745.1 uncultured Alphaproteobacteria bacterium | reverse complement strand
TTATGAGAAAATCGAGTCAGGTCTAGATCTTTCAACTGTTGGAAACAGAGTGGCGGCTTATGTTCAAGCTAACCCAAATACAACTGCATATCTTGATGTAGGTTTCTGGGAAGCTGGTGCAGCTGCAGCAGTAAGAAACTTAGGTTACGGACCTGGTGAAATACTTCTTGCTGGTTTTGACTTAGTTGATGTAGTTTTCGAAGAAATGGACAAAGGTTATGTTCAACTAACAGTTGACCAACAACCATACTACCAAGGTTACATGTCAGTTCACCAATTATACTTAATGAACAAGTATGGTTTAAGTGCACTAGATATCAATACTGGTAAAGCTATGATTGGTCCTGATGATGTTGAAACAATCAGATCATTCAAAGGAATGTCAGTTAGATAAATATCTTAACCAGGCTCTTTAAAAAAAATATGAGTAAAAATTTTAGTCTTAGAAGTTTATTAGTAAGACCAGAAGTAGCAACCTTCTTAATGTTTCTAGCAATAATGATTGGATTTTATATTGCTAATGAAAGATTTTTAGATGCAAGAAATATAAGAATAGTTATGGGTATTACACCCGAATATATTATTGTTGCTATTGGGATTGCAATATTAATGATCTCAGGTGAATTTGATTTATCTGTAGGCTCTGTTTTTGCATTAGTCCCGATGACTATTGTACAAATGGTGCATCAAGGGATACCACCTTGGTTCGCTATTTTTCTAGGATTAATGATTGGTATTATTGTTGGTTTTGTTAATGGATTTATTACCTTAAGATTTGGTATTCCTTCTTTCATCGCAACTCTTGGAATGCTCTATATTGCTAGAAGTCTTACAACTGTAGCTACTGCAGGATTTCCACCACCATTTCCTCATATTTTACCAAATGAGTTATTCGTTTATCAATTTGAGTTATTTAGAGCGTCCTTGTACTGGGCTCTTTTAGTTGCCGTGGTTTTAGGTGTTATGCTTCACAGAAGTAATGTTGGTAACTGGATCTATGCAACTGGCGGAGATCAAAACGCAGCATCTTCAATGGGAATAAAAACTGGAAACGTTAAAATGTTTTGTTTCATCTTATGTGGTTTCTTAGCTGGCTTTGCTGGAATGATTCAAACATTTAGATTGGAAGCACCATTACCATCTCAAGGATACTTATTAGAACTAGAGTCAATTGCTGCAGCAGTTATTGGTGGTGTCAGTTTATTTGGAGGTATTGGAACAGTTTTTGGTGCTGTTATTGGCGCAATACTAATCAGGTTTTTAGAAAGTGGAATCATTATGGCTAGAATAGATGCTGAATGGTTTAGAGCAGGTTTAGGTTCTTTAATTATCATAGCTGTAGTGTTTAATACTTATATAAGTAGAAGAGCGACACGAATTGGTCAAAACAAGGCAAAGGATTAAAGATGGAAGATATAATAGTTTGTGAGGGTTTAAACAAATACTATTCAGGAGTTCATGCTTTAAAAGATTTAAGCTTAAAGATAAAAAAAGACTCTGTTGTTGGTCTTATTGGAGACAATGGTGCTGGTAAATCAACATTAATTAAAATTTTATCTGGTGCACATCAACCTGATTCAGGTCATATATATTTTGAAGGTAATAAGGTTAAATTTAAATCTACAAAAGAAGCAATGAATTTAGGTATCGAAACAATTTATCAGTATTCAGCTTTGATCCCTGAAATGTCAATTGCAAGAAATATTTTTATTGGACGTGAACAAACTCAATATAACGTTGGCAATTTTGGTTTGATGAAAACTAAAACGATGCAGGACGATGCGATGAAAGCATTAACAGATGTAGAATTGCATCTTCGATCACCAGATACACCAGTTAACCAATTATCTGGAGGAGAAAGACAAGGTGTTGTCATTGCAAGAGCAATGTATTTTAAATCAAAAGTTTTAATATTAGACGAACCAACAAACCACCTATCAGTAAAAGAAACAAATAAAGTACTTAGGTTTGTAGAAGGATTAAAAAGCCAAGGCGTGACATCAATATTTATTACTCACAACTTGAGTCATGTATATCCAATTGCTGATCATTTATGTGTAATGGCAAGAGGTGAAAAAATTGCTGATTTGGATAAAAAAGACACAAC
>CACIQI010000038.1 GCA_902588745.1 uncultured Alphaproteobacteria bacterium | reverse complement strand
GCAAATTACCATCACCTGCAATTATTCCAATCTTAGTCATTTTCAAAAGCTGTAATACCTCTTTTGGAACTTGAATTTAAAAATTCTATAATTTCCTTTATTTCTAAAATTTGAGATTTTTGAATATTGTTTTTTGTTAAATTATTTTCAATTGCATCATTTTTGTCAAAAATTTGATTAATCAAATCTTTAATTTCATTAATTAAATTAGATTTTAAGCCTTTTCTTTTTAAGCCGATAAGATTGAGACTTTTTAAATTCTCTCTAATTCCCATGTATAATCCATATGGTATTATATCTTTTTCAACACCACTCATTCCTCCTATCATTGCATATTTACCAATTCTAACAAATTGATGTATTGCTGAATTTCCACCAATAATAGCATTATTGTCAATTTCTACGTGACCAGCTAGTGTCGCATTATTAGCTAAAATTACATTTGATTTTATTATGCAATCATGAGCAATATGAGACCCTACCATAAATAGGCAATTATTACCAATTGATGTATTCAAGCCCCCTCCAGATGTTCCAGGATTTACAGTTACATTTTCTCTAAATTTATTATTACTTCCAATTTTTATGAATGATTTTTCATTATTATACTTTAAATCTTGTGGCGCAGAACCAATTGAACAAAATGGAAAAAAAGTGTTATTGTCTACAATTGTTGTATTACCTGTAATTGAAACATGGGAAATTAAATTATTATTTTTACCAATTTTTACTCCATCTCCAATAACACAAAAGGGTCCAATATTTGTTGATTCTTCTATTTCAGCATTATTTGATATTATTGATGTTGGATGAATCATTATTATTAGCTCTTAAATCATTAAGATTAGTTTTAAATAAATAATATATTTCTTATTATTACCTGTAAGTAATCATAGCTGAAAATTCTGCTTCACTGACTTTAACATCATTTTTAAAACATATTCCTTGAAATTTATACACATCTCTAACACTGTTTAAAAAACGGACTTCAAAAGATACTTTTTCATTTGGTAAGATCGGCTTTCTAAATTTTGCTTTATTTACACTCATAAATAAAACTGATTTTTCATCATATTCTCTAAGTTTATAGGAAACAACTATACCAGCTGTTTGTGCCATTGCTTCAACTATTATGACCCCTGGAACAATTGGATTTTGCGGAAAATGACCTTTAAAAAAATACTCATCTTCGTTAAATATTTTTTCTGATTTACCATGTTCACCAGGAATTAATACCTCACAAGTATCGACAAACAAAAAAGGATCTCGATGAGGAATAAGTTTTTTGATTTCTTGGATATCTAATTTCATATTTTAATACTATTCTTAATTATTTCTTGCTTCCAAAGTTTAATGTCTTTAGCTGGAAAACCTGCAACAATTTTATTATCCGCTATATTTTTAGTTACTCCACTTTTTGCAGCAATCGTTACATTGTCACCAATTTCAAGATGACCTGATACACCTGCCTGTCCTCCTATTTTAACATATTTTCCAATATTTGTACTACCAGCAATACCTACTTGTGCAGCAATAATTGCATAATCGCCTATTGTAACATTATGGGCAATTTGAACTAAATTATCTATATTTGAAAAATTACCAATAATAGTAGAATCAAAAACAGCTCTATCAATAGTAGTATTTGAGCCGATTGATGAATTAGCTTTTATAATTACGTTACCATTATGATTAATTTTTCTTTTTGTTTTTTCCTCAAATCCAAAACCAGAGCCACCTATTCTTGCGCCAGATTTTATCTCACAATTTTCCATAATTATAGAGTTTGAAATAGAAACATTATCGTGAATAATTGCATTTTTGTGAATTAATACATTGGGGCCAATGTGAGTGTTTGAACCAATGAATACATCTTCAAATATTTCAACATTTTCATCAATTACAGAGAATGAATTTAATTGTAAATTTTTACTAATTTTAGCTTGAGGGTTAATGATAGAATATTTAGAAATTATTCCATTTGATTTCAACATATTTTTACTGAATAAATCATTTATTAAAGCTAAAACTAAATATGGGTTATCAACAATAATTGGTTTACAATTTTCAGGTAAAAATTTTAGAAATTTATTTTCAATAATACAAGC
>CACIQI010000037.1 GCA_902588745.1 uncultured Alphaproteobacteria bacterium | reverse complement strand
TCATTATTAAAATCACATTCTATTAATATTTTAGAATTAATTTGTTCAGAAAGCGGTTTTACTCTCTTCAATAATATTTCATTTTGATAACCAATGGCTATTTCAGCACCATTTTCAGCCAGTTGTTTTGCTATTCCCCATGCAATTGAATGATTATTTGCAATACCAAATACTAAACCCTTTTTATTTTTAAGCATGATATTTTGAAAATACTAATGTTGCATTTGTACCACCAAAACCAAAACTATTCGACATAACATGCTCAATTTCAACATCATTTTCTGTTTTTAAAAGAATATTAAAATCTTTGGCACTATCATCGAGATTTTCAATATTAGCAGAACCACTAATAAAATTATTTTTCATCATCAATAAACTATAAATTGCTTCATGCACACCAGTTGCCCCTAAAGAATGACCAGTTAAAGATTTTGTTGAGCTCAGTTTAGGAATATTTGAGTCAAAAACATTTTTGATTGCTTCCAATTCTTTTACATCTCCTATTGGAGTGCTTGTTCCATGTGTGTTTATATAATCAATTTTACCATCAATATTTTTTAATGCTTGCTTCATGCATCTTTCTGCTCCTTCTCCAGAAGGTTGTACCATATCGAATCCATCCGAGGTTGCTCCATATCCTGTTATTTCACCATATATTTTAGCACCTCTAGCTTTTGCATGTTCTAATTCTTCAAGTACTAAAGTCCCACCTCCACCAGCAATTACAAATCCATCTCTATCTGCATCATATGCCCTTGAAGATTTGTTTGGAGTAGAATTATATTTTGATGACAACGCACCCATTGCATCAAATAAAATTGATAAAGTCCAATGGAGTTCTTCACCTCCTCCAGCAAAAACAATATTTTGTTTTCCCATCTGAATTAGTTCGTAAGCATTACCAATACAATGTGAACTTGTAGAACATGCTGAAGTAATTGAATAGTTAACTCCTTTAATTTTAAAAGGAGTCGCAAGAGTTGCAGAATTTGTACTAGACATTGCTCTTGGTACCATAAATGGTCCAATTTTTTTTGAACCCAGACTCTTTCCAATTTCCGAAGACTTAAATAAATTTTGTGTAGAAGGACCACCTGAACCAACAATTATACCAGTCATTTCATTTGAAATATCACTATCCTCCAGCCCTGAGTCGTCTATAGCATCTTTCATCGCAATATAGTTGTAGGCGGCTCCATCACCCATAAACCTTAGTAATCTTCTATCAATTTCGTTACTAATATCTATATTTGGTTTACCGTGCACAAGACTTCTAAAAGCAAACTCCTCATACTCTTCTGCACTTGTTATCCCAGATTTCAAATTTTTAAGACTGTCTAAAACATCCGATTGATTATTACCAATACATGATACTATACCTAAACCTGTTACAACTACTCTATTCATTACTTATTTCTCAGGTGAAAATAAACCGACTTTCATATCTCTAGCTTCATAAATTGTTTCACCGTCAGCTTTTAAAACACCATCTCCAACTCCTAAAATTAATTTTCTTAGTATAAGTCTTTTAAGAGATATATGATAAGTTACTTTTTTGACTTTTTGCAATACCTGACCGGTAAACTTAACTTCACCAACTCCTAAAGCTCTACCTTTTCCTGGTTGGCCAAGCCATCCTAAATAAAAACCAAGTAATTGCCACATAGCATCTAAACCTAAACAACCTGGCATTACGGGATCATCTTTAAAATGACATTCGAAAAACCATAAGTCTTCTTTAATATCTAATTCTGCAATAACCTCACCTTTAGAAAATTCTCCACCAGTCTCATTTATTGAAGTAATTCTATCAAACATTAACATAGGAGGCATTGGAAGTTGAGCATTACCTTTTCCAAAAAGAACTCCTTTTGCACAATCAATTAATTGATCGTAGGTAAATGAATTTTGTTTCATAATTTTAATTAAACTTATTTATTATATTTATCAATTAACTTAAACTGATTTTAAATAACAATTATGTTTACTTTTAATAACAATATTATCAATGCTTAATTTTTTTCCATCAGATATTGTCATTATATTAGTTTCATCCTTTAAATTTAAATAAAAATTAATTATTTTTTGAGCAGCGATCAAACCAGCTAACCCTGTGGAAATACCTGAAATACCAACTACACTACACCTAGGAAGATCAACATCATCTTTGTTGGGAAATATACAAT
>CACIQI010000036.1 GCA_902588745.1 uncultured Alphaproteobacteria bacterium | reverse complement strand
TATAAATTTTAATAAAAATAATATAATTAATTCTATATCTAGATACAAACTTGTACCATTTTACAAATATATAAATCATACTAAAACATTAAGTAAATTTAATTTATATTCTTCAGAAATAGGTTTGTACTATTTATCTGAAGTTTTAAAGCCAATATTTATTGTTGTTTTAGCATTTGTAATTTTAGGATTTACAAGTAAATTTCAAAGAAATGAAAATTTTTTCAAAGTTTTATTCATAGCTATCTCAATTGGATTTATAATTTTTTTATTAAAAGAAATAATTACAAAATTAACTATTAGTTTATCAATAAATTTTTTTCTTTCTTATTTAATAATATTTTTATTTCCCTTTTTAATTGGTTTGTATCAAGTTATAAAAGTTGAAAATGAATAAATTTTTGTATAATTTTAATTTAAAAATTATTTTAATTTTTATTATTTTTTTATTTCCTAATTTAAATGATGCTAAAGAAATATTAATTTATGCAGATAAAATATCATATGATGAAAATGAAAATCTAGTTGCAGAAGGAAATGCTAAAATTTTTCAAAGTAATAAATTAATTTTATCTGATTTAATTATTTATAATAAAAATGAAGAAAAAATTATTTTACCTTTGAGTTTTACTTTCAAGGATGAAAATAATAATTATTTTGAAGGGGAAAATGGTTATTTTCTTGAAAATTTAGAATTTGCTGAATTTGATAATCCAAAAATACGACTAAATGATGGTTCAAGAATTGTTGGTAAAAAAGTAAAAAGGGATGGGTATATAGATATTATTTCTAAAGGTGTTTATTCTCCATGCAAATCAAGAATTAAAATAGCAGATTTTATTTGCCCAACTTGGCAGTTAGAAGGAGAAAAAATTCTTCATGATAATAAAAATCTTTTTTTATATCAAAAACATTCTAAAATGAGAGTATTGAATACTCCAGTATTCTACACTCCTTATATTGTTACCCCCTCACCCTTAAGAAAAGAAAGAAAATCAGGTTTTCTTGCGCCATCAATAGCTTTGAATTTTTTTGACACTAAAACATCTCAATCGACTTCATTTCCTTATTACTTTAATATATCAATTGATAAAGAGCTGTTATTTACACCTATTATAAATTATGGTGGTGGCGTAGACAGTTCTCAAAGATTTATTTTTGACTATAATCAGATTATTTCAGGAGGGAATTTTAAAAGCGATTTAACATTTGATTCTAATTTAGAAACTAAAAATACAAATGAATGGTTAAAAGACGCTAGTTTAATTACAAAATATAAAAAAAATATTAATCCAAATTATAGAATTCAAATTGATTCTGCACTGCAAACTTCAAAAAATTATATACAAATAACAAAACCAAATGATGATTTAAGTTATACTAATTCTCTATCAACTAATTTAAAATTAGAGGGTTATAATTTAAATAAATATGATGACAATTTAATTGCTGGTCTAAATTTCTATCAAACTAATCAAGAAAATGAAGATAATAAGACTATTCCAACTGTTTTGCCAAGAATAAAATATTTTACTGGATATTATAATAACTTTGGAAGTGTTTCTAATTCAACATTTGAATTCTACAATATTTTTAGAGAAAAAAGTAGTTTGGTCCATGCAAAAAGACAACAAAAATTTTCAAACAAATACAATATTAAAAAAGAGTTAATTAATTTTAATTCTAAAATTTCTATGGATGCAGAAATATATAATCAAATATTTAATACTGAAGATAAACTTATAATGGAAAATAATTATAATTCAGGATCTTACTATAGGTTCTTTCCAATGTTTAGTATTGGAGCTGAAACACCATTTAAAATGCAAAAAACCTTACCACAATTTACTATAAATCCAAAAGTTCAAATGATAGTTACACCAGGAATATCAAATAGTAATAAAATATCAAATGAAGATTCAACAAACAATAATTTTACAATACAAAATATTTATCGTTTAAATAGGTTTAGTGGTTCGGACAAAATGGATAATTCAAAAAGAGTAACATACGGAGTTAATGCTTATACAAATCATTTAAAAACATCTCTTTCACAATATTATGAATTCACAAACAATAGTAATTATCATAAAGAACAACAAAATGACGATAAATTAAGTGATCTACTTGGATCTGTTCAATATCTTAAAGATAATGAATTATCATATAATTTTAGATACGATATGAATGATTCATATTTAAAACAGCAAAGTGCAAATTTTAAAACAGATAATCAATATGGAGAATTTAACGTATCTTATTTGGATCAAAATTCTATAGTGAATAATATAATAACTAAAGATAATGAAACTATAAATTATTCATTTTTTAGTAAAAAATTTTTAAAATTCTCAAAAATTAATTTAAGTGGTTTATATGATTTAAAAGAAGAAATTAATAAAGAATATAGTGTTGGATATTCTTATTTTGACGAATGTTTTGGTTTAAATTTAGATTTTGATAGGAAGTCCTACAAAGAAGATAATTTAAAACCACAAGATATATTAACAATAATGTTTTCATTTAAGAATGTTGGAAGTTACAGATCTACAAATTTGGCTGTTTCAGAAAATGATAAACAAGACATAGAATGGGAAAGTTATAATATAAATAATGAAAAATTTGAAAAATTTGAATAATAATATTTTTAGAAATTTATTTATCATCTTAATGTTATTATTTTCTATTAACGTCTATGGAGCTGATAATAAAATTTTATTCAAAATTAACAATAAACCTTTTACCTCTTTTGATCTTGAAATGAGAATGATATATTTAGATTTCGTAGGT
>CACIQI010000035.1 GCA_902588745.1 uncultured Alphaproteobacteria bacterium | reverse complement strand
TATATTTTCAAAACCTTTTGTATATCCTTTTGCATTAGCAAGATTATTTTTCTTTGCCCATCTTTTATTTCCATCAAGTATAAGAGCGATATGGTCTAAGTTGTTACTCAACTCAAACTTTCATAATATCATTTTTTTTAGCTTCTAATATTTTATCTATTTTTTCTATGTTAGAATCAGTTATCTTTTGAATTTCATTTATTTTTCTTTTTAATTCATCTTCAGAGAGATTAGAGTTCTTTTTTTGATTTTTTTCTATTTCAATAAAATCTCTTCTGATATTTCTAATTGTAACTTTAGAGTTTTCTGCGAATTCCGATGCAATTTTAATTATTTCTTTTCTTCTTTCTTCACTTAATTTTGGAATAGGAAGTCTTATAAGCTGACCATCTGTTTGAGGGTTAATTCCAAGATTAGATTCTGTAATAGCATTTTCAATAGATTTAGTTAAAGTTGTATCCCAAATTTGAATAGTAATCGTACTTGCATCTTGAATGGAAATATTACCTAACTGATTTACTGGTGTCTTTGATCCATACGCATCAACTAATATATTATCTAACATTGAGGGATTCGCCCTTGAAGTCCTTAATGAATTTAATTCTTTTTCATAATGAGAAATTGCAGAATTCATTTTATTATCAATTTCGCTCATATACTAACTTATTTTACTATATGATCCTTTTTGATTCAAAACATTAATTAGAGAATTTTTCTTGAAAATATTAGTGATAAAGATTGGTATTTTAGTATCTTTTGCTAAACTTATTGCTGTCAAATCCATAACTTTTAAATTCTTATTGATAACTTCATTGTAGGATATGTTTTTAAATAATTTTGCATTTTTATATTTTTTTGGATCTTTATTATAAATTCCATCAACTTTTGTTGCTTTAATAATTAATTTACAATCTAATTCAGAAGCTCTTAAAGTTGCTGCTGTATCAGTAGAAAAAAAAGGGTTTCCAGTACCAGCAGCAAAAATTACAATTCTATTTTTTTCTAAATGCCTCAAAGCTCTTCTTCTTATGTATGGTTCAGCTATCTGGGACATTGTAATAGCTGATTGGACCCGAGTTGGTACTTCAATTTTTTCTAAACTACTTTGTAGTGATAACGCATTCATAACAGTAGCAAGCATCCCCATATGATCTGAAGTTGATCTATCTATACCTTCTGAAGCTCCTTTAATTCCTCTAAAAATATTTCCACCACCTATAATTAAGCATATTTGATATTTTTTTTTATAAACATTTCTAATTTCATTTGATATTTTATTAATTGTTGCTACGTCAATTCCATAATTTGAATCTCCCATTAGCGACTCGCCAGATATTTTTAATAATATTCTTTTTGTCATTCTATAAGCTAATTAACTCAAAAGAATTTAATTTAAAATTATAATCAGAATAATCATTGATTATATCTTTGATTGTTTTATCTTGGTCTAAAATATATGTTTGATTTAATAATGTAACTTCACTAAAAAATTTTTTCATCTTTCCTTGTAAAATTTTATCAACAATATTTGACGGCTTCCCAGAATTTAAAATTAATTCTTTTTGTATTTTTTCTTCATTAATGATTGTATTTTTATCTAAATCATCAACGTCCAAAGATTCTGGTTTCATAGCAGCAATATGCATACATAAATTTTTAGATAAACTTTTGGTCTTTTCATCTTTTTTGCTACAAGAATAATCTAGTAGAGATATAATTTTCCCTATATTTTCTCTATAGCTGTTATGTACATAGAAAGCATATTCAGAATTACTATTTTCTATGACCATTAAATCATTAAGAATTAGATTTTCTCCAATTTTTGCAATCATTGAATTAAAATAATCTTTCACATTACCTTTTTCATAATTTAAATTTAAAAAATCTTCTTTGGTAATTTTTGCTTTATTTTCTAAAACTAAATTACCTAAGTTATCTAAAAAATCTAAAAAAGTGTCACTTTTTGCAGCAAAATCAGTCTCACTATTTACCTTTATAATTGCTGTAACATTATCATTTGAAAAAATACCTACAGCACCTTCATTTGCAGCACGATCAGATTTTTTAGAAGCTTTAGCTAAACCTTTTTTTCTTAGTGACTCAATTGACTGCTCAACATCATTATTATTCTGTTCTAAAGCTTTTTTACAATCTAAAAAACCAGCACCAGTCTTCTCTCTTAATTCTTTTATAAGCTCAGTTATACTTGTCATTGATTTTAATCCTCTTTTAAATTACTTTTATTTTGATCATCTTCTTTTTCATTAGAATTTTTTTGAAAATTTATAGCATCTTGAATTGTTTCAAAAAAATAGTTTTTATAAAGACTAATTGATCTAAGAGCATCATCATTTCCAGGAATAACATAATCTATATTTTCTGGATCAGCATTTGAGTCTACTATTGCAACAACAGGTATATTGAGTTTGTTTGCTTCACGAACTGCTATTTTATCTTTAATAATATCAAAGATTACTAGTAGATCTGGCTTTCCGCTTAGAGTTCTAATACCACCTATGTTTAATTCTAGTTTTTGTTTCTCTCTTGATATGTCTAATAACTCTTTTTTTGATAAATTTTTTGATAATTCGTTATCTTTTAAAAACAATTCAATTTCATCTAATCTACTAATTGAATTTGAAATTGTTTTCCAATTGGTTAATGTGCCACCTAACCATCTTTTGTTAACATAATAATTGTTGTTTAATATAGCTAATTCTTTGACAACATCACTGCATTGCTTTTTAGTGCCTACAAAAAGTATCTTTCCTGATTTAGAAACTGTTTCATGTATTTTGGTTAAAGCAATATTTAATAATTCAAGGGTAATCCTTAAATCAAAAATATGTATGTTGTTTCTAACTCCATAAATATACTCTTTCATTTTGGGATTCCATCTTCTTACATTGTGTCCAAAATGGACACCAGAT
>CACIQI010000034.1 GCA_902588745.1 uncultured Alphaproteobacteria bacterium | reverse complement strand
GATTTGATATTCCAACTTTTGCACTTGCAAAAGTCTCCTATTAGAAAAAAAGGGAGATAATAGCCTTTTAATTAGTATAAAAAAATATTTTGAATCTCAAGGATATATTTTTTTTAATTGGACAAAATATTGCAAAGAATTATTTTCAATTGAACACAACTTAACAAAAATTAGACCTTCAAAGAAAGCTTTTTTGAATTTAAAAAAAGCAAAATCCATTTATCAAATTTATAAAAAATTAGACATTGGTCAGGCAATGATTATTCAAAATCAACTTGTTTTGGGATTGGAAGCAATTGAAGGAACAGATGAATTATTAAAAAGATGTTCAGAATACAAAAGAAAGGGAGATAATGGAATATTGTTAAAATTTTCAAAACAAAATCAAAGTAATCTTATCGATATTCCTTTAATTGGTTTAAATACAATAAAAAATTTAAAAAAATTTAAATTTGATGGAGTATTTTTACAAAAAAATAAATGCTTAATCTTAGATAAGAATAAAATTATTGATTATGCAAATAAAAATAATTTATTTATCTCTGCAGTGGATTTGAATTGAGAAAAATTAAAATTTTTGTTTGCTGTACAGAGCAATCTGGTGACAATATCTGCTCAAATATTTTATCTAGAATAGATATAAATAAATTTCAATTTGATGGTGTTTGTGGAAAACAATCCGAAAAATATCTTTCTAGAAAAATTTATGATTTATCTGAATTTAAATCTATAGGATTTTTTGAAATTTTACTCTCTATCTCAAAATATTTAAAAATGATAAGAAATTTAAAATACTATATAATTAACAATGATTACGATTTAATTTTAACTATAGATTCACCAGACTTTAATTACAATCTTGTGAAACAATTAAGAAAATCAAATTTTAAAAAAAAAATTATACATATAGTTGCCCCAACGGTTTGGGCATGGAGATCATATAGAGCAAAAAAATTTGCAAATATATTTGATGAAATCTTTCTTCTATTTAATTTTGAAAAAAAATATTTTAATTTCCAAAATTTAAAAAAAACTTTTATTGGTCACCCAATATTCCATATAAGAAAACGTGAAATAAAGAAAAATTATAAATACATTGCTTTCTTACCAGGTAGTAGACAAAATGAGGTATTAAAACTTATAAAATACTTTAATCATATTGAAGAATATATAAATACAAACAATTTGAATTTTAAAATTTTTATTCCAACATTACCTCATCTGGTTTCTCTTATTAATGAATTAACAAAAGATTGGAAGACTGAGACCCTTATTTCAACAGATTCTAGTAAATTTGATGATTATTATGATGATGTTTATTTAAGTGTAACTTGTTCGGGTACTGCTTCACTAGAAATTGCTAAAAGAAATATACCTCAAATAGTAATTTACAAACTTAATTACTTTACAGAACTTTTTTTTAAACCTTTTGTAAAAGTAAAATATGCAAATATTATCAACATAATCAGTGATCAAATGATTATACCAGAAGTTGTAAATTCTAATTTAAACAAAAGAAAATTATTAAATAATTTTTTAAGTTTGTTAGAGAGTAGGAAAAATCAAGAAAACCAGATTAATTTGATAAACATTTACATAAAGGAAATAGTAAAAGAATTTAGTCCTTACGAGGAAAGTGTGAAACGGATACTAAAACTAGTTAATCTTTCTTCCAAAGCCAATTAAAAATTGATTTTTTCTCTCTAGAAGACTCAACCTGATAAGGTCTTGCTTGATATCCAGTGTATAATTGACGCGGTCTACCAATTTTATTTATTGGATCCTCTATCATTTCTTTCCACTGTGATATCCATCCAACAGTCCTGCCTATTGCAAATAATACAGTAAACATGCTTGTTGGGAAACCTAGTGCTTTAAGAATTATACCTGAATAAAAATCTACATTTGGAAATAATTTTTTACTTATAAAATATTCATCTTTTAGGGCTATTTTTTCTAACTCTATTGCAATTTTAAGTAAAGGATCGTCTTGCATATTAAGCTCTTCTAAAACTTCATGAGCACTTTCTTTCATTACTGTAGCCCTTGGATCATAATTTTTATAAACTCGATGTCCAAAGCCCATTAATCTAAAAGGATCATTTTTATCTTTAGCTTTATCTATGTATTTTTGGATATTTGATACATCACCGATCTCTTCTAACATTTTAATTACTGCTTCATTAGCTCCGCCATGTGCTGGTCCCCATAAAGATGCTATACCGGCTGCTATACACGCAAATGGGTTAGCCCCAGAAGAACCTGCTAATCTTACAGTTGAGGTAGAGGCATTTTGTTCATGATCAGCATGCAATGTAAAAAATCTATCCATTGCTCTTACAATTTTTGGACTCACCTTGTAATCTTCAGATGGTACAGAAAATGTCATATATAAAAAATTTTCTGCATAAGAAAGATCATTTCTTGGATAAACAAATGGTTGACCAATAGAATATTTATAAGCCATTGCACCTATTGTGGGAATTTTTGCTATTAATCTATGACAGGCAATCATTCTTTGATTAATGTCTGAAAAATCAGTACTGTCATGATAAAAGGCCGAAAGGGCACCAACAACTCCTACCATAATTGCCATAGGGTGTGCATCTCTTCGAAAACCTCTATATAAATTTACTAGTTGCTCATGCAACATAGTATGATTAGTGATTACATCTTTAAATTTCTGTTTGTCTTCAGGAGATGGTAATTCTCCATGTAGCAAAAGATAACAAACTTCAAGAAATTCACTTTTAGAAGCTAAATCGTGGATATCATAGCCTCTATGTCGGAGAATTCCTTTGTCACCATCAATATATGTTATTGCAGATTCACATGAAGCAGTAGAAGTAAATCCTGGGTCAAAAGTAAATAGTCCAGTTTCTTGATAGAGTTTACGAATATCCAATACATTTGGACCATCTTTGCTTTCAATAAGTGGAATTTGATACGATTTACCACTCTCATTGTTGAATAGAGTAAACTGTTTATCGTTAATTTTTTTATCTTCGTAATCTGCCATATTTAACTATCTCTATATTGATTTAATCTATCAATAGTATCTTTTTTACCTAATATTACAAAAATATCAGAAATTGAAGGCCCTTGATAGGA
>CACIQI010000033.1 GCA_902588745.1 uncultured Alphaproteobacteria bacterium | reverse complement strand
ACTTGGAAAGATGTAATAAATTATATTGAAAGTGAAAAAATATATTCTGAAGATAAGGTTTCAAACTTAAAAGAATTTTTAGAAGATCCAGAAAAATGGAGAAGCAAGTATGCGTGAAATAGTTGTTGTCAGTGGAGGTTTTGACCCAATTCACAGTGGTCATATAAAATTAATTAAAGAAGCTGCTAAACATGGTGAAGTTGTAGTTTTGCTAAATTCTGATTTATGGCTTCAAAAAAAGAAAGGTAAGCAATTTCTTCCTTTTATTGAAAGAACTATAATTATGAATGAGTTAAAAAATGTTATTGATGTTATAGAATTTGATGACGGAGATAAAACGTGCATCGATGGTCTTAAAAAAGTAAAAAATAAATATCCAAAATCAATTATTAAATTTGCAAATGGAGGTGATAGAAATAATAGTACAACACCAGAATCAATATTCTGTGAAAAAAACAACATAGAGTTACTTTGGGGTATAGGTGGTGACAATAAATCAAATTCTAGTTCATGGATTTTACAAAAATGGAAAGAAGATAATTAAGGATATAATTTTCTTGTAACCCAACCATCATTTTCCCTACGGAATTCAAGTCTGTCATGCAATCTAAATGGCATATCTTGCCAAAATTCAATTAATATAGGTGATACTAAGTAACCATTCCAATGTGAAGGTCTTGGTACATCATTATCTGAAAATTTTTTTTCAAACTCTTCTACTCTTTTAGTTAATGTCGATCTATCATCTAGTTCTTCTGACTGTAATGAAGCCCAAGCTCCTATTCTACTTCCTAGTGGCCTTGAATTATAATATTCATCAGCTTCAGCGTTTGAAATTTGTGAAACATTACCTTCTATTCTTATTTGTCTTTGAAGTGTTTTCCAATGAAAATTTAAAGCTACACTATCGTTGTTTTTAATTGCTCTACCTTTTTTGCTATTTGAATTTGTGTAAAAAACAAACCCTTTATCATCATATGATTTAAGTAAAACAATTCGCGAGCTGGGTTTGCCATCAGAAGATATAGTAGCAAGGTTCATAGCATTTGGATCATTGATTTCACTTTTCTTTGCCTCTTCAAACCATTCTTGAAAAAGTTCAATTGGTTTTTTATCAGAATTTATTAATTTTTGATTTGATTGCATATTATAGATATGAATATTATTTTATAAGTATATATATCTATATTTATAAAAAAACACTGATTTACAATATGTTGATGCAAAATAAAAAAGGTCTGATTATGGGAGTGGCAAATGACAGATCTATTGCTTGGGGTATTGCGAAAAAATTAGCAGAGCAGGGAGCAGAAATTGCACTTACTTATCAAGGAGAAGCTCTTAAGAAAAGAGTTCAGCCACTTGCAGAAGAAATAGGGTCTAACACTATTATTCCTTGTGATGTTTCAGACTCACAAAGTATGAATAACGTTTTTGAAACACTTAAAAATAAATGGGGTGAATTAGATTTTCTTGTTCATGGAATTGGTTTCTCTAACAAAGATGAATTAAGAGGTAAATATTACAATACATCTTCTGATAATTTTAAACAAACTATGCATATATCATGTTATTCTTTTACAGAAGCTTGTAGGCTAGCAGAACCTTTAATGAATAATGGTGGATCAATTTTAACTTTAACATATTATGGATCAGAACAAGTTATGCCTCATTATAATGTTATGGGAGTTGCAAAAGCAGCTTTAGAGGCAAGTGTTAGATATTTAGCAGTTGATTTGGGAGAAAAAAATATAAGAGTTAATGCTATTAGTGCTGGGCCAATTAAGACTTTAGCAGCATCAGGAATAGGTGATTTTAGATTTATTCTAAAATGGAACGAGCTTAATGCTCCACTTAAAAGAAATGTAAATCAGCAAGATGTTGGAAATTCTGCTTTGTATCTCTTAAGTGATCTTGGGAGTGCCGTTACTGGTGAGATACAACATGTCGATTGTGGCTATCATACTGTAGGAATGGTTGCAGTTGATGAGAGTGAAAGTGTTTCAGAATTATTAGGTGAATTTACAAATTCTAAAAAATGACTTCTAATTCAATAGGAAAAATCTTTAACTTTACTACATGGGGAGAAAGCCATGGTAAAGCTATTGGTTGTGTTGTCGATGGAGTGCCATCAAACATAAATTTAACTGAAAAAGATATTCAACCCTATTTAGATAAAAGAAAACCAGGTCAGTCAAAATTTACAACTCAAAGAAAAGAAGAGGATAAAGTTGAAATACTATCTGGAACTTTTGAGGGAAAAACAACAGGTCATCCTATTTCTCTAATTATCTACAATCAAGATCAGAGATCAAAAGATTATGGTGATATCAAAAGTAAATTTAGACCAGGTCATGCAGATTATACATATTGGAAAAAATATGGCATAAGAGATTATAGGGGTGGTGGTAGATCTAGTGCTAGAGAAACTGCAATGAGAGTAGCAGCAGGGGCGATAGCAAGAAAAATCATAAAAAATAAAATTAAAAATCAAGTTGTAATAACAGGTGCATTAATTCAAATAGGTAATCATAAAATTAATTATGATAATTGGAATAATAATTTTATTCCAAAAAATAATTTTTGGAGTCCTGATAAAGAAATTATTGAAATATGGGAAAACGAAATACAAACTGCAAGAAAATCTGGTTCCTCTTTAGGTGCAATAATTGAAATTAGAGTGAAAGGTTTGCCAGCTGGATTAGGAGAACCTATTTATGAAAAAATAGACTCTGATATTGCTAAGGCATTAATGTCTATTAATGCTGTTAAGGGAGTAGAAATGGGAAATGGATTTAGCAGTGTTTATGAAACTGGAATTTCTAATGTTGATGAAATGAGAATAAAAAATAAAAAACCTTTATTTCTTTCAAATAATAATGGTGGAGTTCTTGGGGGTATTACAACTGGCCAAGAATTAATTACTAGATTTGTAGTAAAACCTACAAGCTCAATATTATCGCCAAAAAAAACAATTAATACAAAATTAAAAGAAACTACAATATCTACTAAAGGTCGTCATGATCCATGTGTTGGTATAAGAGCTGTTCCTGTAGGTGAAGCAATGGTTGCAACAACTATAGCTGATCATTGTTTAAGATTTCTTTAAAATACTATAAATTAAAAATTCTTTATTTCCTTTTGGTCCAGTTA
>CACIQI010000032.1 GCA_902588745.1 uncultured Alphaproteobacteria bacterium | reverse complement strand
GATAAAGGATAGAAAATCTGTAATTTCATCAGAACAAAATAATGATATTGATATTAGTATTGATGAATTTAAAGAAATTGAAAAATTTACCATTATCATTAATAAAGATTTTCAGCTCAAGAGAATTAAAGAGATAACCGATGAAAAGGAAGTTGAAAAAATAAAAAAAGAAAATCTATTTTCAGTTAATTTAAATTCAAATCAAAAAATACTTTTGTTTGTTTCTTCTGGTAAAGTTTACACGATAGATCCAAATAATTTACCAGGCGGAAATAGTAATCCTAAATCATTTATTTATTTTGTCGATAGTATGCCAAATGATCAGGTTACTGGATTACTCTCATCAATTGATGAAGACCTCTTAATTGTATCCAAAAACGCTAAAGGATTTATTAGTAATACTGAATCTCTTATAACTAACCAAAAGAAAGGTAAGCAATTATTTAATTTAAAAAATAATGATGTCGTAATTAAAGTATTAAATCTTACAAAAAAACATATAGCTTGTGTTACAAAGTTGCAAAAAATGCTAATTTTTGAAATAGATGCTTTACCAAAATTACAAAAGGGCGGGGGAGTTCAATTAATTAAAATCAAGAAAGATGATTTTTTATCGGATGTCACTCAATTAACCATTGAAGATGGTTTAGAATGGAGCACTGGTTCTAAAAATAGGAAGTTAGAAGATGTCGAGTTTTGGATTGGTAAAAGAGCTCAGGCTGGTAAAAAAGTTCCAAAGTTTTTCAATAAAAATCAGAAATTCGATGATTAATTTTATTTATTTAAATATATTTAAGTTTACTGATACATTCCAATAGTAAATATGAAAAATATATCTCTTATTTTAAGTGTTATTAATAAATATGCCGGGTACTTCTGTGCATTTCTAGTAGTTCTCATGACTATCAACGTTTTTTTAGTGGTAGTATTAAGGTATTTATTTGGTATCAGTTTTATATGGATGCAAGAAACATATGTATGGATGCATGCATATATCTTTATGGTTGGAGCTGGTTTCACATATTTAAATGACGATCATGTACGGATTGATATAATTTATAGAAATTCATCAAAATTGTATCGTGCAATAGTTGATTTAGTAGGTAACATAGTTTTGCTAGTACCCTTTTTGTATATAATTTGGTCTTATAGTTTTCCTTTTGTTTACAAATCTTGGCAAATGAATGAAGTTTCTAGAGAAGCTGGCGGTTTAACAATGATATATTTATTAAAACTAGCAATTCTAATTTTTGCCTTTCTTCTTTTCATACAAGTGATTTCAAAAATTATTAATAATTTTATCAATTTAAATTCGAATGACTCCTGAAGTATTAGCAGTAATAATGTTTTTAACAACTTTGTTGTTTTTGTTATTTGGTTTTCCTGTTGCCTTTACTTTAGCAGGATCATCTTTAATTTTTGCTTTTGTGGGTGATCTAATAGGAGTTTTTAATTTTAAAATGCTTCTTTTCTTCCCTCAAAGAATTTATGGTGTGATGATCAATGAAGCTTTAGTTGCAGTACCCCTATTTATTTTTATGGGAGTAATGCTAGAAAAAACAAAAATTGCAGCCAAGCTTTTAGAGTCTATAGGAGATTTGTTTGGTTCAGTAAGAGGTGGATTAGGTATTGGTGTTATCTTAGTTGGGATGTTGCTAGCTGCCTCTACAGGAATCGTTGGAGCAACAGTTGTAACTATGGGTATGCTTGCATTGCCGAGTATGCTCAAAGCAGGTTATGACGAAAAAATTGCTACGGGAACAATTTGTGCGTCAGGAACCTTAGGACAAATAATACCTCCTTCAATTGTTTTAATACTGCTAGCCGAAATGTTGCAAGGTGCAAACGAAGAAGCTGGTCTTTTAACAGGAGACTTAGCACCACTACCAGTTACTGCAATAGATTTATTTGCTGGAGCTCTTTTACCTGGTTTAATGTTGGTTGGATTTTTTATCATCTATATTCTTTTTACTGCCAGATTACATCCAGATAAATTACCTCTTAAAATTATTAATAAACCTAGAGCTGAAATATGGAAAAATGCTTTGTTTGAGGTAATTCCACCTATATTTTTAATTTTAGCTGTTCTTGGATCAATTTTTCTTGGTATAGCAACTCCAACTGAATCTGCTTCTGTAGGTGCTGCAGGTGCTGCTATTTTAGCTTTATTAAGAAGGGATCTAAATCTTAAAAATATTTCGGAAGCTGCAATTACGACAGTAAAAATGAGTTCATTTGTTTTTATTATTTTAATTGGAGCATCTATGTTTTCTCTAGTATTCAGAGGATTTCAAGGAGATGAAATGATTAGTAATTTTTTAACTAATATACCTGGTGGAGAATATGGTGCTTTAATTATAGTAATGTTAACTATTTTTATATTGGGTTTTTTCCTGGACTATATTGAAATTATATTTGTTATTATCCCATTGGTAGGGCCAGGATTAATTGCCAACGGTGCTGATCCTTTATGGTTGGGAATTTTAATTTCTCTTAATTTGCAAACAAGTTTTCTAACGCCTCCATTTGGATTTTCATTATTTTTTTTAAGAGGTGTTGCTCCAGAGAATGTAAAAACATCTAATATATATGCTGGTGTTATTCCTTTTATTTTTATACAAATACTTGCAATAATCTTAGTATTCGTATTCCCACAAATAGCAACATGGCTTCCAAGATTAATAAACTAAAAAAAAAGAGGTCTCGAAAGAGACCTCTTCAAAATTAAAAACTCAAGATATTATACTGAATCAGGAAATTTAAATGGTAAATCTCTTATACGTGAGAAGTTTTGCTCACCTTTGGTAAACCATTCTTTAATTACTTTTCTGAAAGATAATAAATGATTTGTTATAGCTTTTGTTTCAGAGTTAATAGAACCTCTCTCAAAAACAACTTCACCTGCTGCATTACCAAGAGCTATCAAAACCTCATCTGGGAAAGTTTTAATTTCAACATTATGTTCATTAACAAGTTTTTGTAATGCCGGTCCATTGATAGCTTGGAAACGACTAAATACAGTCATGTTAAAAGATTTAGCTAAATCATCAATTAAACCTTGAGTATCACTATCAAGTGCTTCCCACGCTTTAAGATCCATAGATAAATCTAAAAGAGTAGATGGTTCATGCCATCCTGGTCCATAATAATACTTTGCAGCTTGATATAATCCAGCACCTAAATCTGCAGCTGGACATATCCATTCTGCTGCATCAACAGCACCAGAAGTTAAAGCTGGTAAAACATCAGGTCCTGCTAGCAATACAGGTGTAGCTCCAAGTTTTTCTATAGTTCTACCACCTAAGCCAGGCATTCTCATTTTTAGACCTTTATAGTCATCAGGAGTATTGATTTCTTTATTAAACCAACCACCCATTTGGTTTCCTGTGTTACCCATAGGTAAAAATTTAACACCAAGTGCATTATAAATTTTGTCAGCAGCTTCAATACCACCTCCATAATAACACCATGCATTTTGCTCCATTGCATTCATTCCAAATGGGCAAGTTGCTACGAACTCAATTGCATCAGATAGGTTTGGCCAATAGTAAGGCGCTCCATAAGCTGCTTGAGCTGCACCAGATCTTACTGCATCTAATGCTTCAAGTCCTGGAACAAGTTCGCCAGCATGATAAACTTTAACTTTAAGCTTTTCAGAATATCTATTTATGTTATCTCCAAAACCCTGAATAGCTTGTCCTAATGGACCAGCTTTACCAAAAGCACTACAAATGATCCACTCTTGATGACCGCCAGCTATTGCTGGAGCTGCTAAAGTGGAAGCACCAACTGCAGCAGCACCTGCTACACCTGCTTTCTTTAGAAACTCACGTCTTTTTAAATTTTTTTTCATATGTCCTCCCGAGATAATATGAATTTATGTCTGAGATTTATACAAAAATCCCATTTGTATCAATTTCTAATGGTATTAAATATTAACAAAATCCAGTAATTCAAACCATTTAAATTCGTAATTATTCTAAAAACTAGATATTCCAGTCTGATTTTTTCCTAAAATTAATGAATGTATATCTTCTGCACCTTCGTAAGTTTTAACAGTTTCTAAATTAACTAAATGCCTCATGATATGATATTCTTCTAATAAGCCATTTGCCCCAAGCATATCACGCGCATTTCTAATTATGTCTAAAGACTTTTTACAGTTATTTTTTTTTAAAATACTAATTGCATTAATGATATCTTTTCCTTCATCTAAAGCTTTAGAGCTTAAAAGACATGATGCCAGTCCTAGATTTATCTCTATTTGCATTTCAGATAATTTTTTTTGAATTAATTGATTTGATGCTAAAGGTTTTTTAAACATAATTCTATTTTCTACATAGTCTTTCGCAAT
>CACIQI010000031.1 GCA_902588745.1 uncultured Alphaproteobacteria bacterium | reverse complement strand
TAACATACCGAAGGAATTAAAATTAAAAGATAAATATTGATATCAAAATTAAAATTTAAAGAAAAAAATATTTTTAATATTACAAAGAAGAAAAAAGTATTAAAAACATTTATAAAGATATTAATTGGTATTGGTGAAATACCTTTAATAGACATTTTTTGATTTACTATAATCATACTAGTTGATCCCAGTGATGCAAGAAAAGCTAAAAGAATACCTACTATATTTATGACTTTAAAAGATGGTCCTATAACTAAAATAATTCCTAAAAATGTAACAAAAAAGAGAAACTTTACAGTTAATGAAATTTTTTCTTTATCGACGATAATAGAAAATAAAAGAACATATATTGGATAGAGGCAAAAAATAAGAATTGTTAAACTAACTTCAATAAATATCACTGAAGTCAATAATCCAAGTGTTAATAATATAGAACCCGCTGATATAGATAAAAAGTATATTAGGTTCTTATTAAAAATTTCTAATAAATTTTTTTGATAAGGGATAAAAGGTAATATAATAATTGAGGCAACTGCATATCGTAAAAAAAATGGTTAATGCTACAGATGCGCCAGAATTATATGCTATTTTTGTAGTAGGGCCAATTAAGCCAAACAAAATCCCAGCAACTAAAGCAAAAATAACTCCAAATATGAACATTTTTTAAATTAACTTTTGACTATTTGTTTTCATGCAGTTATTCAAGCTTCATTACAAAATATATTATGAATGACACATCTCAAAGTTTCGTTAAATTTGAAAAGATTGATAAAAGTTATGATGGAGAAGTACTAGTAGTAAAAAACTTGAACTTGGACATTGCTAAGGGTGAATTTGTAACAATGTTAGGTCCATCAGGGTCAGGTAAAACAACAACTTTGATGATGTTAGCTGGTTTTGAAACTCCTACAAATGGTGAAATATTTTTAGATACTAAACCAATAAGTAAAATACCGCCCTATGAAAGAGAAATTGGAATGGTATTTCAAAACTATGCTTTGTTTCCCCACATGACTGTTGCCGAAAATTTATCATTCCCTTTAGAAGTGAGAAAAATTTCAAAACCAGACATTAAGGAAAAAGTACAGAAAGCACTTGATATGGTTGAGTTAGGTAATTTTGGTACAAGATTCCCAGCTCAATTATCCGGTGGGCAACAACAAAGAGTAGCTTTGGCTAGAGCACTGGTATTTGAACCACGCCTAGTATTAATGGATGAGCCTTTAGGTGCACTCGATAAGAATTTACGTGAACAGATGCAATACGAAATAAAACATATTCATGATAGGATTGGTATAACAGTTGTCTATGTTACTCATGATCAAAGTGAAGCATTAACCATGTCCAATAGAATTGCAGTATTCAATGATGGAGTTGTGCAACAATTATCTACACCTGATATCTTGTATGAAAAACCTGAAAATTCTTTTGTTGCAAAATTTATAGGTGAAAATAATACACTTAATGGTGTTGTTAGGGAAGTGAATGGATCATCATGTACTGTTGAATTAGATGGTGGTTTTGGAATGGTGAAAGCATTAAAAATTAATGTGAATGAAGTTGGAGAAAAAACTCAACTATCTATAAGACCAGAACGTGTCTCAATAGACAACTCAATATCTGACTCCAACAATTTTTCAGGAAAGATAGAAGAATTGATTTATCTAGGCGACCACATCAGAGCTAGGCTTGATGTTTGTGGTAATAATGAGTTCATAGTCAAGGTTCCAAATGAAGGAAGTTTTAATCATAAAGAGGGTGATGAACTTAAATTAAGCTGGAATTCTGAAGATGTTAGAGCATTAGATCTGTAATTCTACTTTTTTCTATATATTTAGCCAAAATTTTTTACTTTTACCCCTTTTTTTTCATTTAACGACATGTTATTACATCATCATTACGGACATAATCTTAAGATTAAATAATTAAAAATAGGAGGATATATATGTCTAAATTTTTAAAAGCCTTCTTATTTGTGTCACTTGTTTTTGCTCCTTTTGCAGCCAGCGCTGTAACGGTTGCATCATGGGGTGGTGCTTATACAGAAAGTCAACAAAAAGCTTATGCTGATACTTATTCTGATCCTGGCTCAATAGTTTTTGAAAACTACAATGGAGGATTAGGTGAAGTTAGAGCACAAGTTGAAAGTGGAAACGTAACTTGGGATTTAGTTGATGTACTTCCATCTGATGCTATTACTGGTTGTGATGAGGGATTATTTGAAGATATTTCAAGTGAGATCGCATCAATGGGTGTACCAGGACCTGACGGAGAATCAATTGCTGAAGATATGGAAGCTAATGGATTAAATTATCATTCTGGTTGGGACTGTTGTGTTCCACAAATTTTCTGGACTTACGTAGTATTCTATGACCCAGATGCTTTCCCAGGAGAAAAACCTGATAGTATGGCTGACTTCTTTGACGTGGAAAAATTTCCTGGAAAAAGAGGTATCCACACTTGGGCTGATGGAATTATTCAGAAAGCTTTAGTTGCAGATGGAGTTGAACCAAATGCAGTACCAACGGTTTTTGCAAATCAAACTGGTGCAATTGATAGAGCTTTTGAAGTAATGGATAAAATTAAAGATCATGTAGTATTTTGGTCTGCAGGCTCACAACCACTTGAATTAGTAAAAAGTGGTGAAGTTGTAATGGCTGTTGCTTACAATGGTCGTGTTGGTGCAGCTAATCTTGCTGAAGGAGAAAACTTTGAATATATTTGGGAAGGACAAGTTCTAGATCAAGAATATTTATGTTTAACAACTGGATCTCCTAATAGAGAAGCAGCTCTTGATTTTATGATGCATGCTTCAAGCCCTGAGTCACAAGCTGAACAGGCAAAATATATTACTTACGGACCAATGAGAGCTTCTGGTATTCCTATCATTGAAGCAAATGAGCCTTGGGGTCCTGGAGGAGTAGATATTATGCCTCATATGCCTAACACTCCTGAGCGTTTAAAAGTTTCAATCGTTAATGATCCACAATGGTGGTCAGATAATGGTGCAGAAATTAGTGAACGTTACTCAGCGTGGATGGGTAACTAAGGTTGATAATTTAAATTTACTATTTTAGAGTAAAGGCGAGATTTTTCTCGCCTTTAGTTATTTTTGGAGGATTGTATTTCTACTTCTGCATTACTTACAACGGACGGGGTTCCTTTAAAGCAAAGTTTAAAAAAAGCTGAGCGAAAAAATAAATTAAGAGCTTTCTTATTAGTTTTTCCACTATTACTTTTTATAATTGTTACGTTTGTTATGCCAATTGGCGATATGCTTTTTAGAAGTGTTGATGATAGTCAAATCAATGGAGTATTTCCAAATACTTTCAATGAATATAAAAAATGGGATAAAGAAAAAGACGTACTCCCACCAGAAGAAGTTTATAAAGCTCTTTTTGAAGAACTTGCTTATGGGGAGAAAATACAAATTGGAAGAGCTTTAACTAGAATGAATTATTCAAAATCAGGTTGGAAAAGTCTGATTAAGACAACTTCTAGACAAATCAAAAAAGCTGTAAAAAAAGATGAACTTCCAAATAATTATAAAGAATTTTTAATTAGTGCTAATGAAAAATGGGCCGACCCAACTTTTTGGTATGCGATGGGGCAAATGGTGAACAATACTACACCCATTTATTATTGGAATGCTCTTGATAGAACTTATGATCAAGATCAAAATGTTGTCATGCAAGATGAAAAAAGACGAATTTATATAAAAACTTGGATTAAGACCTTAAAAATAAGCGTTTATGTTACAATTTTTTGTTTAATTCTTGGTTTTCCCGTAGCTCACCTTCTTGCAAATTTACCATTAAGATACAGTAATCTTCTTATGATTTTTGTTTTACTACCATTTTGGACATCACTTTTAGTACGAACTACTGCTTGGATTGTAATGCTTCAACAAAATGGAGTAATAAATGGAATATTGGTATGGTTAGGTATTTTGAGTGATGATGGTCGATTACAATTGGTTTATAATGAAACAGGAACTTTAATTGCTATGACCCAAATATTATTACCATTTATGATACTTCCTTTGTATAGTGTTATGAGAGTTATTCCCAAAAGTCATATGAGAGCAGCACAAAACTTAGGCGCTAAACCTGCCACTGCTTTTTGGAGAGTGTATTTACCGCAAACTATACCTGGCATGAGTGCAGGCGGACTATTAGTTTTTGTTTTAGCAATTGGATATTTTATTACTCCTGAATTAGTAGGAGGTAAAGATGGAAAATTGATTGGTCATTGGATTGCTTATCATCTTAAAACAACATTAAACTGGGGCTTATGCGCTGCTTTAGGTGCAATTCTTCTTGGTGTAATGCTAATATTTTATTGGCTATATAATAAAATAGTTGGCATAGACAATATTAAGTTAGGATAATTTATGGCACTACCAAGTTACGCAACTCCAGTACAAAGAACTTACTACTACGCCTATTTATTTTTTTGTGCAGTAGTGTTCTTTTTTTTAATTGCACCTTTATTTGCTATTATTCCAATATCTTTTAGCGTTTCACCTTTTATGGTTTTTACAGAAGGAATGCTTGCTTGGCCTCCAGATCCAGAAGCATGGTCTTTAAGATGGTATAAAAACATGATCGGTGATTGCAGTGCAGATGTTGTTTCTTCTACTGTTCCTTGTTCAACAAAATGGATGAAAGGTACAGTAAATAGTTTTTACATTGGTATCATAGCAACTGTTATTGCCACAGCGTTAGGTACATTAGCTGCTTTAGGTTTGAGTAGACCTCATATGCCATACAAAGGATTGATAATGGCAATCTTAATTTCACCAATGATAGTTCCTTTAATTATCACAGCTGCAGGCATGTTTTTCTTTTATGCTAGAATAAACCTGGTTTATACATTTACAGGTGTAATTCTTGCACATGTTGCTCTTGCTACACCTTTTGTAGTAATCACTGTAACGGCAACATTAGTTGGTTTCGATATGAATATGGTAAAAGCAGCACAAAGTCTTGGTGCAAAACCAATTAGAACTTTTTTTAAAGTCATTATGCCATTAATTTTACCAGGTATTATATCAGGAGCTTTATTTGCTTTTATTACATCTTTTGATGAAGTTGTTATAGTTATGTTTATGGCAAGTATTGATCAGTTAACTATTCCAAAACAAATGTGGGCTGGAATACGTCAAGAAATAAGTCCCGTTATATTATGTATGGCAACATGCTTAGTTTTACTCTCA
>CACIQI010000030.1 GCA_902588745.1 uncultured Alphaproteobacteria bacterium | reverse complement strand
AAAGAGCTAAAATTATCAAAGCATGATTTGGCACAATGTGACAAAATCCTTGGTATTTGTCATACCCATAGTGTTCTTCAATCTTGAATCTAGTTTGTTCCCAATCTAAATTACCAGAACTCCAATCTTGAATATCTGAAATTAATTTATAAATCACAGAATTCTTAGGAATATAACTTTTACAATGCTCAATTATTTTTTTTGTATCACTTTCAATAAAAGCCATTGCTTCCATAGAAGCAACCATTTGAGCGCCATAAACAGACTCACCATCATGACTAACACTCCCTGCTCTTTTTGCTAAATCAGATGCAAAGTCTGGATCACCTGCCGCAATCATTCCCCAACCATCAATAAATATTTGTGCACCAATTTGCTCTGCAATAATTTTACCATTCCTTTTTATTGATCCACTCTCTGGAGCTTCAATACCTTCTTTTAAATTTAAATACGCACTCTCTTCGGTCAATAATCCCTTTCCAGCCCATGCTAAAACAGCCTGATTTTCTAAACAATAATTTAACCACGTATCACCAATTTGCTTTGAAGTTATATTTCGATTAAAATTAAAGTCTTTAAAAGCTTTAATAAAAGTAAAAGTACCATTGAGATCATCATCTGTAACATGAAGAGGTAAATTTAATTTGTCGTTTACGTAATAATAAATAGGCCCAAGTTCCTTCATTATTTTATCATAGGGCCAACCCTCAAATGGTCTTCCTAAATAAACTCCAATAATTTTTCCTAAGACACCAGCATAAACTTTCTTTTCAAAATTATTATCTAATTTCATACTCTTATACTTTTACTCTATGCTTATTGAATTGGATGATAATGTTCCATCTTGTGTAACAAAACCTATCATACCTGTTTCAAAAGAATTATCTTTGTCATGTGTTTCAATTAATAGCTTATCATCTACATAACCTAATAATTTATTTCCATTCACTTCAAATTTTAATTCATATTCCTTATAAAACTCAAAGTTAAAATCAATTTCTTTTAATGTTTCTATTTCATAAAACATTTTATTAATCTGCAGTTTATTATTGGAAGTAAGTTCTAAAGAGTAATATCGCTTTACTCCTTGAGATCTAATTATCAATCCCCCAGCTGATGCTAATGGAAAGTTCACTTTTGAAGTAACGGTGTAATCTTTCCAAGAAGATGATCCTTGTAAAATATGGCCTCTACCAACTCCATTTATAATTTTAAATGATTCTAACCACCTATATTGCCACTTATCGATATCATTCACCCATGCTCTTTTCCATAATTGACCATAAAATTCTTGGTTAAAAAAATATCCATTTTTTGATGCATTTTCTATGTGTTCAGGTCTTTTAAATGTAACTTTTGGTGTGCCCGTAATATCAAGAAAATTAATTAGTAATTTTCCTGAAGTGTTAACATCTGCTGATATGACAAATCCAATTTGTCCGATTGGATTTGCATGTGTATCTGGAACTATCCATTCAATTGATTTTACTTCATTATTTGAAAGCTCATATTCTTCAGCATCTATTTGTTTTAATTTATCTTCTTCACCCCAATATTTTATAAATAAAGTAACTTTAATATTATTTTTACTTTTTGAAATAATTTCAGTTTTAATCTTTTGTCCACTATAGACAATTGGACATCCAACAAAGTCATAGTGAAAAAATTTCTGCCGCTGAGATCCTTTTAGTTCAGTAAACCAATCTGGAAAAAATGTATCAACATAGGCAACACTTGAATGCCCTATTGACAAATTAGAAAAGTCAATTTCTAATGCTCTTTCACCAATCTTGGTTTCATAAGGAACATTAGTAATTGTAGTATTTAAATTATTATCATTAGTCTTATTAATTTTCCAAGCTTGAGTAGAGCCTTGCATTTCAAAATTATATCTTGCATTTTCTTTTACTATCTTGTTTTCCATACCATTAATTCGTCTAGCAATATTAACAATATTTTGACTTTCTCTTAATGCGTCAGTCATCGTTTCAGCACCATTACTTGTTGGAAGAAAAATTGTATCATTAACTGGTGTAATATAGTCGGGTCCGTCTTTAATACTCTGTAATCCATTTTTAATTCCAAGAAAACATCCGACATTTCCTGAATTACAATCTGTGTCCCAACCTGAAGTATTTACAATCATTAAGGATTTTTGAAAGTTATCATCTCCAAATAGTAATGCTAAAATAATTAATGCATGATTTGGTACAATATGAACGCCGCCTATAAATTTTTCATAACCATAAATATCATCTATTTTTTCTCTTGCTTGTTCCCAGTCTAGATTACCAGAACTCCAATCTTGAATATCAGATATAAGTTTAAAAATTGTTGAATCTTTAGGGATATATCTTTTGCAATGCTCAATAATTTTTTTTGTATCTTTTTCTATAAACGCCATTGCTTCCATTGCAGCAACAACTTGAGCAGCATAAACAGATTCACCATCATGACTTACACTTCCAGCTTTTTTTGCAAAATCAGCTGCTTGATCTGGATCACCTGGCGAAACTAATCCCCATCCATCAATAAATATTTGAGCACCTATTTGCTCAGCAACAATTCGACCATTTGTTTTTATAGAACCACTATCTGGAGCATGAATACCTTGTTTAAGATTTTGATAAGCGGTATCTTCTGATGATGTTCCTTTACCACCCCACCATAAAACAGCTTGGTTTTCCAAACAATAATTTAACCATGTTTGACCAATTTGTTTAGAAGAAATATTTTTATTAAAATTAAAATCTTTTAGAGCGTTGATAAATCTAAACGTTCCAGTCAAATCATCATCTGTGATTTGAACAGGCATATTTAATTTATCATTTACATAATAATTAATTGGGCCTAATTCTTTTATAATTCTATCATACCACCAACCCTCAAAAGGTCTGCCAAGATAGACACCTATGATTTTACCTAAAACTCCTGAATATACTTTCTCCTCATATTCTTTGTTAAGTTCCATCTTCCTCCCATTAAACTAACCTTTTGTAGCACCACTGGTTAACCCAGCGATGAATCGTCTTTGAAAAAACATAAATAAAATAGCAATTGGTGCCGCCATTAAAATAGACGCCGCACTCACCAATCCATAATCATTTGCAAATCTACTTTGAAATGTAAATAAAATTGACGAAATAGGTTTGTACTCATCAGTAATTATAAAAGTAATAGCAAATAAAAACTCATTCCAAACTGTTAATGACACAATAAGTGCTGTTGTTAAAAAAACTGGCCAAGATAAAGGTAGGGCAACTCTTGTAAACAATTGCATTACAGATGCCCCATCTAGTTTAGCGGCTTCAAAAAGTTCTGTAGGTAATTGCAACATGTAAGAGCGAATTAAGAAAGTTGCAAAAGGGGCATTTAAGGCGCTATAAATAATAACTAAACCAATCCTTGTATCTAGGAGGTATAAACTTTTCCACATTAAAAATAATGGTAAAATAAATAATTGAGCAGGAATACTTATTCCAACTAAAAGGTATAAGCCAACAACAATTGTTTGAATTCCTCTTGGATTTAAAACTGCCAAACTGAATGCAGCTAAACCTGAAACAGTCAAATTTAATATCAATGTTCCGATAACCAAAGTAAGTGAATTCATAAATATTTGAGTATAATTTCCATTCACCCAAGCATCATAATAATTCATTAATCTTATTTCATTTGGAAAACCTAATGGATTTGCTCCAAATTCAGAAGATGGTTTTATAGAATTAAAAGCTAAAACTAGTAATGGCAAAATAATTGTTAAAGCCATAAAAATCAAAATGGCGTGATTAATATAGCTTGATCTTTGTCTAAATCTTGCAGTTGCCATTTAAAATTTTATACCTCCCAACCCATCCGCCTCAAAATTGCAAAGAAACCAACTATAATACCGACATAGAAGAACATCATGACACCTATAGTAGACGCGTAACCAACATTCATTCGTTGAAAGGCTTGAGAATACAGATGATTTGCTACAACTTCAGAACTATATGCTGGCCCACCCATTGTTAAAATATATACATAGTCAAAAGTTGGGACAGACCAGATGATTATAATTATTAAAGATAAAACAAAAATTGGTCGTATCATTGGTAAAGTAATGTATCTAAATTTTTGAAATTTTGTTGCTCCTTCAATATCTGCTGCCTCATAAAGAGAGTCATCCACTTGATACATTCCAGTTAAATAAATAATAACTAAGAAGCCCCAAAAATGCCACATATCTACCCAGGCAACAGCGTATAAAGCAGTCTCCTTCATTGCAAAAGGTGACTTAGCAAGAAAATCAATACCTTGATTCTCAAACCAACCCCCTAAGCCATGTCTTGGATGGAATATGTATCTCCAAATCAAACAGTTAACGATACTGGCTAGAATGTATGGAAAAAAATACACTAGCCTATAAAAAAGTTGTCCTCTTTTTATTCCAGTTAAAAGATATGCTATAATAAGTGCTACGATTACTGGTATTGTTAAGAACATTACTGTCCAAATTATGTTGTGTTTAACTGCTTTCTTGAAAACACGGTCTCTAAATAATTCTTGAAAGTTTTCTAATCCAACGTAGTTTATTCTGCCGAAACCATTCCAGTCCGTTAAACATAACAATAAACTTAGTATCGATGGGAATGCTACCACAAAAAAATGTATAAATATAACTGGAAATAAAAAGTACCAGGAAATTGCATTTATACTTGTTAAAAATTTTGGCATAATTACTTTATTTTAATAAGGGGAAAAAATTTCCCCTTATTTAAATTTATAAATTATCTTTTTCCAACTGGAACTAATGCATCGTCTGCACGAGCTTGATCCCAAAGTCTTTGAGATTCCTCCATGAATTCAAGTGGAGTAATATCTCCAGCCCAAACAACTTCCATATCTTTCCAAATATGTACACCTGGGTCATTCGGATAGAACGTCCATGTTGTATATCCATAGTTTCCAGAATCAGAAGCTTCTGCGAATTCAGTTAAGAATCTTTTTTGTCTTGGATCAATATTAGGATCAAAGTCAGCATCAGTGTATTTTAGTGGTAACAACCAAGCGCCATAACCTAAACTGCCAGTAACTTTAAGAGCTCTTTCTTTATCAGAAAGAATCCAATCAATTACTTTTGCAGCTCCATCAGCATTTTTAGATGCTGCATTAATGGACATAGTTCCACCTGTTGCAAGTTGGTAATTAGGAGCACTTCCTGCCTGTGAATTCAGAATCGGTAAAGGATTCCAATCCCAATCATCAGAAGTTTCTCCAAAATTTGTTGCCGTTACATTGAAACCCCAAGTTCCAATCATGAGCATCGCAGAACCTCTAGTAGCAAACTCGTTATTAAAATCATCCCAATCTAAAGAATAATATGTCTCTAAATCCCCAGACCAATAACCTTCATCTACCATGTGTTTTCTTAAAAGTTCAATTGCTTCTACAAACTCTGGATCAGTCCACTTTTTTTCACCAATTAATGCTTTATAGACATTATCTGGTCCAGCATAAGTGTTGAAATAGTTACCTACTAAATGTTCGTGAGTTGGCTGCCATCCAGCAGAACCATACGCATAAACATTCATTCCCTTAGCTTTTATTTTAGCAGCTAAAGATTCAACTTCTTCTAAATTATTTGGCGTACTCCATCCATTTTCTTCAAACAAAGTTTTATTATAAAAATAAATCATTGTTTCATAGTTTTTTGGAATTGAATATAATTCACCATCAAATACTCCTGAGTTGTAAGCCCAACCTAGAAGTTTGTCTTGCCAACCATATTGATCAGCATACTCTTGCATAGATTTAACAAGACCTGCATCTTGGTAAATTTTTATATAAGAAGCACCAGGTGTATCAAACATGTCCGGTCCACTTCCAGATAAAAGAGCTGGTCTGATAGTATCATTAATGTCTTCTTTAAATACACATTCTAATTCTACTTCATCTTGTTCAGCATTAAAAGCATCACACATCATTTCTTGAACTGTAGGGTCAGTATCTGCACTACTTTCCATCCACCAAACTACTTTAGTGGCAGCAAATGTTGATGTTGCGAAAAAAGCTGTAAGAATAAAAGTTAAAAAAATATTTAAAATTTTATTCATCATTTCCTCCATTTATAAGAAATTTATACTATAAATAGAAAGACTGTAAATCTATTTATGTAATATTTTGATCCAAAAAAACG
>CACIQI010000029.1 GCA_902588745.1 uncultured Alphaproteobacteria bacterium | reverse complement strand
GGAGATAATTCAACAGATTTCAATTTTTATACAAAAAGATTTATTTTATCAGGAATATATACTAATGCATTATTCGTTTTTTTTTCAAAAGAAATGAAGGATGTTGAAGAAAATATCGATAAAAATCTTAAGAGAATATCTAAAATTCCAAAAATTAAGGAAAGAATATCTTTTATTAAGGATAACGCTCCTAAATTTTTAAAAAGTTTCCTTGCTTAAGCTATACTATCTGGCTCTAATTTATTTTGAATTTCTAATATTTTATCTTTTAGAATTAACTTTCTTTTTTTTAATCTTTGAATTTGTAAAAAATCCACAGTATTTTTTTCTTGAAGTCTTATAAGTATTTCATCAAGGTCTCTATGTTCTTGTTCAAAATTTTTTAGAATTTCTATGAGTTTGTTTATGTCATCCATGAAAATAAATAAGTAAAAGTATAATAATAGTATATAAACGCCCTGTGGTAAAAAAAATAGCAATTTTAACAAGTGGTGGTGATTGTGCAGGATTAAATGCTGTCATTCGAGCGGTAACGCTAAGAGCACATAATAAATATGGCTGGGAAGTCTACGGAATTAAGGATGGGACACTAGGATTATTAAAAGATCCGCTTGATGTAATAAAATTAAACCCGCAAAACTTTGAGGGTAGTTTAATGAGAATGGGAGGTACCTTTCTAGGCTCAAATAATAAAGGAAATCCATTTAAAAAAATTATTAGAAATGGAAAGAAAATAGATACTTCAGATCTAGTTATTGAAGGTTTTAAAAAATTAGGAATTGATGCACTTATAGGAATTGGTGGTGATGGAAGTTTAAAAATTTTACAAAGTATTACAAAAAAAGGAAATATAAATTTTGTAGGTATACCAAAGACAATTGATAATGATGTAAAGCACAATGAGCTATCTATAGGGTATGATACTGCAGTTGACGTCGCTACAAATGCTTTAGATATGTTGCAACCAACAGCTGCTAGTCATAGAAGAGTAATGATATTGGAAGTAATGGGTCGTGATGCAGGTCATATAGCTCTAAATTCAGGTATCGCAGGTGGCGCTGATGTAATTTTGATTCCTGAAATTCAATATTCAATAAAATCTATTGCTAATCATATTGAAAGTCTAAGAGCAAAAGGAAGAAATCATGCTTTAATAGTTGTTGCTGAAGCAGTTAAAAAAGAAAATGGTAAAAAAGCTACAGTTAAATTTGTTGACGGCGAAGTACGTCTTGGAGGAATTGGAAACTATTTAGGCGATGAAATTTATAAAATTACAGATTCTGAGACAAGAGTTACTGTTCTTGGACATGTGCAAAGAGGTGCACAGCCAACGCATAGAGATCGTTTAATAGCTAGTGCATTCGGTGTTCATGCTGTTGATTTAATTGCTAGGAAAAAATTTAATAGAGTTGTTGTTTGGAAGGATAGAGGCGTTCAAGATTTAATGCTTAGTCAAGTTGCTGGATATTCAAAAACTGTTCAAAAAAATGATCCTTTGATTAAAGTAGCAGAAGGTCTTGGAATTTATATTGGTGAAACAAACTAAAAATTTCCTAATTTTTTCCATATATAAAAATATATTTTGTAGGGTAATATCCTTGTAAATTTAAAAAAATATACTATCAAATAGGGAAAAATTATTTCAAATTCTTTACCTTTAGTTAATCTATCAAATATTTTTTTTCCTGCATATTCAGCGCTTTTTAAAAACGGCATTTTGAAACTATTTTTTTTGGTTGCTTCGGTATCAATAAAACCTGGACATATGACTCTAACATTAATGTTCAACTTTTTGAAATCAAAATACAAGCTTTCACTCAAGCTTAATTGAGCTGCCTTAGAAATACCATACGCCCCAGCTGTTGGCCAACCTCTATATCCCAACGGTGAAGAAATAATAGCAATCGTATTATTCCTATTTTTCATAACATCTTTTAATTTGTTAACACAATACAAAGTGCCTTTGATATTTACATCTACTAGCAATTCGTAGTTTGAAATATCAAATATTTGATTTTTGTTTGGACTATAAGCTGATGCATTTAATAATGCTATATCAATTTTACCAATATTTCTTTCTATAGAATTAATCGTTTCATCAACATTATTTTTTGAAGAAATATCACATACAATAGCATGAACTAAATTTTTATTATTATTTAGTTCTAATTTTTTTTTTGCAGATTCAAGTTTTATTTTATTACTTGAAGAAATTACAACTTGCCAATTATTATTTATAAATTCTTTTGCTGTGGCAAAACCAATACCTGAAGATCCGCCAGTAATCCATATAGTTTGCAACTATAGACTCCAATCATTACGAACTATTGTTATAATATTTTTTTTATCATTAGGATTTTTGAATTCCATTTTCATGAGCTCTTTTTCAAAATACCAAAGTGTATACTCAGGGAATGGCCCTTTATCTTTTGGATTTTTTGATGCATTGAAAACATACTTATTAGCTAATATTTCAATGTCATTGATTTTTATTTTTTCATCTTCAAGTTGCTTTACTTCGATATTTCTTACAATACCTTTTTGAGTGTCAAATACTTCTTTCTCATTTAACATTTCAATATTCCAATAATTTAATGGTAATATATTTTTATCTAATTTTAATTCACCATCCATACCGCTAGCAATAAAAAAATTGTCTTCATCATTGCCAATTATTTTATATTCTCGATCATCTTCAAAGTCTGTAAATCCATCTATTGATACAAATTCACCATTTGTCCAAGTTTCTTTTGTTTCTTGAAAAAATTTGTATGCTGGAATAAACAAAACTTTAACATTTATCTTTAAAACTGAATGTATAACGACACTATCTTCATTTTCTATAAATTTTGAAATTAAGTTCCCTATATTTTTCTTCTTTCTAATAACATCAAAGCTTACTTCTTTATCATCTGGTATTGGAAATGGCTGACTAAAAGAGCTAAAAGAAAAAAGAGATAAACAAATTATAAATATATATTTCACGATTTTATTCTTAATGATGATCTTCCCCCATCTATATGAAATATTTGTCCAGTTATCCAACTATTTTTATCACTTAATAGAAAACTTCCAATATCGGAGAAATCATCACCAGATCCAATTTTAGGTAGAGGATGCATATTTTCAATTGCTTTCTTAATAGTTTCATTACTAATCAACTTTTGTGTCATTTTTGCGTCAGTTAAACTTGGCGCTATACAATTTACTTTGATTTTTGGAGCAAATTCAGCAGCTAAACTCAAAGTAAGCCCTTCAATGGCACCTTTTGCGGTAGAAATTATTGTGTGATTAGTAAAACCTTGTTTTACAGCAATAGTTGAATAAAGAAGAATACTGCCATTATTTTTAGCAAGAGTTTCTTGATTAAACTTAATCGCATTTATAGCACTAAGTGTATTTATTTTAAAAGAATCAATAAAATCTTCATCTTTAGTCATTTTAAGGGGTTTTAAATTTATAGAGCCAACACAAAAAGCAATACCACTTAATTGATCTTTGTATTCTTCTGAAATACTCTTAACTTTATTAAAATCTAAAACATCACACACTTTGTATTCACATCCAATTTCTTCAGATAATTGTTTTAATTCTGTTTCATTTCTAGAAATAATTATTGGATCATAGTTATTGCTTTTCAGTTTTTTTGATAATGATTTTCCAATAGAACCCGTGCCCCCAAAGACAAATATATTTCTGTTAGACATCTTTAACCTTTCTAATTTTAATTTGATGATAACTAATTAATAAAGTTGATAATAACAAAATTGAATTAGTTTGATGTAAACTTGCGACTGGTAAGTAAACATTACTTAAAAGAGTTATAATACCTAATATTACTTGTAACGTTAGAAAGAATAAAACTAAATATACAAGAGTACTAGATATATTTTTATTATCAAATTTAATAAATTTAAAACAAATAAAAAGGATATAAAAAAAAACAAATATTGATAACCAACGGTGGTTAAAATTTATTGCAACTGTATTTTCAAAAATATTATAAATACCTAAATCATCAATAACGTAATCATCAGGTATAATTTTTCCATTCATTAGTGGAAAAGTATTAAAAGATTGTCCAGAGTTTGTTCCTGCCATAAATCCACCTGTTGCAATTGTGATAAATATTAAGATTACAGCAACTAAAATATAAAATTCAATTGTCTTTGGATTAGATAAAAAACTTATATTAGAAGAATACCTGTAATCCATTGCTATCCATAATAGTATAGAGAAAATTATAAGAGCATTTAAAAGATGAAAAGTAAGTCTATAAGGGCTTACGTAAGGATTTTCAGTCAAACCACTCTTTACCATCCACCATCCAATAACTGCTTGAAGCAAACCAAATACAAAGACAATACCAAGCCTGATATACATTGATGATTTAATTTGCTTTTTAAAACTAAAATAAATTAATGGTATTAAAAAGACAACTCCTATGGCTCTTGCAAATATTCTATGAAACCACTCCCACCAAAAAATATATTTAAACTCATTTAACGTCATATTTTTGTTAACTATTTTGTATTCTGGTGTTTGTTTATACATTTCGAATACAACCAACCAACTTTCTAAACTCAGTGGAGGAATTACACCTAAAATTGGACGCCAGTCAGTCATAGAAAGTCCAGAGTCTGTTAATCTTGTGAGACCTCCTATTACTATAATTAATAAAACCATTGCAGTTATTGTTAATAGCCATATATAAATCGCAGGATTATAATATTTTGAAGTATTAGCGTAATTCATTTAGATTATATATAATCCCTAGAAATAATAAAAAAAGTTGTTATTTTTCACATATGACAGAAAATACTGATGTAGTAATTATAGGTGCAGGTCCGGTAGGCTTATTTGCTGTATTTGAATTAGGTCTTTTAAATATAAAATGTCATTTAGTTGATAATTTAGATAAGGTTGGAGGTCAGTGTGCTGAATTGTATCCAGAAAAACCAATTTATGATATTCCCTCTAGACCAGTTGTAACAGGACAAGAATTAACTGACGAGTTAATTAAACAGATAAACCCTTTTAAACCTAAATTTCATCTCAACCAACAAGTCGAGAAAATTGCTAAAACAGAATATGGTTGGATGGTAGAAACTAATATTGGAACAAAAGTTGAAGCAAAATGTATAGTAGTGGCAGCAGGGGCAGGTAGTTTTGTGCCCCGAAAACCTCCAATTGAGAATATTGAGAATTTCGAAAACAAAAATATTTTTTACGCAATTCGAGACAAATCAATATTTAAGAATAAAAAAATCTTAATTGCAGGAGGAGGAGACTCTGCTTTGGATTGGACAAATGAACTATCTAAGGATTCCAATGTAACTCTAATACATAGAAGAAAAGAGTTTAGGGCAGCACCTGATTCTGTCTCAAAAATGCAAGAATTAGAGACAAAAGGAAAAATTAAATTTTTAAAGGGCCAAATAAAAAAGATTTCTAAAGTTCAAGATAGTAGAATAATGCTAGAATACGAAAATGATGATGAAAAATCAAATATTGAAGTAGATTATCTTTTACCATTTTTTGGTTTAAAAATGGAACTAGGTCCAATTGCGGAATGGGGTCTAAACTTACACGAGAACTTAATTAAAGTGGACACTGAAAAATTTCAAACTTCTACACCTTCAATTTTTGCGATAGGTGACATAAATTGGTACCCAGGAAAACTTAAGCTTATTCTGTCAGGATTTCACGAGTCTGCCTTAATGGCTCAAGAAGTATTTAAGTATTGCTTTCCTGATAAGAAAAATATTTTTAGATACACAACATCTTCCAAAGAACTTCAAAAAAAACTAGGCGTTTAATGCCAAAGTTAATAATCACAGATAGATCAGGTAAAAAGTCTGAAATTGAATATGATAGTAATTTTACACTAATGGAAACACTGAGAGATAATGGCTACGATATTGAAGCTTCTTGTGGAGGATGTTGTGCCTGCGCTACCTGTCATGTTTATATTGATGAAAAATGGACAAACAAGCTGAAAAATGTGGATGATGATGAAGAATCTATGCTAGATCAAGCTTTTGATGTTAAAAATAATTCCAGATTATCCTGTCAAATTGAGCTCTCTGATGAGCTTGATGGCTTAGAGATAGAAATTGCACCAGAATAGTATTGACATAAATTATTAATTTGTATACAAACAGTTTGTATAAAAACTATGGCAGACACTTCT
>CACIQI010000028.1 GCA_902588745.1 uncultured Alphaproteobacteria bacterium | reverse complement strand
AGATCCTCGAGTATTTGAATATATTTTTTAGCGTTTTCTGGAAGATCATTAAATTTGTTAATTCCTGCAGTTGATTTTTCCCAGCCAGCAACTTTTTTATAAACAGGTTTTATCTTATCGAATAAAAATTCTTCACTAGGTAAATAATCGTAGTGTTTGTTATTAATTAAGTATCCAGTACATACATTAATTTCTTTTAATTCATCTAAGACATCAAGTTTAGTAAGTACAATGTCTGTAATACCATTAATTTTAATTGATTGTTTCAAAAGTACACTATCAAACCAACCACACCTTCTTTTTCTTTTTGTGACTGTTCCAAATTCTTGACCTTTTTCACCAAGATGTTCTCCAATCTCGTCTATTAATTCTGTTGGAAATGGACCTGATCCAACTCTAGTAGTATATGCTTTTGTAATTCCTAAAATTTTATGATTTTTTCTATCACTAAAACCTGTTCCAGAGAATATCTGGCCTGATATAGTATTTGATGATGTAACATATGGATATGTTCCAAAATCAATGTCTAACATTGAACCTTGAGCCCCTTCAAAAACAATGTTTCTATTTTTTTGACCTAATTCATTTATTATTTTCCATAATGGAACACTAAAAGAGTTAAGATAATTAGACATAGATAAAAGTTCTTCATAATAATTATGTGTAATTTTATGAATATGTTTTGAAATTTTATCTTTATGAAATTCGTAAAGATTATCAATTTTTTGCTTTAAAAATATTGGATTTTTTAAATCGCAAATTCTTATTGCTCTTCTACCTACTTTATCTTCGTATGCTGGGCCAATACCTTTTTTAGTTGTTCCTAGTTCTTTTTTGCCTCTAGAGGTTTCATTAATTTCATCAAGAAGTTTATGAATAGGTAAGATTAAACAAATATTATCAGCAATATATAAATTGTCTTCGTTTACCTCTATTCCTTGTTCTTTAAGATTATCAATTTCATTAATTAGTGCCCACGGATCTAAAACAACGCCATTACCAATAGCACATTTTTTATTATTAATTATTCCTGAAGGTAATAAATTAAGTTTATAAACATTATTATCTACTTTAATTGTATGCCCCGCATTATTCCCTCCTTGATATCTAACTATCAAGTCAGCTCTAGAAGAAATCCAATCAACAATTTTGCCTTTTCCTTCATCTCCCCATTGGGTTCCAACTATCGTATAAAACATTAGATTTGCTTAACTATATTTTTCATTAAATAATACTTGATGCCAAACTTTTTTGCCTCTTTTTTTATATCAATATTATCTTCAAAAGTTTTAAATAAACTATAACCTTTATTTATTAATTTTTGCTTAATTTTATCACTTGTATTGAACGCAATTAAAATTTTTTTATTTTGATTGATTAAAGACGAAGATCTTAAAATTGTATCCATATAACAAGTATATCCTATAGCAGTCTCAGAATTACGGCCAAATTTTAAATTATATCGACCTCCTCCAGCTATTTCACCTCTTACATCTTTAGCAAAAAATGTAAATTTTATCCCTTTGTAGTAATTTTTATTTTTTTGTAAGTCAAAAAAATCTACACTTAAAGAATCATTTTTTGAAGTTTTAATTAAATTAGCAATTTTTACTAGTCTTTCAACTTCATTTTCATAACCTATTATTTTATTTAACTTAGATATATATTTTTTTTTGTTTTGGATTGAACCAGAACATAAATGTAAAGTTTTAAATGAATTATATAATTCATTTTTTTTCAATAACTTTAAACAATTATTAATATCTTTTAATTTAATATATTTTTTTAATTTATTTTTTAAATCTTTATTAGTTATTTTTTTAACCAAACTATCGAGAAAAAATGGCGCTGTTATTTCAATAACAATATTTTTAACCCCAATTTTTTTTAAAGTTTCGTAAGCAAGATTAATAATTTCTACATCCGCTTTATAGCTTTCAGATCCAATAATCTCAGCACCAACTTGTTGAAATTGTCTTTCAGGTCTTAAAATTGTTCCCACTTTTCTAACAACTTCTCCATAATAGCATAGCTTAAGTGGTCGTATTTTTTTTGCTAACCTAGATGAAGCAATTCTAATTATTTGTGGAGTTATATCGTTTCGAATACTTAATTGATTATTTTTTTTATTTGTCTTTAAAGTTAGAGTATTACGATCTAAATTTTTACTAAACTCAACAAGTGGAGTCTTAATTAAAGTAAAACCATTATCTCTAAAATAATTTATTATGCTATTTTTATATTTATGCTCAATAGATGCATCAAAATTAAGACTATCTTTAAAACCTGCAGGTACTAAAAATTTATTAACCAAGATAAGGCCTCACTAATTTTTTTATTTCTAGAGATTTCTTTTTAACCTCAGTAACTTCTTGCCCTTCAACTAGTATTCTAACTAATGGTTCGGTTCCAGATAACCTTACAAGAGATCTTATTTTTTTATTATTATATAGTTTATTATTTTTTAACTTATCAAGAATTTTTAACAATTTGGTACTCTTTGTTTTATAAGTTAGATTAATTTTTGTCTGAACAAAATCATTATACAAATCAAAAATTTTACTTGCCTTATTTTTATTTGATATCAAAATTTCAGTAATTTTTAAAGCTGCTAAAATTCCATCGCCTGTATTAGAATGTTCTGACAAAATTATATGGCCTGATTGTTCACCGCCTATCATAGATTTTGATTTTTTCATTTGATTAATAACATTTATATCTCCAACAGATGTGCGTTTGATTTTTAATTTTAATTTATTTGTAAGATATTTTTCTAATCCCATATTAGACATAACGGTTATAATCACATCATGTTGATTAGATTTATTCTTAGGTTTTACATAACTTTTACATAACAACCCTATAATTTTATCACCATCAACTTCATTTCCTTTTTCATCTACAACTATCAGTCTATCTCCATCACCATCAAATGCAAATCCAATATCAGCCTTTTCTTTTATTACATTTTGTGAAAGTGATTTAACATCAACTGCACCACAATTTTTATTGATATTTAAGCCATCGGGATTATTATTTATGGCTGTAATATTATGACCTAATTCCCAAAATAAATTTGGAGCTATGTTATATGTAGCTCCATTTGCACAATCTAAAACAATTTTTAATTTTCTCCTTGAAGATGTTTTAGTTAAAGTACTCTTTAAAAATTCTGAATATCTTCCTGATGCATCCTCCAATCTTCTTGCATTCCCAGATACAAATGTTTTGTTTGAAATTTTGGTATATTTTTTATTATCCAGAACTATTTTTTCAACTTTTTGCTCTATTAACGAACTTAGTTTTGATCCAGTACTATCAAAAAATTTAAGCCCATTGTATTCATATGTGTTATGAGAGGCCGTAATCATTACACCAATATCAGCTCTTAAAGTTTTAATCATTAATGGTACGGCTGGTGTTGGAAGTGGGCCAACTAAGATTACGTCCATACCCATAGAAATAAATCCAGCTGTAACAAGTGGTTCATATAAGTAACCAGATAATCTTGTGTCTTTACAAATAACAACCCTACTAGTTTGAGAATTTTTCTTTTTTAGAAGAAATGCTACTGACTTTGAAATTTTGAGACAGGTTTCAGCTGAAAGAGGCTCTTGGTTAACTAAGCACCGTATACCATCGGTACCAAATATTTTAGACATTTATGTCTTTTATGCAAAAAAATAAATAAAGTGAAGTAATTAAATTAGTTTGCAGGAGCCGCAGCAGATCCACCTGTCTTTGGAACAGATGTGACTGGTTTTTTTGGTGTGTTTATATCATTATCAAAATCATCACGAGTTGGCTTTATACCTTTGATTAAATCTTTAATTTCATCTCCTGATAATGTTTCATACTCTAAAAGCCCTTTAGCAACTATATGCAGTTCTTCAATATTATCTTGAAGAATTTTTCTACAATTATTTTCAGCCTCTTCTGCAAGAGATCTAACCTCTTCATCAATTAATTTTGCTGTTGAGTCAGATAAATTTTTTGATTGTGCAACGGAATGTCCAAGGAAAACCTCCTCACTATCACTATTATATCTCAGGCGACCTAATTTTTCACTCATCCCCCATTCAGTAATCATTTTTTTTGATAGATTTGTTACCATTTGTATATCGCTTGCTGCCCCATTTGTAATTTTATCTTTCCCAAAGATCATCTCTTCTGCAATTCTTCCTCCAGTAGCTATTAATAAATGCGCTTTCATTTGGTCTTTTCTCATAGACAGTTGATCTTTTTCAGGAAGTCTCATAACCATACCTAATGCTCTACCTCTCGGTATTATAGTTGCTTTATGAATTGGATCAGAGGCTGGTGAGTGAAGAGTTGCTACTGCATGACCAGCTTCATGGTAAGCTGTAAGTTTCTTCTCATCTTCTGACATTACCATAGATCTTTTTTCAGCACCCATCATCACTTTATCTTTCGCACTTTCAAAATCCTCAAGTGTAACCATTCTTTTATTTTTTCTAGCCGCTAATAATGCTGCTTCATTAACTAGATTTGCTAAATCAGCTCCAGAAAAACCTGGAGTACCCCTTGCGATAATTTTTGAATCAAATTTTGGCGAAACTTTAATTTTTTTAATATGAACTTTAAGTATTTTGTCTCTTCCCATTACATCAGGGTTATTAACTGTTATTTGACGATCAAATCTTCCTGGTCTAAGCAATGCTGGATCAAGAACGTCTGGTCTATTTGTTGCGGCAATTATAATTACACCCGCATTTGCTTCAAAACCATCCATTTCCACAAGAAGTTGATTTAGAGTTTGTTCTCTTTCGTCGTTCCCACCACCGAGACCAGCGCCACGGTGTCTTCCAACAGCATCAATTTCATCTATAAAAACTATACAAGGTGCATTTTTTTTACCTTGGTCAAACATATCTCTAACTCTACTAGCACCGACACCTACAAACATTTCCACAAAATCAGATCCTGAAATAGAAAAGAAGGGAACATTTGCTTCACCGGCAATTGCTCTTGCAAGTAACGTTTTTCCAGTACCTGGAGGACCTACTAGAAGTGCACCTCTCGGAATCTTACCACCTAATCTAGAAAACTTTGAAGGATCTTTTAAAAATTCAACAACTTCTTCTAATTCTTGTTTAGCTTCATCAATACCTGCTACATCGTCAAATGTAACTTTACCAACTGCTTCATTTAATAATTTAGCTTTAGATTTACCAAAGCCCATTGCTTTTCCACCACCGCCTTGCATCTGGCGCATAAAGAAAATCCAAACTCCGATTAATAGAAGCATTGGAAACCAAGACAATAATACACTTAAAAGTGGATGCATTGATTTCTCAGAGGGCTCAGCAGTAATTTTCACTCCACTATCATTTAATTTATCTACCAAATTAGGATAATTAGGGACATATGTGCTAAATGATCGTCCATCGTTTAAAAATCCTGTAACGTTGCTTCCATTGATATTAACTTCTGAAACATTTCCACTTTCTGTTGCAGCAATGAAGTCAGAAAAGGATATTTTTGAAGTATTTCTATTGTTAGTACTTCCTTGGAAAAGATTGAAAAGCACAATTAAGAGCAATCCAATTATAATCCATAATACAACGTTTTTACTGATGTTTTTCATCTACCTTATACATAGGAATTTATTATAAAAACACAATAGTTTTGTAGAAAATTAAACAGATTTTCTTGAAAATGTAAGAAAATCATTATTTTTTTTAACAATCATACCTTTGACATTAAAAATATTAAAATTTAATTTCTTAATGTCACTTATTAAAATTCTAGTTTTTTTCGATCGAGGAGGGTTAGATTGATAAAATAAAAACTGATATATTCTTCGTATAATATTTTCAGAAGTAATTTCATTTAAATTTTTTATATTGTGAAGGCTAACAACAATTTGTTTACTATCAACATGAACAATATTTTTAAGAAGTATCTCAAATATCATTTGAATGAAATATGGCGAATAAAAAAGTATATTCTCAAAATCTTTATTTATTTCTTTAATTATTTTTTGATCAGATTTTTTAAGAAAATTTCTTATTATAGGACGAGTATATTCTAGATTAAAATTTGATGGATCATTAATATATTCTATTTTGTTTTTCTTATTGTAGTCTAATAATGTTTCTTTAGAAAAATTTAAAAGTGGTCTTATTACATTTACTTTGTTGTAAAGTAATAATTCAGACATTGATTTTAAGCCATAAAAGTCACTGCCAGCAATTTTTCTATTTAAAAAAGTTTCTAAATTATCGTCTTTGTGGTGGGCAACAAATAGATGCAAAATATTATTTTGAATACAAAATTTTGTAAGTAAATTATAACGGTTATTTCTAGCTTCATTCATA
>CACIQI010000027.1 GCA_902588745.1 uncultured Alphaproteobacteria bacterium | reverse complement strand
TCTTTTAGATAATAATTATAAATTTGAATTACCTGATGGAGTACTAGAAGATGATTTTAATCAAATATGGAGTCGTTTAGAGCAGGCTAAAAAAGAAGGTAGTTTAGATGAGGATGATAAGTTACTAAAAGATGACGATCTCAGAAAACGATATAAAAAAATTTCAGAAAGAAGAGTCAAACTTGGTTTATTAATGCAACATATCGCCTCAGAGGAAAAAGTTGTTGTATCTGAAGAAGAGATTAACAAAGGGATATTAGAATATACTAGGCAATATCCTGGTCAAGAGAAGCAAATAATGGAATATTTTGAAAAAAACCCATCATCTTTGGATACTATTCGAGCACCTCTTATTGAGGAAAAAGTAATTGATTCAATTATATCCAAATCTAAAACAAATGTTATAAAATTAAATGAAGATGAATATAAAAAACTTGAAGTTAAAACATTTGATATTAAAGATGAAAAAAAATGATAGATCCTGTTGATAATATTACAAATAACCTTATTCCAATGGTTGTCGAGCAATCATCGAGAGGTGAAAGATCTTATGACATCTATTCAAGATTATTAAAAGAAAGAATAATTTTTTTGACAGGCCCTATTGATGATAATGTTGCAAGTCTAATATGTGCTCAAATATTATTCTTAGAGTCTGAAAATCCAAAAAAAGAAATTTCTTTTTATATTAATTCGCCAGGTGGTATCGTTTGGTCGGGATTGGCTATTTACGATACTATGCAATATGTTTCTTCAAAAATTATGACAATTTGCATTGGCCAAGCTGCTTCTGCTGGATCACTACTTTTGACTGCTGGAGAAAAAGGGATGAGATTCTCTTTACCTAATTCAAGAATTATGGTTCATCAACCAAGTGGAGGCTACCAAGGTCAAGTAACAGATATTGAAATTCAAACTAATGAAATAAAGAGAGCAAAGTTAAAATTAAACGAAATTTATTCAAAACATACAGGTAAAAAAATATCAGAAATATCAAGTATAATGGAAAGAGATAAGTATTTCTCAGCAGATGAAGCTATTAAATTTGGTCTTATAGACAAAGTTGTAAAGGGCAGGAAATAATGAATAAAAAAAATGATAAAGATTCATTATTTTGCTCCTTTTGTGGCAAAAATCAGAAAGAAGTTAAAAAATTAATAGCTGGCCCAACTGTTTTTGTGTGTGATGAATGTGTAGAATTATGCATGGACATTATTAAAGAAGATAATAAAAACAATAAATTTAAGATTAAAAAAGATATACCAAAGCCTTCAGAAATAAATAAGTTTTTAAATGATTACGTAATAGGTCAGAAAGATTCAAAAAAAATACTTTCTGTGGCTGTTTATAATCACTATAAAAGATTATCTTCTAATTTAGAAAATGATAATGTTGAAATCTCAAAATCAAATATTCTTTTAGTAGGCCCAACTGGAACTGGCAAAACATTATTAGCTCAAACTTTAGCAAAAATATTAGATGTTCCTTTTACAGTGGCTGACGCAACTAGTTTAACTGAAGCAGGATATGTTGGTGAGGATGTAGAGAACATAATTCTTAAATTATTACAAGCATCTGATTATAATGTTGAACGTGCACAAAAAGGAATAGTTTATATTGACGAAATTGATAAAATTGGAAGAAAAAGTGACAATCCCTCTATAACAAGAGATGTTTCTGGAGAAGGTGTGCAACAAGCTTTGCTTAAAATTATGGAAGGCACTGTAGCTAGTGTTCCACCTCAAGGTGGTAGAAAACATCCTCAACAAGAATTTTTACAGGTGGATACATCTAATATACTTTTTATATGTGGAGGTGCATTTTCAGGTTTACAAGAAATAATAAATTATAGGCTAAAAGGAACTGCTATTGGATTTAATTCTAATCTAGACTTAGAACCTAAAAAGACTATTGGTTCATCACTCAAAAATCTAGAAAATCAAGATTTATTAAAATTTGGAATGATTCCAGAATTTATAGGAAGACTTCCAGTAATAACCACTTTGAGTGAACTTGATTCAGATATGCTAATCAGAATAATGACTCAACCAAAAAACGCAATTGTAAAGCAATTCGAGTCTCTTTTGAAAATGGATGGAGTTAAATTAGAAATAAAGGAGGATGCTTTAAAAGAAATTGCTAAGTTAGCGGTTTCCCAAAATACTGGTGCCAGAGGTTTAAGATCTATTATAGAAGACTCATTAATGGATCTGATGTATAAAGTACCAGATCAGAAGGATTTATATAAGGTTGTAATAAATAAAGATGTTATCGCAAAAAAATCTGATCCCATTTTGATTTATTCAAATAAAGATAATAATGAAAAATTAATGTCTAATAACTCTTGAATTTGACCAATACATAGACATTTATATATTATGGCAAAAAATTTACTTCCTGTACTTCCACTTAGAGATATAGTTGTTTTTCCAAACATGGTAGCTCCATTATTTGTGGGAAGAGAACAATCAGTAAATGCTTTAAATCACGTAATGACAGGTGATAAAAAAATTTTTTTACTTTCTCAAAAGAATTCAAAGGTTGATAATCCTGATAAAGAAAATTTATACTCTTTTGGGACAGTTGCCAAAGTTATCCAGTTATTAAAACTTCCAGATGGTACTCTTAAGGTTTTAGTTGAAGGTATTCAAAGAGCAAAAGTAAATAAAATTAATTTTAATAAAGAATTTATTACTGCATCAATTAGTGAAATTAATCAAAAAACTAAAAAAAATACAAACATACGAGCATTGCAAAAACTTATTATTGAGCAGTTTGTTGAGTTTCAAAAAATTAACAAAAAAGTTTCTTTAGATGTAATTAACAATGTCAAAACACTCAATGAACCTGATAAGATTGTAGACATAATTGTATCAAATATTTCAATTTCATTATCTCAAAAACAAGAAATTTTAGAAATTATTGAAACAGAAGAGAGACTTAACAAAGTCTATGGTTATTTAGTATCTGAAATTGATTCTTTTCAAGTTGAGAAAAAGATCAAAGGTCGAGTTAAAAGGCAAATGGAGAAAACACAGAAGGAATATTATTTAAATGAACAAATGAAAGCAATCCAAAAAGAATTAGGCGACAACGAAGATTTGGATGAAATTGCTGAACTTGAGAAGAAGATAAATCAATATAATTTATCTAAAGAAGCTAAAGAGAAATGTGTCTCAGAAATTAAAAAATTAAAAAATATGAGCCCTATGTCAGCTGAGGCAACAGTAATTAGAAACTATTTAGACTGGGTAATGTCAATACCATGGAACAACCCTGATCCAATTTCTCAAAACATTAATAAAGCATCAACAATATTAGAGAACGATCACTATGGCTTAGAAAAAGTTAAAGAAAGAATTCTTGAATATTTAGCAGTTCAAAAAAGAACTAATAAACTTAAAGGTCCTATATTGTGTTTAGTTGGCCCACCTGGTGTTGGAAAGACCTCACTTGGTAAATCTATCGCAAATTCAACAGGAAGAAGTTTTGTTAGAATGTCCCTTGGTGGCGTAAGGGATGAAGCAGAAATAAGAGGTCATAGAAAAACATATATTGGTTCAATGCCTGGAAGATTTATCCAAGCAATGAAAAAATCAAAATCTTCTAACCCACTTATATTACTTGATGAAATTGATAAACTTGGTTCTGATTGGAGGGGCGATCCATCTTCTGCACTTCTAGAGGTTCTTGATCCTGAACAAAATAGTAAATTTAATGATCATTATTTAGAACTTGACTATGATCTTTCTGATGTAATGTTTGTGTGCACAGCTAATACTCTAAATATACCTCCAGCTCTTCTTGATAGAATGGAAGTTATAAGAATACCTGGTTACACAGAAAAAGAAAAAAATCAAATTGCTAAAAAATATTTAATCCCTAAACAAATTAAAAATCATGGATTAAAAAAATCTGAGATTTCATTTAATTCTAAAGCTTTAAACTCTATTATCAGAAACTTTACAAGAGAGGCGGGAGTAAGAAATCTTGAAAAAGAAATCTCTAAAGTTTGTAGAAAAACCGTAAAAAAATTAGAAACTACTAAATTAAAAAAAATTAATTTAAACGATAAATCATTACAAGATCTCCTTGGTATTGCAAAATTTAGATCAAGTGAAATTGAAAAAAAGAATTTGGTGGGTGTTACTAATGGTTTGGCTTGGACAGAAGTAGGTGGAGAAATCTTATCAGTCGAAGTTATTTTATCAATAGGTAAGGGAAAGCTTACTATAACAGGGAAGTTAGGTGAGGTGATGAAAGAGTCAATACAAGCAGCTACTTCATATGTAAAGTCAAAATCTGTAAGTCTAGGAATAAACCCTAAAGACTTTGAAAATTATGACATTCATATACATGTGCCTGAAGGAGCTACGCCTAAGGACGGACCAAGTGCTGGTATAGCAATTTTTAATTCTTTAGTATCATCATTGACAAATAATAAAATTAAAAGAGATGTAGCAATGACTGGAGAAATTACTCTTAGAGGTCGTGTTTTGCCAATAGGCGGTTTGAAAGAGAAAATCTATGCTGCTAGTAGAGCAGGAATTAAAAAAGTACTAATACCCCAAGAAAATTTTAGAGAAATTTCTGAGTTTGATAAAGAAGTGATTAAAGGAATTAAAATAATCCCTGTTTCTGAAGCTTTTTCAATTCTTGAGCACACATTGGTAAAATCAATAATTCCATTAAATTTAAGCGAATCTCAACTAAAAAATAACCAAAATACAACTAGCACACATTAATATTTATTTAAAAAAAAACACTAAATTAAGCCAATTAATTGATAAATTCCCATATTTCTGGGAAAATTTTCAAAATAATGTTGACTTGTTTGGAAAACAGATAATTATCAATAAAAATTAATAAAGGAGATTAAAAGTGAATAAAAATGATCTTATCGCATCTGTAGCATCTTCAGCAGGATTATCTAAATCTGACGCAACTAGAGCAATTGAAAGCTTTCTAGATGCAATAACCAATTCTTTAAAAAGAGATGAGAAGGTTAGTATTGTAGGTTTTGGTAATTTTAGCGTTAGCCACAGAAAAGCAACTACTGGTAGAAATCCTAGGACAGGTGAGTCAATTCAAATACCAGCATCTAAAAGACCTAAATTTACTGTAGGAAAAGCTTTAAAAGACTCAGTAAACAATTAATTATCTTTTTTTCTTGCACCGGCTGTTAAATAAATTTAACAGCCGCTTTTATTTGGGTGTTTAGCTCAGTTGGTAGAGCATCTCGTTTACACCGAGAGGGTCGGGAGTTCAAGTCTCTCAACACCCACCATGCGCGGGAGTAGTTCAGCTGGTTAGAACGCTGCCCTGTCACGGCAGAGGCCGCGGGTTCGAATCCCGTCTCTCGCGCCACTTATTTATGAATTTTTTGTGTACTAAAGTCGCAACTAGACACGTTGTTATTGTTGAATAAATCGTTAAATACATTACTAATTTAATTGTGAGATTATAGTGTTAGAGTTTCTATTTGAATATTTACCAATATTAATTTTTATTTTCATAGCTTTGGCATTGGCTGTTGGAATGACTTTATTATCTTTTGTAGTTGGAGACTCTCAGCCAGATCAAGAAAAATTGTCTGCTTATGAGTGTGGATTTGAGGCTTTTGATGATGCTCGTGGACGATTTGATGTAAGATTTTATTTAGTAGCAATCTTATTTATTATCTTTGATTTAGAAGTTGCTTTCTTGTTTCCGTGGGCAATAACACTTGGTAAAATTGGATTGTTTGGTTTTTGGTCAATGATGATTTTCCTGACTGTCTTAACTATTGGTTTTATTTATGAATGGAAAAAAGGTGCTCTAGAATGGGAGTAGATGAAGCAAAAAAAATTGTCGATGATACTCTAAACACAGAATTATCCTCTAAGGGTTTCTTAGTTGCTAGCTATGATAAAATTCTTACCTGGGCTAGAACTGGTTCCTTATGGCCTATGACATTCGGATTGGCATGTTGTGGAGTAGAAATGATACATTCTTATATGGCAAGATATGATCTAGATCGTTATGGAGTTATACCAAGAGGTAGTCCTAGACAATCTGATGTAATGATTGTTGCTGGAACACTAACAAATAAAATGGCACCGGCTTTAAGAAAAGTTTATGATCAAATGCCTGAACCTCGGTGGGTAATATCAATGGGTTCATGTGCAAATGGTGGTGGATATTATCACTACTCCTATTCAGTAGTTAGAGGGTGTGATAGGATAGTTCCCGTTGATGTTTACGTACCAGGATGCCCCCCAACAGCAGAAGCATTAGTTTACGGTATATTGCAATTACAGAAAAAAATTAGAAGAGAAAATAAATTTAAAAGATAATTTTATATGATTAAATTTCTTACTAAAATAGATGGCATAAATAATGTTTTAGAGAATAATAATTTGTTAGAAATAGAATTTGAAAAAAATAATATTATAAAAATTTTTAACGAATTAAGAGATAATACTGAGCTTAATTTCAATCAATTATTAGATATTACAGCTGTAGACTATCCTTCAAGAGAATTTAGATTTGATTTGATTTATATTTTGCAAAGTTTAACTAAAAATAAAAAAATTATTCTTAAAACTTTTATTAAAGAAAATGAAAACATAGAATCAATAACAAATATTCACAAATCTGCGGATTGGTATGAAAGAGAATGTTATGATTTATTTGGAATTGAATTTATTAACCATCCTGATTTAAGAAGGATAATGACGGATTACAATTTTGAAGGTTATCCGTTGCGCAAAGATTTTCCTTTAACAGGACATACAGAAGTTCGTTACGATGACCTTGAAAAAAAAGTAA
>CACIQI010000026.1 GCA_902588745.1 uncultured Alphaproteobacteria bacterium | reverse complement strand
TTCAAAAGCTACTGCTTTTCTAACAATTTCTTCAAATTGTGATTGAGGCACATCTGAAGGAATCAAAGATAAATCACTAATATCTGCATCAGTTAATGTTTTATTATTAAACTTGTCTCTTAAAGTCCTAAACATTAACGATGAGAAGCTAAAGTGCATTCCTTCGTCTCTTGCAATCCAATCGTTAGATAAGGCTAAACCTGGTAATAATCCTCTTTTTCTAAAATAATATATGGCACAGAAAGAGCCTGCAAAAAATAAACCTTCAACTAATCCAAAACCTATTAATCTGGTTAGGAGATTTTGGCTACCATTAAGCCATTTTGATACCCATTGTGCTTTATGGTTAATGCATGGTACATTTTGAATTGCATCAAAAAGCATATCTTTTTCTTTTGCATCTTTTACATAAGCTTCTATTTGAAGACCGTACATTTCTGCATGAATTGATTCATTTAACATCTGCATTGAGATAAAGCATCTTGCTTCAGGTATTAGTATTTCTTTGTAGAATCTACTTGCTAAGTTTTCATTAATCATTGCCTCAGAGTTAGCAAAATAAGCAAGCACATGTTTTATAAAGTGTTTTTCACCATCATTTAAAGTTTCAAGATCTCTTAAATCATCTTGTAATGATACTTCCTCTGTTGTCCAAAAGGCTTGAATATGTTGTTTATATCTATCCCAAATTTCTTGGTTTTTTATTGGAAATATTGATTTAACACCTTTTGATATCATTCTATTACTCCTTCTTTATGCACTGCAAGTTTCGCAATCTTCTGGTTCATTGTTTTGATTGATAGTAGTATTTATATAAGCATCTTTAGCTGCTTTTTCTGATGAAACTGTAACTTTTACAGCATCAACAGCTGATCTACTTCTTAGATAATACATTCCTGTTTTAAGACCTTTTTTCCATGCATACATATGCATTGAATTAACTTTACCAAATGTAGGCGTTGAAAGCCAAAGATTCATTGATTGAGTTTGGTCAATAAAAGGTGCTCTATCTGCTGACATATCAATCACTGTTTTTTGTGATACTTCCCAAACTGTTTTGTAAACTTCTTTTAGTTCAGTTGGTATTTCATTTATATTTTCAACTGATCCATTTTCTAAGATTATTTTATCTCTCATTTCTTTGTTCCACAATCCTCTTTGAGAAAGTTCATTCACTAAATATCTATTTACGAGCAGGAACTCACCTGAGAGTGTTTGTCTTTTATATATATTAGAGGTTTGTATTTGGAATGTTTCAGTATTACCTAATATAATACCTGTTGACGCAGTAGGCATGCAAGCTGTAGTTAATGAATTTCTTACACCGTGCTCTTTAATTTTAGCTCTAAGTGAATCCCAATCCCACTTTGAAGAAGGATTAACATTCCACAGATCAAATTGAAACTTACCTTCCGAAATTGGTGAATTTTTAAATGTTTCGTATGCTCCCTTTTCTTTTGCAAGCTCGCATGAAGCTTCTAAAGCTCCAAAGTAAATTGTCTCAAAAATTAATTTATTTATTTCTTTGGCCTCCTCAGATTCATAAGCTATTCCCAATTTAAAGTAGACATCTGCAAGTCCCTGTATCCCTAAACCTATAGGTCTATGTTTATTATTAGATCTTTCCGTTTTATCAGTTGGATAAAAATTAATATCAATTACTTCATCTAAGTTTTTTGTAGCTAATTTTGCAGTTTCGTAAAGGGCATCATAGTCATATATTAATTTTTTATCTGATTTTTTTACAAATTTTGGCAGGGCTATAGAAGCCAAGTTACATACAGATGTCTCGTTTTTATCAGAATATTCAACTATTTCTGCACAAAGGTTTGAAGATTTAATGACACCAATATTTTTTTGGTTAGACTTATTGTTGATAGAGTCTTTATAGAGCATATACGGCTGTCCTGTTTCTATCTGCGCTTCTATAATTTTAGACATTAGATCTCTTGCTTTAATTTTTTCTAAATGCTTCATTTCGTTTTCATATTTAGTGTAAAGTTTTTCAAACTCATCACCATACACATCTGAAAGACCTGGGCACTCATGTTCACTCATAAGTGTCCATTCTTCATCGTTTTCTACTCTTTTCATGAATAAATCTGGTATCCATAAAGCATAGAACAAATCTCTAGCTCTAAATTCTTCAGCACCTGTATTTTTCCTAAGTTCTAGAAACTTTTCAATGTCGGCGTGCCAAGGTTCTAAGTAAACTGCAAAAGAACCTTTTCTTTTACCTCCACCTTGATCAACTGATTTAGCAGTTTCATTAAAAATTTTCAAAAATGGAATAAGACCATTAGATTTGCCATTTGTAGATTTTATTCTACTTCCACTACCTCTGATATTGTGTGCATGCATTCCAATACCACCAGCTGTTTTAGATATTAGGGCACAATCTTTAATAGTATTAAAAATACCTTCTATGGAGTCATCCTCCATACTTATTAAAAAGCACGAAGATAATTGCTGCATTTTTAATCCACTATTAAACAGTGTTGGAGTAGCATGTGTATACATACCAGTTGATAAACTTTTATAAGTTTCTTTTATTTTATCTAAATTAAATTCTTTACCGGTAACTGTTAAAGTTACTCTCATCCAAAGGTCCTGAGGTCTTTCAATTGTTTTATTATCGAACTTTAATAAATATGCTCTTATTAGTGTTGTGAGAGCAAAATAATCAAAAGTATAATCTTTGTCATAGTCAATTACGGACTCTATTAAATCTGCATTCTCCATCACCTTTTTATAATAATCTTCTCTTAATAAACCATCATCGTATAAATTTTTTGTTGCAATTATGAAACCTGGGGTCTCTTTATGTAGTGAGTTTACTTTTATTCTTGCTGCAAGATAAGAATAATCAGGGTGCTCAACTGTTAAAGCGGCAGCAGTTTCAGCAAGATAAGTATCAATTTCAACAGAACTAATATCACTATATAAGCCTGGAACAGCTTTTTGAACAACGACAATTGGATCAATATTTAAACCAGTAGATAGAACAGAGACTCTATTGGTTATTTTATCCAGAGAAATTGGTTCCTTACTTCCATCTCTTTTGGTTACCATCATTGAAGAAGCTTTTTCCCCAACTTGTTCTTTGAGCTTTTTAGTGTGATATCTTGAAGCCGCTCTTTGTTCTCTATATAGAACGTATGCTCTAGCAACTTTATGATGCTCATCTCTCATAAGTGCTAACTCCACTTGATCTTGTATATCCTCAATGTGAATCATGTCACCGTCAGCAATCCTTCTTGTTAGAGCCGAGACAACTTTATGTGTTAAGGCTTCAACAGTTTTATGAATTCCATCTTGTTGTTCTTTTTCCTTATTTTTATCATTTCTAATTTTTGTTTGTGCTAAGAATGCTTTTTTGATGGCATTTGAAATTTTATCTGATTTGAAGGGAGTAATAGCTCCGTCACGACGCACGACACTTAACGTTAAAATATTTACACTTTTTTCTTCTGAGATTTTTGATGATACCTGTAGATTGTCTGCCATTTAAATTCTATCCATTTTTAAAAAATTATTGTCGAAAAACACAATATGTAGTGCCGCCGAAAAGGGACAATACAATATTTGCTCAATATCGCAATAAGAACAAAATAAGAACATAAATATTTTTTTTATCATGTCAATCCCTTACTTAATTCATATTTTTAGGAGGCAAACAAGTTATTGAAATATTTACATTTACTTATCAACTTAAGTCACATTTTGTTAACTGGGTCATTTTTTCTTTGAACTTAAATCTGCCATAAATTATTAATAAAAAACACTATGCCGAGGATAGCACTAGTTGACGATGAGCAGTCGATTCTAACATCAGTATCTCTTTCTCTAGAAAGTGAAGGATTTACAGTAGATACATTTTTAAATGGAGTTGAGGCCTTAGACGCTCTTGAAAGCAAATCTTATGATTTGGGATTGTTTGATATTAAGATGCCTAGAATGGACGGAAATGAACTTCTTTCAAAAGTACGTTCGAGTAAGATTGAAAATCTAAAAGATCTTCCGATTATTTTTTTAACATCAAAAGATCATGAGCAAGACGAAATTATTGGATTAAGAATGGGTGCTTCAGATTATATAAAAAAACCTTTTTCACAAAAATTATTAAACGAGCGCATCAGAACAGTGCTAAGAATTCATAATAATAGAACTGGAGAACAAAAAGATAATAATATTAAAAAACAAAATTTTATTAAGGGTGATTTAATATTAGATGAAGACAAACAACTATGTTTTTGGAAAGATATAGAAATTGAACTAACTGTTGCAGAATTTAACTTAATTAAATCGCTTGCTCAGTATCCTGGTGTAGTAAAAGATAGAAATCAATTAATGGACGCTATGTATGGTGATTCAATATATGTTGATGATAGGACTATTGATAGTCATATAAAGAGATTAAGAAAAAAATTCAGATCTTATGACAATTCTTTTGATCAAATAAGAACAAGATATGGTTCTGGATATTCTTGGCGTGATTAAGAGATTATTTACCTTATCAAGTTATAATCTAACATTTCAATTAATTATAATTAACATAATTATTGTACTTTTAGGTCTAGTATTTTTATCCTATTTCAACTTCTATTTAATTCAAAATGATAAATTCATAGATAATAGAGATCAATCAATAAGATTAAATTTATCAAATATAACAAAATATTTAGAAAATACTTCAATATTAAGAGTTCCAATTTTTCAATATGATTATCGTTGCAGATATCTTCAAGATATTGAATCATACAAGGAGAGTTGCGAATTGGCAGATAATACTAATCCTATCGAATTATCAGAACCTGAGTTAGAAAAGTTTACGACTGAACAATTTATATTGCAAAACTTTGGAGATAAAGATTTTAACACTGTAATTTACAATGAAAATTGGATTAAAATTGCGGATTCATCAAATTTATTTTTGAGCACAGATGTTGAGGAGATAGATTTATCTGAAACACGTGAAAATATAGTTGATTTTTCAAATTTTTTTGAAAAAATTTATATTAATAATTTTAATCATATCAATAATTATATTCTTGCAAATAAATTTAATGAAAATTTAGATAAAAATATTCATGAGATCATTTTGATAATTGAAACTATTAAAGAAAAGCAGCAACTTGTCAAAACGTTCAAAGATGAAAATAATGATATAACTAGAATTTTAACATCACCTATAATGCAAGATAAGAACGTCTATGGAGTTGTGCTTATAAAGTATAAATTATTATTAAATAATAATGAACTAGCTAGACAATCTTTGAATTTCTTTAATTTTTTTCTTTTATTTATTGTGGTTACTATCTTACTATCATTTATTTTTTTGAGAGGTCTCATAACACCACTAAGTCAACTAACTAAAATTACTGTTCTAGAGAGAGATAAAACAAATAAGAAAAAATTAATATATCCTCAAAGATCTGATGAAATTGGCATTTTATCAAATCAAATACAAATTATGTCAAATGAATTGAAATCACAAATCAATCAATTAGAAAAATTTAGCTCCGATGTTGCTCATGAACTAAAAAACCCACTTACCGCAATAAAATCTTCGATTGAATTGCTAACTAGCAAAAACATAACTAACGAAAATAGATCAAAATTAATGAATAATTTTAATAAAGATATCGACAGAATGAATAAATTGATTTCCGACATATCTCATTTTTCAAAAACTATTGCAGAAATTGAAATAGAAAATTTTGAACTAACTAATGTAAACAAATTTCTAAAAGAAAATTTTGGTGAAAAATCAACTAATAAAAAAAATATTAAAATTTTACTTCAAACTGATAATAATAAAAATTTAGTACTTCTTAACAAAGATAAATTTTTGCAGGTACTCCTAAATTTAATAGATAATAGTATTTCGATTGCTAAAAATAACTCAAATATTCTAATTACTTCAAACAAAAAAAATGAAAATTGTGTTGAAATTAAATTTTATGATCAAGGAACAGGAATAGATTTTAAAGAAAAAAACAAAATTTTTGATAGATTTTATACTTATAGGATATTGAATAGAGACCAACACTCCGGTCTTGGACTTTCTATATCATATGAGATAATTAATTCATTTAATGGTTCAATTGAATTAACAGAAAGTGACAAATTAGACTTTAGAGGTGCTTGTTTTCTAATTAAATTACCATTAAAAAGTCAAAATAATCATAAAAGGATATAATCATGAGTGAGGATTTTAAGGTTAAAGACATAAGTTTAGCTGATTTTGGTGATAAAGAAATTGCAATAGCTGAAACAGAAATGCCTGGTTTAATGGCATTAAGAGAAGAGTATGGTGATTCTAAACCTCTAGATGGGGCAAGAATTGTAGGTTGTTTACATATGACAATACAAACTGCTGTTTTGATTGAAACTCTAGTATTTTTAGGTGCGACTGTTAGATGGAGCTCATGTAATATTTTTTCCACTCAAGATCACGCTGCTGCAGCAATAGCTGCCAAAGGCATTCCAGTATTTGCTTGGAAAGGAATGACAGAAGAAGAATTTTGGTGGTGTATTGAGAAAACATTAGAGGGCCCAGATGGATGGAAGCCAAATATGATTTTAGATGATGGTGGAGATGCTACAAAAATAATTCATGAAAAGTATCCAAAAATGTTGGAAGAAATTTTAGGTTTATCAGAAGAAACAACTACAGGTGTCCACCGTTTGAAAGAAATGGAAAAAAATGGAACATTAAAAGTGCCAGCAATAAATGTTAATGACTCAGTTACTAAGTCTAAATTTGACAACCTATATGGTTGTAAGGAAAGTTTAGTAGATGGAATAAGAAGAGGTACTGATGTAATGATGGCTGGTAAAATAGCCGTTGTAGCTGGATATGGAGATGTTGGTAAAGGTTCAGCAGCTAGCTTAAGAGGTGCAGGTGCA
>CACIQI010000025.1 GCA_902588745.1 uncultured Alphaproteobacteria bacterium | reverse complement strand
ATCTAAAAGGCAAAAAAGCCGACAACAAAATATATTACAGACATACTGGATATCCAGGAGGAATAAAAGAGACAACTCCTAATAAAATGAAGGAAAAAAATAAATCTGATGAAATTATCAAACTTGCAATAAAAAGAATGATCCCACGAGGACCATTAGGAAAACAACAATTATCTAATTGTAAGATATATAGAGATGAAAATCATAAACATGAAGCTCAAAATCCTCAAATTATTGATATAGCATCAATGAATAATAAAAATAAAATTTAACTATGGAAAATCAAGAAAATCAAACTGAAAATATTCTAGATAATAAAGAAAGGGCTTATGCTACTGGAAAAAGAAAAAATTCTATTGCCAGAGTTTGGTTAAAAAGGGGTAGTGGTGAAATTAAAATCAATGGTAAACCTCTAGATAAATACTTTTCAAGACCAGTGCTTCAAATGATAGTTAATCAGCCTTTGGATATCGTTAAAGCCGATAATTCTTATGAGATTATGGCTTCAGTTAAAGGCGGAGGTCTTTCTGGTCAAGCTGGGGCTGTAAGACATGGTATTAGTAAAGCATTAAGCTTATACGATCAGTCAAATAGACCACCTCTCAAAAAAGTTGGCTTTCTTACTAGAGATCCAAGAGTTGTTGAAAGAAAAAAAGCTGGTTTAGCTAAAGCCAGACGAAGTTACCAATTCTCTAAGAGATAAATTTTCATGAAAAATAAGATAAGAGTGGCCGTTTTAGGCTCAACCGGCTATGTTGGAATGGAGTTAGTAAAAATTCTATCAAATCATTCTTACGTAGATATAAATTTTCTAGGATCAGAAACTATTCATGACAGTTATCTTAATAATATTGATAATACACAGGAATACAATCAACTTCCTCTTTTAAGACCAAATAATAGTTTTAATACTAAAGATAGTGATTATGTTTTTTTAGCCTTACCTCATGCAGTATCTAATAAGTATGTAAAAAAATATTTTAATAAAATTAATATTATAGATTTATCAGCTGACTTTAGATTAGATAATTTTGATGTATATAAAGAAAATTATGGCAATAAACATGAGTGCAAAGAGCATTTAAACAATTTTATCTACGGTCTCGCTGAAATAAATAGAGATAAAATAGAAAATTCTAAAAATATAGCGGTACCTGGATGTTATCCAACTTCTATTTTATTACCATTAATACCTTTAATAAAAAATAAATTAATTGATACTAAGAATATAATTATTGACTCTAAATCAGGTTATAGTGGAGCAGGAAAGAAATTTGATTTCAATAAAATGAAATCAAAAAATGATTATAATTTTTACAATTATAATACAAATAACCACAGACATATTGCAGAAATTAAACAAGAACTTAATAAACATAGTGCAGAAAATGAAGTAAAATTTTCATTTAATCCTCACATTCTTCCTAATTTTAGAGGTATGATTTCTACAATTTATTGCAATCTCAATAAAAGTACAAAAAAAACTGATGTAATAAATATGTTTAGAGGCTTACAAAAAATAAATCCATTTATAAAATATATTGATAATAATGAAACCCTTGATTTTTTTTCTGTCCAAAATTCTAATTATTGTAAAATTAAAATTTTTAATCATCATAGTGAGGATAAAATCATCATTGTTAGTGCAATAGATAACCTAATCAAAGGTGCTGCAGGTCAAGCAGTACAATGCTTTAATTTAGCAGAAAATATTGAAGAAACAGTATCTTTATTATGATTAAATATTTTACAGTTTTCCTTCTATTTCTTTTTATTGTTTCATGTGGATATCCTGATATTGATAATGTTCCTGATTTTAAAGACACCAAATTAACTGATGAAGAATTATTAGATTATTGTAGTATTTCTAATACTGATAAAAAAGATATAGATAAATGTATTAATGATTATAAAAGTTAAATTTAGTTATGAGTAAACTTAATATTGGTATAGCTGGATTGGGGAATGTTGGATCAGCACTAGTTGAAACAATTGAAGAAAATAAAAATTATTTCTTTGATAAAACAGATGTAGAATTTAACATAGTTGGAATATCTGCAAGAACAAAAAATAAAAAAAGAAATTTTAATACATCAAATTATACTTGGTATGATGACCCAAGAGAAATGTCTAAAGATAATAATTGTAACGTAATTGTTGAATTAATTGGTGAAGAAAAAGGAATTAGCTATGAAATTATTGAAATAGCATTAAAAAATAAAAAACATGTTGTAACAGGAAATAAAGCATTAATAGCTAATCATGGAAAAGAATTATTTAAATTAGCTAACGCACATTCACTAGCTTTATCATATGAAGCTGCTGTTGCAGGTGGTATACCAGTAATAAAAACAATAAAAAATTCTATTAGTTTAGATAGAATTAATAAAATTTCTGGTATTTTGAATGGAACTACAAATTACATTTTATCAAAAATGCAACAAGATAATTTATCCTTTGATGCAGTTCTTAAAATTGCTAAAGATAAAGGATTTACTTCTGAGCAGGAATCAAAATTAGATATTGGCGGGTATGATGCAGCGCACAAGTTGACAATATTATCAACCCTATGTTTTAAATCAAATTTAAACTTTAATAATAATTATATTGAAGGAATCTCAAATATTAAAATTGAAGATATCAATTTTGCTGAAAAATTAGGGTATAAGATAAAATTAATATCTGAAGCTTGCATAATTGATAGAAAGATTTCAAACTTTACTTCACCAAAATTAGTTTCAATGGATAATCCCTTAGCAAGTGTTGATAATGCTCTTAATGCGATTAATATTGAAACTATACATCTAGAAAATTTATTTTTAGAGGGTGAAGGAGCAGGGGGGAAGCCAACCGCCAGCTCTGTCTTATCTGATTTATATGATATATCTCAGAATGAAAAATTTGATAATTTAGGTTTTAAAATTGATAAGTTACAAAACTTTGAAAAATATTCAGTAGAAAATGTAATTAATAGTTATTACCTAAGAATAATGACAGAAGACAAACCTGGTGTTCTTTCGTCAATTACTAATTACTTTAGTGATTTTGATATATCGGTTAAAAAAATACTTCAACTTCCTGAGAATTCAGAAGAAGACAATCCTATACCTATTATAATAACAACTCATAATATTCAGAAAGAAAAATTAAGTAATGTAATTAATAAAATTGAAGGTTTAGAATTTGTAAAAGAAAAAATTACTGTTCTTGCTATTCATGATAATTAATTGATGTGAATATTGAAAAATCACTATCTGATAAATTTTGGGAAGAAAAGCAAATAGACTTCAAGCACATTCAAGCTCTTGCGCAAAAAAAATCAATTTCTGAAATTTTTTCAAAACTTCTAATTTCAAGGGGTGTCTTCGAAGAAAATTACGATAACTATATAAATCCTAATCTTTTAAATAATCTTCCAGATCCTTATGAACTTAAAGATATGAAAAAAGGAATTGAAAGATGTATTGAGGCTTTAAAAAATAATGAAAAGATTGGAATCATCGCTGATTATGATGTTGATGGATCTACTTCTGCTTCAATTTTATATAAATTTTTAAATAATTTTACAAATAATCTTGTTTGTAAAATACCTAGTAGATTATCTGAGGGTTATGGTCCAAATATTAGGCTTATGAATGAAATGCTTAATGAAAATATTACACTATTGTTTACTCTTGATTGTGGCACATCAGCATTTAACTCGATTGATTTACCTAACTACAATGGTATTGAAGTTATAGTTATAGATCATCATTTAAGTGAATTAAAACTTCCAAAAGTCCATTCGTTAATTAATCCAAATAGATTTGATGAAAACAATGATTATAAAGATTTTGCCGCAGTAGCAGTAACTTTTCTTTTTTTAATGGGTTTAAGAAAGCAAATTAGAGAATTAAAATTATTTCCAAATATAAAAGAACCAAATTTGATGTCATATTTAGACTTAGTTGCTGTTGGAACAATTTGTGATATTGTTAATATTAACAATTACAATAGGTCAATTGTTAGTAAAGGTTTGGAGCTCATTAGAAGTCGAAAAAATAAATCAATAACAAAAATATTAGATAACTCTAATATAAATCATGAACCTTTAGCAAAAGATATCGGTTTTGTATTAGGGCCTCAAATTAATGCTGCGAGTAGAATTGATGACTCTTCTTTATCTTCCAAACTTCTAATATCAAATGATGATTCTGAAATAGAAACTATTTCTAGAAAACTGTTTTTAATTAATGAAAAAAGAAAATTAATTGAACAAAATATATTCAACGAAGCAATTGAGCAAATAAAAGATCAAGAAAATAAAAAATTTATTATTGTTTATAAAGAGAATTGGCACCAAGGTGTTTTAGGTATAGTTGCTAGTAAAATAGTAGCTCTTTATAACAAGCCAACATTTGTATTTTCTTTTATTAATAATGTTGGATCTGGCTCCGGCAGATCTATTGATCAAATTGATATTGGTAGTATTGTTCTTGAACTTAAGGCTAATGATTTAATAGAAGATGGCGGTGGTCATAAAATGGCAGTAGGTTTAAAAATAAATAAAAAAAAATTAGATAAAATAGATAAATTTTTAATTAAAAAATTTGATTCATATCATGATAATTTCTTTGAAAAAAAAATATTTTATGACAGTGAAATTTCTGTAAATCAAATAAACAAAGATTTTTTAGATAATTTACTATTATTAGAACCTCACGGCAAAGGTAATGAAGAACCTCAATTTTTAATCAAAGATATAGTAATCAATCAGGTCAAAAATCTAAAGAATAAACATATTTTAATTTTTTTTAAAAATGATTTAGGTGAAAATTTAAAAGGTATATCATTCAATAGTTTGAACACCCTTATTGGTGATTATCTTATGAAGTTTAATAAATTTAAATTTCATATTTTGTGTTCTATTAAAAAAGATAACTTCTCAAGTAGTAAGATGCCTCAAATACTTATCCATGACGTGAAAGTAATCAATTAAATAATTTGAAAAAAATCAAAATATCTACTATATACCAATCACACGTCCCCTTCGTCTATCGGTTAGGACATCAGGTTTTCATCCTGAAAAGAGGAGTTCGACTCTCCTAGGGGATGCCACTCATCTAGGGGCAAAGAATTATTGATCCTACCGAATTTCTTGATTGAATTAATTTATGAGCCTCACTAGCTTCGGATAATTTAAATTTTTTGAATATATTAGGCTTTATTTCTTTATTTTTAATTTTTGAAAACAATTTATTACTGCATTTTGCTAGCTCTTCAGAATCACGAATATAATGCATTAATGTTGGTCTAGTATAATATAAACTTTTAGGATTAAATGTACTATGGAGATTTACATCATTTACCATTCCAGAAGATTGACCGAAAGATACCATTAGTCCTCTAAATTTTAGACATTTTAAAGATATGTCAAAAGTATCTTTACCAACTCCATCATAAACAACATTTACCCCTTCATTGTTTGTCAATTTTAGAACATTATTATGAACATCCTCTTGTTTATAATTAATTGTAAATTCACATCCATTTTCTTTTGCTAATGATACCTTTTCATCAGTACTAACAGTACCAATCATTTTAGCTCCTATGGATTTTGCCCATTGACTAGCAATTAAGCCAACACCACCTGCAGCTGCATGAAATAAAAAAACTTCATCTTTTTGTAATTTATACAATCTTTCAAAAAGGTATTCGACGGTCATTCCCTGCAATAATATTGAAGCAGCTTCATCATTTGAAATATATTCTGGTAATTTTACAACTCTTTGAGCATCAAAATCTCTAACTTCACAATAAGCACCAATTGGAGGGCTAAAGGAGTAAGCAACTCTATCACCAACTTTTAAGTTCGATACATTATCTCCAATTTCTATAACTTCTCCTGCTGCTTCAACTCCTAAACAAAAAGGAATTTCTACTGGTAACGGGTATATGCCTGTTCTATGATAGGTATCTATGTAATTAATACCTATTGAAGTTTGGTTAATTCTAACCATATTTTCTTCAACATTTTTAGGTAAATCATAGTTTTCGTATTTCAAAACCTCTGGACCACCTAGTTTACTGACTACAACTCTATTTGGCATAATTATTCTTTAAGTTTTTATATACTAATTCGAATTCTTTTAAACATTCTGGATTGGCTAATGATTCTTCATTTTCAATACTCTCACCATTTATTAATTTTTTAATTAAAATTTCAACTATTTTACCACTTCTAGTTCTAGGTATTTCACTTACGCCATATATTTGTGAGGGTAAATGCTTGTAAGAGAGATTAATTTTTATTTCATCTATTATTTTAGATCTTATATTTTCATTAAATTTATAATCATTATTCAAGACAACAAATAATATAATTTGTGTATCATTTTTTAATTTATATTCCACTGCAACTGCCTCTTGAACTTCTCTAATATTTTCAATTACTCTATAAATTTCTGCAGTACCTATTCTTACTCCTCCAGAATTTAGAGTTGCATCTGATCGACCATAAATTACATAACCACCATTTATGGTTTTTTCAATATAATCTCCATGATACCAAATGTTTTCATATTTACTAAAATAAGAATTAAAATATTTTTTATTATCATGATCGTTCCAAAAATATAAAGGCATTGATGGAAAGGATGACTTACATACTAGTTCTCCCTTTTGGTTTTCAATTGAATTTCCTTTTTCATCAAATACATCAACATCCATTCCAAGTGCTTTACATTGAATTTCACCACTATAGACATCCATTAGTGGATTACCTGTAACAAAACAGGAAACTAAATCAGTGCCACCACTTATAGATTCAAGATGGATATTTGATTTTATGTTTTCATAAACGTATTCAAATGATTCATTAACTAAAGGAGACCCTGTTGAAGCTAGTGTTTTTAAACTATTTAATTTAAAACTTTCCTTAATTTTAATTTTGTTATTTTTTAAAGTATCTAAAAATTTTGCGCCAGTACCAAAAAAATTAATTCCTTCTTTTTCTGCAATTTCAAAAAGATGTTTATTGTCGGGAATAAAAGGTGATCCATCATACAAAATTATTGTTGCTTTTGATGCTAAAGCAGAAACTAACCAATTCCACATCATCCACCCACAAGTAGTAAAATAAAAAACTCTATCTTTTTCATTAATATCACAATGAAGTACATGTTCTTTTTTGTGTTGAATTAGCGCTCCACCAGAACTGTGAACAATACATTTTGGTACTCCAGTAGTTCCACTTGAATAAAGAATATACAGTGGGTGATTAAAATTAAACTTTTCAAATTTACTATACTCAATTTCTTGTTGTAAAATGTTGTACAAATTATCGTATTCAAAATCTAGTTGATAATTCGTTTCATTAAATTCATATGGTATTAAAATAATTTTTTCTATACTTGGGATATTATATATTATATCTTTGATAACTTTTGTCGTATCGACTTTTTTATTGTTATAAAAATAATAATCTGAAAATAATAATACTTTTGGTTCAATTTGTTTAAATCTATCTATAATTGCTTTTTTACCAAAATCTGATGAACATGATGACCAAATAGCACCTAATTGTGCTGTAGATAAAAATGAAATTACAGTTTCAGGTATATTAGGAAGTATAGCAGCTATCCTATCATTTTTTTGAATATTGTTATTTTTCAAATAATTTGCAAATTTAAAGACTGCATTTCTAAGCTCTCTCCAAGAGTAGTTTCTTTTATTTTTTTTTTCAGAGTGAAATATTATTGAATCGTCATCATCTTCTCTAGCTAAACAATTTTCTGCATAATTTATTTTACATTCATCAAAAAATTTATTTTTAGTAAATTCAGCTGCTGACTTAAAAATTTTACCTTTTTTTTCACCAACAAAATTTGTGAAGTCCCATACATTGTTCCAAAATTCATTTTTATTTTTTATGCTCCAATTATGTAAGTCAGTATAATTTTTTATGTTTAAACTTTTATCTAGTTGATTAATAAACTTGTGTAGGTTTGTTTTTTTATTATTTGGAG
>CACIQI010000024.1 GCA_902588745.1 uncultured Alphaproteobacteria bacterium | reverse complement strand
TTTTTTGTGAGTCAATAAAACTTTTAAATTGATTGTCTTCCGCTTTTTTACCTAATTCAATTTTATACTTATTAATTTTAAGATCTTTAAAATCTTTAAGCTTAATTTCAGGTTTTAAATCAAATTTTAAATTTATAGTAATGGGTTTATTTTTTTCATAGTTACTTAGTTCAACTTTAGGAGCTCTAAATAGAGAAAACTTTTTCTCATCAATTAATTTTTTTGTATTTGTATCTATTACTTTTTGAATTACTTCATTTAATACATTATCTTCATATTTTTTTTTGACAATATTTAGAGGTGCTTTTCCCTTTCTAAAACCAGGAATATTTACTGTTGGTAGTATTTGGTTTATTTTGTTATCTACTTCGGAGTCAATTTCTTCATAAGGAATTTCTAATGAGTATTCTTTGTAAAGCTTTGTAGATTTTAATTCTTTTGTATTCATAACTTATCAAACCTAATGGTAGGCCGGAAAGGACTTGAACCTTCACACCTCGCGGCACTAGAACCTAAATCTAGCGTGTCTACCAATTCCACCACCGGCCCTATTATTAATAGCCTTTTATGTACAATAAATTAAAAAACAATAGAGAAAATTAACTAAATACAAAATGGGGCGAACGATGGGATTCGAACCCACGGCATCAGGCACCACAAGCCTGCGCTCTAACCAACTGCGCTACGCTCGCCATAAAACTTAATTAAAAGTTTAATTTTTATATTAAATCGCTATATCAAAAATATGGAAGTTTCAAAAAGAATATTTAATCTGGAAACAGAAACAGCATTCTCTATTCTTGCTAAAGCTAATAATCTTGCTGCTAAAGGTAAGGATATTATTAATTTAGGAATAGGACAACCTGATTTTCCTACTCCAATAAATATTCAGGAAGCTGCCATTAAAGCAATTAAAGATGGTCATCATGGTTATACCCCATCAAATGGAATACCCGAATTACGAGAATCAGTTTCCGAACTAGTATTCAAAAAATACAAATCAATTATTAAACCAGAAAATGTTTTAATAACTCCAGGAGGTAAGCCTGTAATTTTTATTTCAGCATTATTGTTAGGTAGTAAGGATAGAGAAATAATTTTTCCTGATCCAGGATTTCCAATTTATAGATCTATGATTAAATACAGCGGTGCAAAAGCTGTACCATTAAAGCTTTCAGAAAAAGATAATTTCGAAATTAATACTGAACAATTAAAAGAATTAATTTCTGATAAAACAAGTTTGATAATAATAAATAATCCAAACAATCCAACAGGATCATATATGAATAAGAAAAAAATTACTGATCTTGTTAATTTATTAGAGCAGTATCCAAACGTCTGCATTTTGAGTGATGAAATTTATAGTAATATTATTTTTAATAATGAACAAATGCCATCATTATTAGAATACAAAAGTATAAAAGATAGATTGATAGTTCTTGAAGGATGGAGCAAAACATATTGTATGACTGGATGGAGGTTAGGCTGGAGTATATGGCCAGATAATTTAATTGAACATGCTAATAAAATATGTGTCAATTATAATTCCTGCGCTACCTCAATTTCACAATATGCAGGATTAGAAGCAATAAAAGGTTCCCAGAAAGAAATAACAAAAATTGTTAGTGAATTTCAAAAAAGAAAAGAGTACGTTTTTAACGAATTGAATAAATTAGAAAAAATTTCTTGTTTTGAACCAGGTGGTGCTTTTTATGCATTTCCCAATATTTCAAAAACTGGATTGAGCGGAAATAAATTTTCAGAAATCGCACTTGAAGAAAAAGGTGTTGCATTAGTTCCAGGCTCTAGCTTTGGAGATAATGCTGGAGAATTTGTTAGAATAAGTTTTGCTAATTCTCTAGAAAACATTAAAGAAGCAATTAATAGGTTATCAACAATATGAAAAAAATAGAAGCAATCATTAAGCCCTTTAAACTTTCTCAAGTTAAAGAAGCTTTACATGAACTTGGAATATCCGGGATGACATTAGTAGATGTAAAAGGTTTCGGTAGACAAAGAGGGTCAACTGGTGGAATTGATCCTAATGATGGGTATGATGATGAATTTTTAGCAAAAATGAAACTTGAAGTAATCGTTGAAGACAATCAAGTAGATGATGTTATTGAGTCAATAAAAACTAGCGCTTATTCAGGAAAAATTGGCGATGGTAAGATTTTTGTATCGAATATTGAGCAGGTAATTAGAATAAGGACTGGTGAAAAAGACAGTGATGCTGTCTAATTTTTCTTTACTTTTATATAAAACCTAGTAATTAACCAATAATCGTTCAACTCTTTTAGAGTCGGAAGTAGGCATTGTGCCGAAGGAACGCATGCAAAAGTTATAAATCGTTCAACCTATTATATATAGGTCGGAAGTAGGCCATAAGCTGAAGGAACGCGCATCAAAAGCAGATTTCATAACTAGAGCATGATTTAACCGGGTAACGCTGGATAGCATACCCTTTTGTTGAAGTAAGGAGATAGATATGAAATTAAAAAGCTCGACTCCAAAAGATTTAATGTCTGAAATTAAAGATATGGACATTAAGATGGTTGATATGCGCTTTACTGATATACCAGGAACAACTCAACATTTTACAATACCAATTAAATTTTTAGACGAAGATATATTTTCTGACGGACTTGGTTTCGATGGATCTTCAGTAAGAGGTTTCCAAGAAATCCAAGACAGTGATATGATTGTTTTGCCAGATGCAACAACAGCCTATATTGATCCATTTTTTTCAGAAAAAACTTTGGCATTACATTGTAATATTAAAGATCCTGTAACTTTGGTTGACTATAGTCGTGACCCAAGAAATATTGCTAAAAAAGCTGAAGCCTATTTGAAATCATCTGGTATCGGTGACACAGCATTTTTTGGTCCAGAAGCAGAATTTTTTGTGTTTAATAACGTTCAGTTTGACTCAGGATCAAATTTTGCATTTCACGAAGTTGATTCTGTTGAAGGTACTTGGAATAGTGGCACTGATGAAAACCCAAACTTAGGTCATAAGCCTAGACATAAAGAAGGTTATTTTCCTTTACCACCAGTTGATACACTTCAAGATGTAAGAACTGAAATGGTAATGACAATGCAAGACATTGGTCTTACAGTTGAAGCACATCACCATGAAGTTGCAACAGGTGGACAATGTGAAATTGATTTAGAATTTTCGCCTTTACTAAAAATGGCTGATGATATGATGAAATATAAGTACGTTGTTAAAAATGTTGCTAGACAACATGGAATGACAGCTACATTTATGCCTAAACCTTTATTCGAAGATAATGGTTCAGGTATGCACGTTCATCAAAGTGTTTGGAAAGACGGTGACACATTAATGTATAAAGAGGGTAACTATGCTAACCTAAGTGATTTAGCTCTAAATTATATTGGCGGTATACTTAAACATGCACCTGCTCTTTTAGCTTTTTGTGCTCCTACTACTAATTCTTATAAAAGATTGGTCCCAGGATTTGAGGCTCCGGTGAACATTGTTTACTCTCAAAGAAATAGAACTGCATCTGTTAGAATTCCTGCTTATTCTCAAAGCCCTAAAGCAAAAAGAATGGAATTTAGATGTCCAGATCCAAGTGCAAATCCATACTTAGCATTCTCAGCAATGTTAATGGCAGGATTAGATGGAATTAAAAATAAAATTAATCCTGGTGATCCAACAGATATAAATCTCTATGCTGCTAGCGATGAAGTTTTGTCTAAAATTCAATCTACGCCTGGATCTTTAGCTGAATCTCTTGAAGCTCTTGAGAAAGATCATGCATTTTTATTAGAAGGTGATGTATTCACCAAAGATGTAATTGAAACTTATATTAGCTATAAAAAAGAGAGTGAGGTTGACCCTATTAATATTAGACCTCATCCACACGAGTTTAAATTATACTACGACGTATAGAATTATACTTGTCTCTATAAAGAAAACCGCCTTAGGGCGGTTTTTTTTATGTTTTTGGAACAACACTTTTGATAAGAAATATTTGTGGCTAAAAAATCTACTTATAATGCCAAAGATATTGAAGTACTTGAGGGTCTTGAGCCCGTTCGTAAAAGACCGGGTATGTATATTGGAAGCACAAATCAAGATGGTCTTCATCATTTAGTTAACGAAGTACTAGATAATAGTATAGATGAGGTTTTAGCTGGTCACGCGACTGATATAAGTTTTCAATATAAAAAAGATGGTTCGATAAAAATAAAAGATAATGGAAGAGGTATTCCTATTGATTTTCATCCAAAATATAAAAATAAAAGAGCACTTGAAGTAGTTTTAACTACACTTCACGCAGGTGGTAAATTTAACAGTAATGCTTACAAAACTTCTGGCGGATTACACGGGGTTGGGATTTCTGTTGTAAATGCATTAAGTTCTTTATTACAAGTTCAGGTATTCAAAGATGGAAAAGTGTATAGACAAGATTACTCAAAAGGAAAGGTTAAGACAAAAATAAAAATTGAAAAATGTAGCAAAAAATTAAAAGGTACAGAAATTTCTTTTATCCCAGATGAAAGCATATTTGAAGAAACACAATTTGTTCCAAAAAAATTATATAATTTTATAAATATGAAATCAGTATTAGTTGGGGGCACAACTATCAACTTTGAAATTGATAAAGAATTAATAAAAGATAAAACCCCTAACAAAAAAAGTTTTTTTTATAAAAAAGGAATTGAAGATTATTTTCAATTAGAATACGCAAATAACTCTAAATTATTTGAAAAAAATTTTTTATTAAAATCAAAAATTAAGGATAATGAAAATTTTGAAACTTTAATTTCATTTAATACAAATGAAAATTCAAGCTTAATGTCATATTGTAACACTATTGAAACACCAGATGGCGGCTCTCATGAAAATGGTATTCGTAATGGAATTCTAAAAGCTGTAAAACTTTATGGACAAAAAAATCAATTCTCAAAAATCAATAATATCAATCACAGTGATATTTTTGATTACTCTAACGTTATTATTTCAATCTTTATAAATGATCCAAGTTTTGAAGGTCAAACTAAAAAGAGAATAATAATGCCAAATTTACAAAAAGAAATTGAAACAAAAACACAACAAGAATTTTTATTATGGTTAAATGCTAATAAGAAAAATTCAAAAATACTTTTAGATAATTTAATTGAAAGAGCTCTTCAAAGAACTGATTTATCAAAAATTAAAGAGTTAGATAGAAAAAGTATTAAAGAAAGAAATCGTCTTCCAGGTAAATTAGTAGATTGTTCGAGTAAATCAATAAAAGATTCTGAAATATTTATTGTTGAAGGCGATAGTGCTGGAGGTTCTGCTAAGCAAGCAAGAAATAGAGAATTTCAAGCAATACTTCCCTTAAGGGGGAAAATATTAAATGTTTATAATGTTGGGCTATCTAAAATTGCTGATAACAATGAAATACAAAATCTTATTCAATCTTTAGGTTGTGGTATTGGAAAAAACTTTGAAATTTCAAAACTTCGATATGAGAAAATAATTTTAATGACTGATGCGGACGTAGATGGTTCACATATTGCAACTCTACTTATTACTTTTTTTTATAAATATACTATATCTAGCAATGCCTCCTTTATTTAAAATTTATAACAAAAATAAATCTTTTTACGCATATAATGAAAAAGAGAAAGATAAATTAATTGAAAAAGAATTTAAGTCTGACAATTATAACATTACAAGATTTAAAGGTTTGGGTGAAATGCCAGCTGATCAATTGAAAGAGACTACAATGGATCAAAATAAAAGAAATCTAATATTGGTTAACTCTGAAAAAGCTAAGAAAGATATGAAGAATACCGAAAGTTTATTCGAAACCTTAATGGGAAAACAAGCAGAGTTACGTTTTAAATTTATTCAAAATAATGCTAACTTCATTAAAAATTTAGACGTCTAATTTATGAAAAAATATTTTTTGGTAATAGATCAAGGAACAACAAGTTCAAGAATTGTACTGTATAATAAAAAATTTGAAATATTCGATATTGTCCAAAAAGAATTTAAACAATATTTTCCCAATGAAGGATGGGTAGAACATAATGCAACAGAAATTTGGGATGATGTTAGAAATTTAATTTCAAAAATATTAAAAAAAAATAAGTTAAATTCAAAAAATATAATTTCAGTTGGAATTACCAATCAAAGAGAAACAACAGTTTTGTGGAATAAGAAAACTGGGAAACCAGTTTACAGAGCGATAGTCTGGCAAGATAGAAGAACGGCTAATCTTTGTGAAAATTTAAAAAGAAAAGGGATTGATAAAAAAATTCAAAAAATAACTGGTCTAGAGCTTGATCCATATTTTTCAGCTACTAAAATTAAATGGATTATTGATAATGTTAAGGAAGTGAATAAGAATTTAAAAAATAATAATTTACTTTTTGGAACAATAGACACCTGGCTATTATGGAAATTAACCAAAGGAAAATCTCACCTCACAGATATATCGAATGCCTCACGAACTATGATTTTTGATTCTCAAAAAGAGCAGTGGTCTGACAAAATTTTAAAAATATTTAATATTCCAAAAAATATCTTACCAACTGTAGTTGAAAATGCATATGATTTTGGCTCTACTAAATTATTTGGTGATTCAATACCAATTGGAGGCATGGCTGGAGACCAACAGTCAGCAACAATTGGTCAAGCTTGTTTTAAAAAAGGGCAATCAAAAAGTACATATGGTACAGGTTGTTTTCTTCTTATGAATATTGGAGAAAAATTTAAATTATCTAAAAATAGATTACTAACAACTGTTGCTTTTAAAATAAATGGTGAAAAAATGTTTTGCTATGAAGGAAGTATTTTTGTAGCAGGCTCTGCCATACAATGGCTTCGCGATAATTTAAAATTTATAAAAGATTCTAGTGAAACTGATAAATTGTATAAAAAAGCTAATAAAGATGAAAGTTTATTTTTTGTCCCAGCCTTAACTGGACTTGGCGCGCCATATTGGAACCCTAATGCGAGAGGAACATTTTTTGGCATCACTAGAAATACGTCTAAAGAAGATATCATCAAAGCAACTTTGGACAGCCTATCTTTTCAAACTTATGAATTAATTGAGTGTATGGAAAAAGATTCTAAGACAAAGATTAGTGAAATAAGAGTTGATGGAGGTATGGTTAAAAATAATAGCTTTCTACAAAGTTTAGCAAATATTTCTCAAATTAAAATTATTAGACCAAGTAATGTTGAGACTACTTCACTTGGCGCAGCATATCTTGCAGCAATTCAATCTGGATATTTAAAAAATACAAGCCAAATAAGTAAACTTTGGAAAAAAGATAAAACAGTAAAAGCAAATATTAACAAATCCGTTTCAACTTCTAGTATTAGTAAGTGGAAATCAATTATAAATGTAGTCAATAATTTTTATTAAGATTTAACCAATTTGAAAGTTCTAAAGAATGGATTTCTTCATCAACTACATCATTATATATATGTAATTCTTTTTTCTCAAGATTATCAGGGTTTTGTAAAATCATTTTTTCGTTTTCAAATTCTGATAAATTTTCATATACTTTTTGTTCCAACAAAATATCTTTTCTCATTTCCATAAGTCCGGCCATCCATTTTGAATTAAATTCTGGATGGTATTGCACTGCCCAAACACTTGATTGATTTACTTCAAAACTTATAGATTGGAATTGACTGATCTTATTTGAGGCTAGTACCTTTGTTTCTTTTGGAAGCTTTTCTGCTTCATCATAATGCCAACATAGTGCATTAAATGATTTTTTTTTGTTTTTGTACATAGGATGAATTTCACCATCTTGATTTAATGTAATATTCTTTGCTAAAACTGCTTCAAGGCCATTTGGATTTTTTCTTACTTTACCTCCTGCAGCAGTTACTAAAACCTGAAGCCCCCAACAACTTCCAAATATTTTATTTTTTCTTTTAAATAATTCTTTAGCTAACTCTATTTGATTTGTTATGGATTTTGTCATGTTATATATATTTAGTAAGCTTCCTGTCCAAGCAACCGCTTCGAAATCGTCAAGACTTATGCCTAAAGGAAGATAATTATTATGAACAGCAGGATGAATTGTTGTAATATTGATAGATGAACTAGAATATTTTTTTAAAATTTTTTCATATACTTGAAATTGAGTATCCATACCCAATTTTGTATATCGATCAGAAGCTTCTTTTTCATTTCCATCGACTAATAATATGTTCATATTTATCTTTATTTTTCATCTATCATGAAATATGTAAAACTTCATGAAAATTAAACTTGGTATCGCGCCTATTGCCTGGAGCAATGATGATATGCCAGAACTAGGAGGTGACACTCCTATTGAAAAATGTTTAGAAGATGCAAGCACATCTGGATTTTCAGGTATTGAATTAGGTGGAAAATTTCCGAGAAATCCTGGAATAACAAAATATCTTTTAGAAAAATTTAATTTAAAAATGCCAGGTGGTTGGTATGGCGCAATGCTTAGAGAAAGAAGTGTAAAAGAAGAATGGATAGCACTCCAAGATCATTTAAATTTATTAAAGTTAATTAATGCGGATGTTTTTGTTTTTGCTGATGTATCTGGATCAATCCAAGGCGATCAATCAAAAGCTCTTAGTAAAAGACCGATACTTGAAAAAGATGAATGGGATAGCTATTGCAAAAAAATCAGTGAATTATCTGATATGCTGATGGATGAAGGAATGCCAATGTCGTATCATGAGCATATGGGAACTATTATACAGTCCGAGGAAGATGTAGATCGATTTATGGATATGACAAATCAAAATACATTTTTGCTTTACGATACTGGACACTTAATGTTTGCCGAAGCAAATTACGAAAGAGTATTAAAAAATTATATTTCTCGAATTAACCATGTTCATTGTAAAGATATTAGAAAAGATGTTTTTTTAAAATCTATTAATGATGACTTAAGTTTTAGAGAGTCTTTTTTAGATGGTGTTTTCACTGTTCCTGGAGATGGTTGCATCGATTACGATCCATTAATTAAGATACTATATGATGCAAAATATCAGAAATGGTTAATTATTGAAGCTGAGCAGGATCCTAAAAAAGCAAACCCTCTTGAATATGCAAAATTAGGACATAATTACTTGCATAATATAATAACAAAAAATGGGTATATTCTTTAAAATAACGATAAGTACTTTAATTTCATTCATTCCTTTATATGTTTTAGCTCACAAAGTAAATTTAGAGGACAAATCATTAGAAAAAGTTGTTAACGAAAGAATGGCAATAATGCAAAAAATTAAAAGCACATCATCGAAACTTTACAGATTAATAAATTCAGATCAATATGAAGAAATGTTGGAGCTTAATGAAACTCTTCTTCATTCAGCATCTGAATTTAAAGATTTTTATCCTGAAAATAGTCAAGCAGAAGGAGCTAGTGATAATATTTGGAGTGATCGTGAGACATTTAATGAATATAACCAAAACTTTGTAGATGATATCGAAATGATATCTTTAAGTATAGAATTAGAAGATAAAGAGATGATAAGTGATGCTATTAAAGCAATGGCTGCAAATTGCAGCACTTGTCATAAAAAATTTAGAAATTAATTATTTAATCTTAAGTGTGGATTATATTTCCATTCTAAATATTTAACGAATTGTACCATTAAAAAATTTAAAAATAGATAAAGTATACCTGCGGCAATAAATGCTTCTACTGGTGCAAATGTTTTAGCCATTATCTTTCTAGCGATACCTGTCATTTCCATGTAGGTTGTAAGACTAACTAAAGAGGTTGCTTTAACCATTAGTATTAATTCATTACCGTAAGATGGTAAAACTTTTCGTATAGCTATAGGTAGTATAATTTTTCTTAAAAGTAAAAATTTTCCAAATCCTAGTGATAGACCAGATTCAACCTGACTTTTCTCAATTGATTGAATGCCACCGCGAAAAATTTCTGCTCCATACGCAACAGTATTAATTGTAAGTGCTATTACCCCGCACCAAAAAGGTTCTTTTAATGCATACCACAAAAAACTTTCTCGAATAAATTTTACAGAACCTAAACCGAAATAAATTAAATATATTTGAACAAGTAAAGGGGTTCCTCGAATGACAAAAATATAACTAGCAATTGTTCTTGATAATAATGTAATTTTAGAAACTCTTCCTAGAGCAAATAATAATGCTAAAACAAAACCAAGTGGTAGTGAAATTAATAATAATAAAATTGTATTATCTAAGCCAGATAGGACCAAAAAGAAATTTTTATAAATAAGAGAATTTTGAATACTATTTAAAAATTCAATCATGTAGAAAATCCTTTTGAATAATTTACTTCTAGCGTTTTAAAAATCCTGCCAGAGATTGTTGTTAAACATAAATACAAGATTGCGGCTGTTATTAAGAAAGTTAAAGGTGAATGCTCAACGTTAGAAGATATTCTAGATTGACGCATAATTTCAACAAGACCAGTTACAGAAATGAGAGAAGTATCTTTAAGAGTTATTTGCCATACATTCCCTATTCCGGGTAAAGCATGTCTTATAACTTGAGGCGAAATAACTTTAAAAAAAATACTAAATTTATTCATACCCAGTGCTCTAGCAGCTTCTATTTGACCCTTAGATATAGCCAAATAAGAAGCTCTTAAAACTTCACTGGAATATGTAGCTGATATTACTGCAATGGCAATTGTCGCAATTGTAAGTGCGTTTAGTTCTATATATTTATTATATCCAAATACTTTAGCTATACTCATAACAACAGCATTGCCACCAAAGAAAATTAGATAAATAACTAATAATTCAGGAACACCTCTTATTACTGTTGTATAAAAATTTGCAATAAATCTTGTTATTCTGTTTTGTATTATCTTTGCCCAAACTGTAATAATTGCTAAAAAAAGACCTAAACCCATTGATAAAATACTTACTAGTAGAGTCATGAGTGTTGCTATAAGAAATTCATCGCCCCACCCTGCATCGCCAAATACAAGCTTATCAAATTTAAACATATAAAAGTAAACAAGTAATGATGAAAAATATACTTGTCTACCTTCTAATATATGAAATTTTAAATCAGAACTTTTTCTATTTCTTCAATTACTCTAGAGACAGGTATTTTATTGATATTTTTTGAGTTAAAATCACTTGAAGATATGTAAAATAGATTTGGATTTACAGGAGTAAATTTTGTAGAATCTTTTGGACCAAATAGTTTAATTAATGGGCAATATCCAGTGGACAACATATGACTAACA
>CACIQI010000023.1 GCA_902588745.1 uncultured Alphaproteobacteria bacterium | reverse complement strand
TGATTTAAATTTATCTAAACAAAAAAACATAAAATTTATTTCTATTCAATGTGGTGAAAAAGTAAAAACTTTTGAAAGATACAAAGATCTTTCTGAAAGTTTAATTAAATATAATGTAAATAGAAAATCTGTAATCATTGCAATTGGAGGGGGTACATTAGGTGATTTGGCAGGATTTGTGTCAAGTACAGTATTAAGAGGCTTAGATTTTTTTCTTGTACCAACAACACTTCTATCTCAAGTAGATAGCTCTATTGGTGGCAAAAATGGGATTAACACTATTTATGGAAAAAATTTGATAGGAACTTTTTATCAACCTAAAAAAGTATTAATAGATATTTCTGTTTTAAATAGTTTGCCAATAAGAGAAATAAGAGCTGGATATGCTGAAATTGTAAAACATGCTTTAATAAAAGATTATTCATTTTTTTGCTGGTTGGAAGAAAATGCAATTAAATTACTTAATTTAAATAAATATTTTCTAGAAAAAGCAATTTATAAATCAATAATGATAAAATTTCATTACGTAATAAAAGATGAAAAAGAGTTGTTGATAAATAAAAATTCTAGAGCAATGTTAAATTTTGGTCATACAATTGGCCATGCTATAGAAAGTCACTATGTTTATAAAAAGTTTAAACATGGGGAAGCAATTTCTATTGGAATGATAACTGAAGCAAAAATATCTAATTATCTTGGCTTACTATCCTTCAATGATTTAGAAAGAATAATTAAACATTTTAAGAAATGTGGACTAAAAATTTATGATGGTATATTAAAAGATAAAAAATTAATTAAAAAACTAACAAAAGATAAGAAAAACTTCCAGAACATTATTAATTTTTCATTAATTAATAAGATAGGAAGTTCAATATTTTATAATAAATTAGATAAGAATAAAGTTCAAAAAATTTTACAAAATATATAAATGACAAGTTTATTTCTCCTTTCATTGTTAGTTATTCTGGTATTTCTGTCAGGGTTTTTGTCAGGATCCGAAACTGCAATAACTGCAACTTCTAAAGCAAGAATTCTTTATAAGAAAAAAAAGGGCAGTAAAAGAGCAGGATATGTTCTCGATCTGCTTGATAAAAAAGATAATGTCATATCTACTTTACTACTATCTAATAACTTAGTTAATATTCTTGCATCTTCTTTAGCCACTGCATTTTTCTATGATATTTTTGGGGTAGAAGGTATTTTTTATGCAACACTAATAATGACAGTGGTAATTGTAATATTTGCTGAAGTTCTTCCTAAAACTTATGCTATAAATAGACCAAATAGAACTGCATTATTAATTTCCCCAATTATTTATTATCTAAACAAAATTTTATTTATTTTTGTATTTATAATTAACTTAATAGTCAGACTAATTTTTAGAAAAAATGACAATGATATAAGAAATAAAGATCTTCAATCTGAAGAAGAATTAAAAGGTGTTATAGATCTTTATAAAACTTCAAACCCAGATTACGAGCAAGAAAAAGATATGCTACAAAGTATATTACAATTAAACGATATAACTGTTGAAGAAATTTTTACCCACAGAAAAAATATCTACTCAATAGACTCGTCTTTGAAGACCAAAGAAATAATAAATAAAATTAACAATTCAAGGTATACTCGTATTCCATTTTGGAAAGATAATCCTGAAAATATTATAGGTTTATTAAATGTTAGAGCATTAAATATAGATTTAAAAAATCACAATGAATCCAAGGAAATTATTTTTGATAAAATTTCAAATCCCTGGTTTATTCCTGAAACAACAAATCTATTAGAACAGTTAGTTGAATTTAAAAAAAGGAAAGAACACTTAGCTTTTGTGGTTGATGAATTTGGTGAGTTACTTGGATTAATTACATTAGAAGATATTATTGAAGAAATAGTTGGAGAAATTGTGGATGAAATTGATATACCCGAAAATGATTTTAAACTTAATAACTATGGCAAAGTCATAGTTAATGGTGAAAAAAATATTAGAGATCTATACAAAAGTTTTGACTTAGATCCGCCAGAAGTTGAATCATCAACCATTGCTGGATATATTTTAGATATATCAAAAAAAATACCATCTTATGGAGAGTCGTTTAAAGATAATTATTTTAATTTTAAAATTTTATCTCACTCAAAAAAACAAATATCAAGAGTAGAAATTTCTAAAATTAATTAATTTTTATCTCTAATGAATGAAGTCCTCTTTTAAATTCCTCATCAAGTAAATCATTTATAATTTTATGAATATTCAATCTGTTTATAGATATTTTGTTTTTTTTTGTTAAAATAATTTTAATATGTGTTTCATCTTGCCCTGTAAAATTATTATGTCCTTTATGTAGATTTGAATTGTCAACAACTTCTAATGAAAAATCTTTAAATCTTTTTGATACAATTTTATCAATTCTTTGCTTACGATTCATAATTTTTAAACTATATAATAAGTGTGGGTAAACATAAAATAGATATTAATAAAAATAGTCTATCTTGGGAAAAAACATTTTTTAGGAAATGTGACAAGAATGATTGTAATAATGAAGGGAAGTTCAAAGCTCCAAAATCAAGAGTACTATTAAATCAGTATTATTATTTTTGTTTAGAGCACATTAAAGAATATAATAAATCATGGGATTTTTATAAAGGTTTATCAGTCAATGAAATTGAGAATTCAATGAGAGAAGATATTATTTGGAACAGACCATCTTGGCCTTTGAAAGGAAATTATCACAAGGTGATGGATCAAATTAACAACTTTTTCAACGAAGAAATAAATGATTTAAATCCAAATGAACGAGAGAACAAGTATTTCAGAAATAAACTGCTTGATGAAAATCTTACAAAAGATGAAAGTAAAGCTTTATCATCATTTAATCTAGAACTACCACTGACATTGGACAAAATTAAAAAAACTTACAAAAAACTAGTGAAAATATTTCATCCTGATGTAAATGGTAATGATAAAAAAGCAGAAGAGAAATTCAAGGAAATAAATAACTCATACAAAATACTTTTAAAAAAATTTAAAAATGACAGATAAAAACAATATAGAAATATCTTCTAGTATCAAAATTGATCCTAAGGAATTATTTGGTGTTTCCTGTGAGTTTGATGTTTTAAAATTTAAAGAAAAGACTGAACATGTTCCAGAAATTGATCAAACGTATATATTTGATCCAGCAACAACACTTTCAATACTTGCTGGTTTTTCTTCTAATAGAAGAGTACTGATACAAGGATATCATGGTACAGGTAAATCTACTCATATTGAACAAGTAGCTGCCAGACTTAACTGGCCATGTATTAGAATTAATTTAGATAGTCACATCAGTAGGATAGATTTGATTGGCAAAGATGCTATCGTACTCAAAGATAATAAACAGGTGACAGAGTTTCAGGATGGCATACTTCCATGGTCCTACAAAAATCCAGTAGCTTTAGTGTTTGATGAGTATGATGCAGGTAGACCAGATGTAATGTTTGTTATTCAACGTATTCTAGAGTCAGAAGGTAAATTAACCTTACTTGACCAATCAAGAGTAATTAAACCCCATAAATTTTTTAGATTGTTTGCTACAGCTAACACTGTTGGTCTTGGTGATACATCTGGTTTGTATCATGGAACTCAACAAATAAACCAAGGTCAAATGGATAGATGGAATATTGTATCAACATTAAACTATCTAAGCAATGATCAAGAGATAAAAATTATTTTAAGTAAAATAAAAAAACTGAATAATAAGGATGGCAAAGACATTGTTAAATGTATGGTAGCTACTGCAGATCTTTCTAGATCAGGATTTATTAATGGTGATATTTCAACTGTTATGAGCCCAAGAACTGTATTGACCTGGGCAGAAAACTACCTTCTATTCAATGATATTGAATATTCTTTTAAACTATCTTTTTTAAATAGATGTGATGAAATGGAGAGATCTATCTTACAGGAATATTTTCAAAGATCATTTGGAATTGATATTACTGATGCTAAAGTAGTTAATGTCAAAGAATAGTGAAATTATTGAAGATTTTAAAAAGTCATTAAGCGCAACAATAAAATCAATAGGTAAAAAAGAAGATGTAGAGATTAATTTTGTTAAAGAAAATCCTTCAATAAATGGTAACACAATAAATTTAACTGAACCAAAAATTGAAAATTTCAAAAATAATCTAGAATATTTAAGAGCTGAAGCAGACTCTTTTGCACTTGAATTAAGATTACATTCAAATGACATACACCAAAACTTCTTAAATCAAGATGAGTTATCAAATCAAATAATCAATGTTTTAGAGCAAGCAAGAGTGGAGGCTATTGGTAGTAATGAATTCAAGGGAATACAAAAAAATCTAAAGAATAAGTATATTAGAGATCTTAAAATTGGAAATACTAAAAAAGATCAAAATTTATTAATTAATGCATTTAAAAACGTAGCATTTGAAGAAATTGTTGGTGTAGATTTAGGTGAAATTAATAGTAGTTTTAAAAATATTGTAAAAGAAAAATTAAAAAAAGATTATTCAAACTTTTTCATAGATCTAAAGAAATGTCTAAATGATCAGGAAAAATATACATCTACAATAGTTGAAAAACTAAATGAACTTGGATTACTTAATAACAGTGAAAACAATTCTCAAAACGAAGATATTAATCAAAACGATGAAGATCAAGATCAAGAAAATGAAAATAATGATGATCAAAAAAATGATGAACAAACTGAGTCAAATATTGAAATGCAAACAAGTGAAACAGCTGTTGAACAATCAGTTTCAATAGAAGAAAATGAGGATATGGGTGAAGAAAGTGGGGATACTGAACTAGATTATTTACCAGATAGAAAAATTTTAGAAAGTTTAGAGAGTTATAAAGTTTATAATTATAATTTTGATGAAATTATTAATGCGGAGGAGCTTTGTGATAGCAAAGAATTGGAGAAGCTTAGAAGAAATCTTGATCAACAAGTATTTTCTTTCCAACCGTTAATTGTTAAAATTGCCAATAGACTTCAAAGAAAACTTTTAGCACAGCAAAATCGTCATTGGGATTTTAATATGGAAGAAGGTTTTCTTGATACATCAAGATTAGCTAAAATTATTGCTAATCCAAATAATAAATTAAGCTACAAAATAGAAAAGGAAGTTGAATTTAAAGATACTATAGTGAGTCTTCTAATTGATAATTCTGGCTCAATGAGGGGCAGACCAATTACAGTTGCAGCCCTTTGTTCAGATATTTTAGCAAAAACATTGGAAAGATGCTTAATTAAATCTGAAATTTTAGGGTTTACAACCAAAGCTTGGAAGGGAGGTAACTCTAGAGAAAAATGGATCAAAAATGGAAAGCCTTCTAATCCAGGCAGGTTAAATGATTTAAGGCATATTATATATAAATCTGCAGACTCACCATGGAGGAGATCAAAGAAAAATTTGGGCTTATTGTTGAAAGAGGGAATTTTGAAGGAAAATGTTGATGGAGAAGCTTTATCATGGGCTTATAAAAGATTATCTTTTCGAAAGGAAAAAAGAAAAATTCTTATTGTTATAAGTGATGGCGCTCCAGTTGATGACTCAACACTTTCTGTAAATCCAGGTAATTATCTAGAAAAAAATTTAAGAGATATAATTGGTGAAATTGAAAAAAAAGATGAAATTGAATTAATTGCTATAGGAATTGGGCATGATGTTTCAAGATACTATAGTAAGGCTGTAACAATAATGGATGTTGATCAGTTAGGCGAAGTATTACTAAATCAATTATCTGCTACTTTTCATTTAGATAATTAAGAATTTAACCATTTCTTTTTTGCATTATCAAAATCATTGTTATCAATTGAGCTTCTAACTTCTTGCATAAGATAATTCATAAAATATATATTATGATTAGTAAGCAATTGTAATCCTAGTAATTCTTGTGCAGAAAAAAGATGATATAAATATGCCAGTGTAAAGTTCTTACAAGTATAGCAATTGCATTCATTATCTATTGGGTTTAAATTATTTTTATATTTAACATTTTTTAAGTTTATTTTTCCCTGTTTACCTTTAACTAAAGCTGATCCGTGTCTAGCAATTCTAGTTGGGCTTACACAATCAAATGTATCGATTCCATCTGCTACAAAATCCCAAATATCCCTTGGATCACCTATACCTAATAAATGTACTGGACGAGTATTATCTAACTTAGAAGAAGTAAAATGAACTATATCTTTCATTTCATCTTTATTTGATCCTAAACTTCCACCAATAGCAATTCCAAAAGTGTTGATTTTTTTTGTATTAAATTCAATGCTTTCTTCTCTTAAATCTCTGTAAATCCCTCCTTGAATAATACCATACATTTCTTGTCTACCAGCTGAACCATTTTTAGGATTATAATTAAGTTTAGAGTTAAATGCATTAATGGATCTTAAAGACCATCTATGACTTCTTAACATAGAGTCAGATGTGTATATTTTATCTACATTATAAGGAGTGCATTCATCAAAAACTAGGATGAAATCTGCTCCAAGATTTCTTTGAACCTCTATTGATTTTTCAGGAGATAAAATATGAGTAGAACCATCTATATAGGACTTGAATAATGCGCCCTCTTCATTCAAATTTATTAAAGTTTTTTTATTTTTTGAATTTAATTTTCGCCCTTTTATTTCATCAGCGACTGACCCATGTCCAAGAGAAAAAATTTGAAACCCACCACTATCTGTTAACATAGGACCATCCCAACCAGTGAATCTATGAAGACCTCCATGTTGAGCTATTAATTCACTACCTGGCTGAAGCATTAAATGGTATGTATTGGATAGTATAATTTGTGTATTATTTTTTTTCGCTTCAAGTGTAGTAAAAGATTTTAGTGCAGCTTTTGTTGCACAAAAAATAAATGCTGGTGTTTCAATATCACCGTGTGGTGTAGAAATTTTTCCTGTTCTTGCTTTATTATTTTTATTTGTTTTTTTAACTTTCCAAGAAAAGTTAGTCATTAGTTTTTGAGACAAAAAACTTAGCTATGTAAATAAACGGAGTGTCAATTAGGGCTATAAATATTCTAAGAAGATAGGTGCCTAAAATATAAATCATTATGACATTATACACACTTACTGGTTCAGGATTTAATAAGATCCAAGCAAATACACTAAAGACAGTGTTATCAACCAAAGACGAGGTAATAGTAGATAAATTATTTCTTAACCAAAGTGAATTGCCTGATAAAGCCTGTTTCAAATAGTTAAAGAACCAAACATCAAAATATTGGCTTATTAAATAAGCTATCATACTAGCTATAAAAAATCTTGTCATTGGAGTAAATACATTTGATAAACTCTCTTGTACCCAATCAGCATCTGATGGTTGAAAACCAATAGTAATTACCATTAATAAAGTCATAAATAAGAATGCGCTAAAACCAATTAAAATATTCATTCTAGCTTTTTCCTTGCCATAATATTCAGATAAAATATCAGTACATAAAAATGTGGAAGCAAAAAGTATGGTTCCTAAAGCTACCGGTTCGGGTGAATAAAAAAAGTCTACTGTTTTTAAAACTTGAATATTACCTGCAATAACAGCTAGTGCAGAATAGATAAAAATTCCTATATATCCAAATATCCTTAAAAAAATAAGAATAGAAAAAAAACAAAAAAGGAGCATTATGAACCACATTAGTTCAGTACTAAGAGAATTAAGTATTGTTGTTAATTCAAAGAAAAATCCCATTACAAAAATTTAATTAGATTTTGATAGAATGGTTTTTTTTAATTTTTTAGCTTTTAATGGCAATTTAGAGTTTGGTGTATTGATAAGGAATTCATCTAACCCACCTTTTTTTTCTACTGTACGTATAGTGCTAACTGCAACTTTAAGTTGAAATTTTTGTCCCAATGCTTCGCTAACAAAAGTGATGTTCTGAAGATTTGGTTTAAAACGTCTTTTTGTTCTATTTTTAGCATGACTGACGTTGTTTCCAGTTTGAAATGATTTTCCAGTTAATTCACATCTCATTGACATAGTGAAAATCCATGTAAATATAAATATTACTTTGTCAAGTATTCTAAATACTAAATTTATCTATAATATAAGTTGGCGATATTTGATGATTTTTAATTAAATTATTTATTTTATTTAGATCTTTATGGATACCAGATTTAACTAAAATACTATCTATTTCAAAATTATTAGCTCCTTGAATATCATGAAATAATGAGTCTCCAATAGCTAATGTTCTTTTTTTTTCTAAATTAATTTTATTAGTGGTTTCAGCGTATATACTTACATCAGGCTTACCTTTTATAATAACATTTCCCCCCATTTTTTTGTATATTTCACCTATAGCACCCATACAAAAAACATTATTATTACAGTTACTATCAACAGTTTCAAAGTCAGGGTTTGCACAATACATTGTTATTTCTTTTTTATAAGCTACTTCTAATAATGGAATGTAGTCAATAGGCTGCAAATTTATAAAAGGGGTACAAGCTAATATTAAATCTGCTTCTTCTATTTTTTCTACAAAATTAAAATTTAAACCATCTCTAAAATCTAGACCATCTTCTTTTTCTTCATCATAAATATGAAAACAATTTTTTCTATTTTTATCATCTAAAAAATTTTTTTTAAGTAATTGCCAAATCATTTCTCCACTTGTCACTGTATTTATAAAAGAATTTTTTTTAAAACCAAGTTTTGGCAATCTATCTACAGATGATTTTGATCTTTTTGATGAATTTGAAATTATAAACAAATTTTTATTATTATTATTAAGAATATTTATAGTATTAAAAGCATGCTCATATCCAAATGCTCCATCGTGTATTACTCCCCATTGATCAATTATAAAATTGTCATAATCATAAATAATTTCTTCAATGGATTTAATTTCTTTCACTACTATACTGATTTTCCAATAACTTCAGATATATTTTTATACCCATCAGTTTTAATAAGATCAATCAAGTCACTTTTCATTCTATTGATCAAATTTGGACCAGAATAAACTAAAGCTGTATACAACTGAACTAAAGAAGCACCGGATTTAATTTTTTCATAGCAGTCCTTTCCACTTGAAATACCACCTACTCCTATTAATGGTATTTGACCATTTGTTAATTCATACATTTTTTTCAAAATTATATTTGAATTATCATATAGAGGCTTACCACTTAAACCGCCTTTTTTTCCTTTATTTACTGAAATTAAATTTCTCTCTCTTTTAATAGTACTATTTGTTAGTATTAGTCCATCTATATTGTTAGCTAAGGAAATTAAAGCTATATCTCTAAGTTGATCTTCATTTAGATCAGGTGAAATTTTTATTAATATTGGCTTTGTGTTAATATTTTTTATCTCATCTCTTTTGTCTATAATTTTTTTAATTAATTTTTCTATCTTTCCTCTCAATTGTAGATCTCTCAACCCTTCAGTATTTGGTGATGATATGTTTATAGTTATATAGTTTGCTAAATCACCTAACTCTTCTAAGCCAATTAGATAATCATCAATAGATTCAGTTGAATTTTTATTTTTGCCAATATTAACTCCTACAATTTTATTATTTAAGTACGATTTTTGGTGTTTAATTAAATTTTTTTTTATTTTTTTAATACCTTTATTATTAAAACCTAAACTATTGATGATGGCTTTATCTTCACTTAATCTAAATACTCTAGGTTTAGAATTACCACTTTGAGGTTCTGGAGTAATTGTACCAACTTCAAGAAAACCAAAACCAAATGAAAACATGGAATGCATCACTTCAGCATTTTTATCAAAACCTGCAGCAAGTCCTATAGGATTTGGAAAATCTAAACCGATTAAATGTTGCGCAAGAATAGGATCCTCAATATTTTTTTGCCTTACTTTAAAATATTTTAATAAGTTAATTGTAACACTATGAGATAACTCGGGAGGTAATAATCTTAATATTTTTAAAGAACTATTGTACAATAAATTAATTATCTATTAATTTTTTTTAGATAATCAATAGTTTCTCTTAATCCAAATAATTTAAAAAATGATCCTAGTCTAGGACCCTGATCCTGACCAAGCATAACTTGATATACTAGTTTAAAAAAATCTTTTAGGTTTTCAAATTCGTGCTTTTTTCCAACTTCGTATAATAATGTTTGAATATCCTCAGATGAACTCTTTTCAGTAACATCATTTTCTAAAACATTAATAATATCAATAAATACCTCTTTATTGCTACTATCAATCTCTAAAAATTTCTTTTTAGGCAAAATAAAATCTTCATAGTAATTAAGTGCAAAATCTATGAGGCGATCAAATTCAGGATTGTTATCAGCATTAATATTATCATCATATTTATTAATAAAAGACCATATTACTTTTTTATCTTTAGAATTAGAAACATTTACTAGGTTGGTAAGGGTATTGAAATTTATTTCTGATTTAAATTCTTTTGGTTTTCCTGAATGAATATGCCAAATTGGATTATCATACTGTTTATTTTTATCTAAACTTGAGTACGAATTATAATGAGAAAGATAATCATCTACAGTTTTAGGAATTACATCAAAGTGAAGTTTTTTAGCTGATTTTGGTTTTTGGAACATGTAGAGTGCAAGACTTTCAGGAGAGGCGTAACGTAGCCACTCATCAACACTAATACCGTTGCCGACTGACTTAGAAATTTTTTCTCCTTTTTCATCTAAAAACATTTCATAAATTAGATTAGTGGGTGGTTTTTTATTTAATGCTCTACAAATCTTGGATCCTAAATCAACACTTTCTGTAAGATCTTTTCCGCACATTTCATAATCAACATCAAACGACATCCATCTCATTGCCCAATCCACTTTCCATTGTAACTTACATTTTCCATTAATTACCTCTGTTTCAACTAACTTGCCTAATGATGGATCTTTGTAGATTATGGTTTTTGAATCCATTTTATATTCTTCAATTTTTACTTGAAGTACTTCTCCTGAATTTTCACTTATCGGCAAAAAGGGGCTATAAGTTTCTTTTCTCTCTGCCCTTAGGGTAGGTAAAATAATATCTAATATTTTTGTGTAGTTTTCAAATATACTTAATATTGTTTCATTAAAATCTCCACTTTGATATTTCTCTGTTGAGCTAACAAACTCATAGTCAAAATTAAATTCATCTAAAAAACTTCTAAGTTTTGCATTATTATGATGTCCAAAACTTTCAAATTTACCAAATGGATCTGGTATAGAAGTAAGTGGCTTACCTATAAATTTTTCTAACATTTCTTTATTTGGAACATTTTCAGGAACTTTTCTTAATCCATCCATATCATCAGAAAATGTGATCAGTTTTGTTGGACAATCAATTAGAGAGCTAAATGCATTTTTTACCATTGATGTTCTTACAACTTCACCAAAAGTTCCAATGTGAGGTAAACCTGAGGGACCATAACCAGTTTCTAGTAATACATATCCCTTAGATGGAATTTTAAAGTTTAGTAAACCACCATTTTTTTTAATGATTTGTAATGCTTCTTTAAAAGGCCAAGCTTTTAAGGATTGTGCTAATTCTTGATCAATCAT
>CACIQI010000022.1 GCA_902588745.1 uncultured Alphaproteobacteria bacterium | reverse complement strand
CTTGAAGGTGAAGTAGTTCAAAGAGCAGAACCACACATCGGATTGTTACATAGGGGGACAGAAAAATTAATTGAATATAAAACTTATCTTCAGGCTGTCCCTTATTTTGATAGACTTGATTACGTTTCACCAATGTGTCAAGAACATGCTTTTGCATTGGCAACCGAAAATCTCCTAGGTATCAATGTTCCTGAAAGAGCTAAATATATTCGGGTTATTTTTGCAGAAATTACTAGAATACTAAATCATTTATTAAATATACCTGCCTATGCTGCTGACATTGGTGCAGTGACACCTTTTTTATGGTGTTTTGAAGAAAGGGAAAAGCTTTTGGAGTTTCATGAAGCGGTATCTGGAGCAAGATTTCATGCAGCATATTTTAGACCTGGTGGCGTTCATCAGGATATGCCAGAAGGAATGGAAGAAAAATTATTTGAACATTTTAAAACTCTTCCAAAATTTATTGATGATCTTGAAAGCTTGCTTACTAATAACAGAATTTTAAGACAAAGATCAGTTGATATAGGAATAATTTCAAAGTCAGAAGCAATTGAATGGGGGTGTTCTGGTCCTGTATTAAGAAGTGCAGGTGTAGCATGGGATTTAAGAAGATCTCAACCTTATGACGCCTATGATCAAGTTAATTTTGAAGTTCCTGTTGGAAAAAAGGGTGATTGTTTTGATCGATATTTGGTTCGCATAGAGGAAATGAGACAAAGCATTAGTATTATTAACCAATGTTTAAATAAAATCAAACCAGGTCCAATATCAATTGAGGATAATAAAATTACTCCTCCTAAAAGAAATCAAATGAAAAAATCAATGGAAGCTTTAATCCATCATTTTAAACTTTTCACTGAAGGTTACCGTGTTCCCGCTGGTCAAGTTTATAGTGCAGTTGAAGCTCCAAAGGGTGAATTTGGAGTTTACCTTGTTTCTGATGGATCTAGCAAACCATATAGATGTAAAATAAGAGCACCAGGTTTTGCACACCTTCAAACATTAGATCATTTATCTAAAGGCCACTTAATGGCTGACATAGCCGCTATACTAGGTAGCTTAGATATTGTTTTTGGAGAGATAGATAGATAATGCATCATCCTGGTACAAATAATAAAGTATATAAAAAAATTAATGATAATTTTGAATGGTCATCAGAAAATTTTAAAAAAATTTCTGAAATAATAAAAAAATATCCATCAAACCGTATTCAAAGCGCAGTTATTCCTTTACTTGATTTAGCACAAAGACAAAATAATGGATGGCTAAGTAAAAACTCAATGGAAAAAGTAGCTGAAACTCTAAGTATGTCTTATATAAGAGTGCTGGAAGTTGCCACTTTTTATTCCATGTTTAATTTAGAACCTATTGGTAAAAATTTTGTACAAATTTGTAGAACGACACCTTGTTGGTTAAGAGGGAGTGATAAACTGTCTAAAGTTGCACAAGAAGTTTGCGAAACTAATATTGGTGAGACAAGTGATGATGAAATATTTACTGTTGTTGAAGTTGAATGCTTAGGCGCATGTTGCAATGCTCCTATGGTCCAGATCAATGATGATTATTATGAAGATTTAGATGAAGAGAGTTTTAAAAAAATACTTCAAGATTTAAAAGATAATAAATCAATAAAGGTAGGTTCACAAATTGGTAGAAAATCATCACAACCTGAAAGAAAATTTGATGCTTAAGGAAAAAGATAAAATTTTTAAAAATTTATACGGTTTTGATGACTGGAAATTAGAAGGTGCCAAAAAAAGAGGTATTTGGTCAAATACTAAAGAACTTATTAAAATGGGTAGCGAAAAAATTGTTGAGGAAATTAAAAATAGTCAATTAAGAGGAAGAGGAGGAGCAGGTTTCCCTGCGGGACTTAAGTGGTCATTTATGCCAAAAGACTCTGGAAAAGATCATTACCTAGTTGTTAATGCAGATGAGTCAGAGCCAGGCACATGTAAAGATCGAGAGATTATGAGAAACGACCCACATCTTCTTTTAGAAGGTTGTTTAGTTGCTGCCTTTGCTATGCATGCACATACTTGTTATATTTATATAAGGGGTGAATATTATTCTGAATCTTCTAATTTACAAAAAGCAATAGATGAAGCCTACGCAAATAATTTAATTGGCAAAAATGCATGTGGTACAGGGTGGGATTTTGATATTTATCTTCACAGAGGAGCAGGAGCATATATTTGTGGTGAGGAAACTGCTTTACTTGAAAGTTTAGAGGGTAAAAAGGGCCAACCTCGATTAAAACCTCCTTTTCCCGCTGGCGCAGGTTTATATGGATGCCCAACAACAGTTACAAATGTTGAAACAGTTGCTGTTTCACCAACTATTTTAAGACGTGGTTCAAAATGGTTCGCTGATTTAGGAAGTGCCAACAATACAGGTACAAAAATTTTTAGTATTTCAGGACACGTTAATAATCCATGCAATGTAGAAGAGGAAATGGGGATACCATTAAAAGAACTGATTGAAAAACATGCAGGTGGTGTAATTGGTGGTTGGGAAAATTTATTAGCTGTAATTCCTGGAGGTGCAAGTGTGCCTTTATTACCTAAGTCTATTTGCGATACAGTTAAAATGGATTTTGATAGCCTAAAAGAAGTTCAAAGTGGATTAGGAACTGCTGCTGTTATTGTAATGAATAAATCAACAGATATTGTTGAAGCAATAGCTAGATTATCACATTTTTATAAACATGAAAGCTGCGGTCAATGTACACCTTGCAGAGAAGGTACTGGATGGATGTACAGAATGATGGAAAAAATGGTTCATGGAAATGTTGAATATCAAGATATTGATAAAATTTTAGATGTGACTAAGCAAATTGAAGGTCATACTATTTGTGCCTTAGGTGATGCTGCTGCTTGGCCTATTCAAGGTTTGTTTAGACACTTTAGACCTGAAATTGAAAAAAGAATTCAAGAAAGAAATAGAAGAGTAGCCTAGTGCCAAAGATAACAATTGATAATAAAGAATACGAATTTGAAAACGGCATGACTGTAATGCAAGCTTGTGAACAAGCAGGAACTGAAATTCCAAGATTTTGTTATCATGAAAAACTCTCAATAGCAGGAAACTGTAGAATGTGTTTAGTAGAAATGGAAAAAGCTCCAAAACCTATTGCATCATGTGCCATGCCAGCTGCAGATGGAATGGTTATAAAAACAAAAACAGAAACAGTCAAAAAAGCTCGAAAAGGTGTAATGGAGTTTCTTCTCATTAATCATCCATTGGATTGCCCTATTTGTGATCAAGGAGGAGAATGTGATCTTCAAGATCAAGCGATGTATTATGGTTTTGATAAAACTAGATATGAAGAAAACAAAAGAGCAGTTCAAAATAAAAATATGGGACCACTTGTCAAAACAATTATGACAAGATGTATACATTGTACAAGATGCGTAAGGTTTTCTACAGAAGTTGCGGGTGTTGATGATATAGGATTACTTGGCAGAGGTGAAAATGCTGAGATCACGACGTACTTAGAAAAAACTATTGAGTCAGAATTATCTGGAAATGTAATTGATTTATGCCCCGTAGGTGCTTTAACAAGTAAACCATATGCATTTAAATCTAGACCATGGGAACTAACCAAGACAGAAACATTTGATGTGTTTGATGGTATAGGTTCAAGTATAAGGATTGATACAAGAGGAAAAAAAGTTTTAAGAGCTCTTCCTAGAATAAATGAAGAAACCAATGAAGAATGGATAAGTGATAAATCTAGATTTGCAGTTGATGGACTCTCAAGTCAAAGATTGGATAATGTATATTCTAAATCAAATAATAAACTCCAAAAATCTTCATGGGATAATGCATTTGAATTAATAAAAAAAGAAATTACAAAAAGAGGTAAAGAAAATACTGTATTCCTATCTGGTAAGTTTACCGATATTGAAACTTTATATTCCGCACAAAAATTTAGCAATTCACTAAAATCAAAAAACTATGATTGCAGATTTGATAATACACAAATTATTGATAATTCATCTTCAAGTTATAAATTTAATTCAACAATTCAAGAAATTGAAAAGGCTGATGCTATTCTTTTAATCGGATCAAACCCTAGATGGGAAGCAGCAGTACTAAACGCTAGAATTAGAAAGGCATATATTGAAAATAACTGCAAAGTTGGCCTTATAGGTCCTAAATTAGATCTTACTTACGATTATCATCATTTATCTGATTCTTTAGATTACCTTAATAAATTATCTAATAACAAATCTGAATTCAATAAAGTTTTAAAATCTGCAAAAAACCCACTTATAATATTAGGTACTTCAGCAATAAATAATGATCATGGAAAAAAAATATTAGAAACTGCAGGATTAATTGCGAAAAAAATTCAAAAAAATAAAAATATAAATCCATTAAATATTCTTAATCAAGATATTTCTAGAGTAGGAGCATTAGATTTGAAATTTTATAATAAAAAATTTGATAATGATTACAATAAACAATTAAAAAAACATATTGATAAAACAAAGCCTGTGGTTTTCTTAATGGGGTTAGATGAGATAAATTTTTCAACATTTGAAAATGCTTTTGTTGTTTATCTTGGTCATCATGGAGATGTTTCAGCATCTATAGCTGATATAATTTTACCAACCCCTGCATATACTGAGAAAAGTTCTACTTATATGAATATAGAAGGTAGAGTTATTCAAACAACTAAGTGTCATAATCCAATAGGTGAAGCAAAAGAGGAGTGGAAAATTTTTAGAGTTTTAAGTGACTTATTTGAAAAAAATTTAAATTTTAATAATCTTGGGGAGCTTCGAAATGAGCTTACAAGTACCTATGGTCAATTTGCTCTCTTAAATGAAGTTAATTCTATTGGCGAAATAACTTTTGCTAAAAAAAATAAAATTGAGAATATTAAAATTAAATATAACATAGAAAATTTTTATATGAATGATTCTATTTCTAGATCTTCTGAAACAATGGCAAAATGTACTAAAGATATTTTAAATAAGGCAGCATAATAATTAGATGACTTATGAAATATTAATTACAGGGTTAATAATCATTGCCCAAATACTTGCTGTTGTTGTGCCAGTTTTAATATCTGTAGCTTTTTTAGTTTATGCTGAAAGAAAAGTATTAGCATTAATTCAATTAAGAAGAGGTCCAAATATAGTAGGGCCTTTTGGTATATTACAAAGCTTTGCTGATGCATTAAAACTTATTACTAAAGAAAATATTATACCTAGTGGATCAAATAAAATTGTTTTTATTTTAGCTCCCATAATAACAATGGTACTTAGCTTAGCAGGTTGGGCAGTAATACCTTTTGCTCCAGGATGGGTAGTCTCTGATATTAATGTAGGTATCATGTATCTGTTTGCAGTATCATCTCTTGGAGTATACGGAATAATAATGGCTGGATGGGCTAGTAACTCTCAATATCCTTTTCTAGGAGCATTAAGATCAGCTGCTCAAATGGTTTCATATGAAGTATCTATTGGATTTGTAATAATTACTGTATTATTATGTGTAGGTTCTTTAAATTTATCAAAGATAGTTTTAGCTCAGCAGACTGTATGGTTTGCAATTCCATTATTACCTATGTTCATTATTTTTTTTATTTCTGCGTTAGCTGAAACAAATAGATTACCTTTTGATCTTCCTGAAGATGAATCAACACTTGTTGCTGGATTTTTTACTGAATATTCATCTGCTTCATTTGTATTATTTTTTTTAGGTGAATACGCGAGTATGATTTTAATGTCTTCTATGACTGTCATTCTTTTTTTAGGCGGATGGCTTCCTCCATTTGATGTATACCCATTAAATGTTGTTCCTGGAGTAATCTGGTTTACTGTGAAAGTAATATTTATATTATTTTTATTTATTTGGGTTAGAGGAACTTTCCCAAGATATAGATATGATCAGTTAATGAGACTTGGATGGAAAGTTTTTTTACCGTTTTCTTTGTTTTGGGTTGTGGCAACTTCTGGTTTTTTAGTATATTTTGACATGCTGCCAAATTAATATGTATAAATTAATTAAATCTTTTACTTTATTTGAATTATTTCAAGGACTATTTTTAACTTTCAAATACATATTTAAATCTAAAGTTACAATAAATTATCCTCACGAAAAAGGTCCATTAAGCCCACGTTTTAGAGGCGAGCATGCTTTGAGAAGATATCCAAGTGGTGAAGAAAGATGTATCGCATGTAAACTTTGTGAAGCAGTATGTCCTGCTCAGGCAATTACAATTGAAGCAGAGCCAAGAGAGGATGGAAGCAGAAGAACTACAAGATATGATATAGATATGACTAAATGTATTTACTGTGGTTTATGTCAAGAATCTTGCCCAGTTGATGCGATAGTAGAAGGACCAAATTTTGAATTTGCCACTGAAACAAGAGAAGAATTAATTTATAATAAAGATAAACTTTTAGAAAATGGAGATAGATGGGAGCAAGAAATTGCTCAAAATATTCATCTCGATAGAAAATATAGATAAGAATGGTTCTTTATTCATTAACATTTTATCTTTTTTCATCTGTTGCAGTTCTTTCTGCTCTAATGGTTATAAGTGCAAAAAATCCAGTTCATTCAGTTTTGTTCTTAATTTTAAGCTTTGTTAACGCATCAGGACTCTTTGTTTTATTAGGTGCTGAATTTTTGGCAATGATCCTTGTCGTTGTATATGTTGGAGCTGTCGCCGTCCTTTTTCTATTCGTTGTAATGATGCTTGATATAAATTTTGTAAAGTTGAGAGAAGGTTTTTTGCAATATTTACCTTTTGGAGCATTATTAGGGATAGTTCTAGTAATTGAACTTGGAATACTTTTTTTAACAGATAGATCGTCTAATATTTATAACAATCAAACACCACTACAACCTATAGTTAATGAAGTGGAAAATACAAAAATGATTGGGCAAATACTCTACACTGAATATTTTTATTTATTTCAAATATGTGGGATAATTTTATTAGTCGCAATGATTGGCTCTATTACACTTACATTAAGAGATAAAGGTGGCGTTAAAAGGCAAAATATAGATTCTCAAAATACAGTTGATGCATCAACAGCTATAGAAAAGAAAAAAGTAAAAATAGGCGAAGGAATTTAATTAATGATTACTCTTGAACACTATCTTTTTCTTGGCGCAATTATTTTTACCTTAGGTGTTTTAGGAATATTTTTAAATAAGAAAAATTTAATTATAATTTTAATGTCTATAGAACTCATCTTGTTGTCGGTAAATATTAATTTTATTGCTTTCTCAGCTTATATTAATGATATTTCAGGGCAAATTTTTGCAATGCTTACACTTACTGTTGCAGCAGCTGAAGCAGCAATTGGACTTGCCATACTTGTAGTATTTTTTAGAAATTTAGGATCAATAGAAGTAAATAAAATTAATCAGCTTAAGGGATAGCAGATGGCAACCTCAATTATATTTTTACCTCTACTTGGTTTCCTTTTTTGTTTTTTTCTAGGTAAACAGTTTCACTATAAGATTTATCAAATATCAACAACTTCAATTCTTTTTCTTTGCGCATTATTTTCTTGGATAATATTCATTCAGTTTATTAATAATAAGGAAACTGAAACAATCTTTATTCTTAATTGGATTACTTCTGGAAACTTTATTGTTGATTGGTCAATAAGATTAGACACATTAACTGCCGTAATGTTCATTGTGGTTACAACTGTTTCCGCTTGTGTTCACTTATATTCAATAGGTTATATGGAAGAAGATCCATCAAAGATAAGATTTATGGGCTATCTAAGCTTATTTACTTTTTTTATGCTTGTGCTTGTATCAAGTAATAACTTGTTGCAAATGTTTTTTGGTTGGGAGGGTGTTGGACTAGCCTCATATTTATTAATTGGTTTTTGGCACCATAAAGATTCAGCCAACAAAGCTGCTATAAAAGCATTTATTGTAAATAGAGTTGGAGATTTTGGATACGCAATAGGAATTGCAGGAATTTTTTACATTTTTGGTACTATAAGTTTCGACAGTATATTTGAGCAAGTGGATCAATTTAGTGAGCATCAAATTCAATTCCTTTCATTTAGTTTTCCAACTTTAGATTTTTTATGTTTTCTTTTATTCATAGGAGCAATGGGTAAATCTGCCCAATTAGGTTTACACACTTGGCTGCCAGATGCTATGGAGGGACCTACTCCTGTTTCTGCACTAATACATGCTGCAACAATGGTAACAGCTGGCGTATTTTTAGTTGCAAGAATGAGTCCTCTTTATGAGTTTGCTGCATTTACTAATTTATTCATTACTTTTGTGGGCGCGGCTACAGCTATTTTTGCCGCCTCTATAGCCTTAACACAAAATGATATTAAACGAGTCATTGCATATTCAACGTGTAGTCAATTAGGATATATGTTTTTCGCAGCAGGTGTAGGTGCTTATAATGCATCAATATTTCATTTAACAACCCATGCCTTTTTTAAAGCTCTCCTATTTCTTTCTGCAGGTTCTGTAATTCACGCAATGCATCATGAACAGGATATGAGAAAAATGGGCGGACTTTTCAAAAAAATACCTTTTACCGCTACAATGATGTGGATTGGATCTCTTGCAATTATTGGTTTCCCGTATCTATCTGGCTACTATTCAAAAGAAAGTATTTTAGAAAATGCTTTCTATGCATCAAATGGAATAGCATATTTTGCATATTTAGTAGGTATTTTAACTGCTCTACTTACAGCTTTTTATTCATGGAGATTATTATTTCTAACATTTCATGGCGAAAATAGATCAGAAAATAAAACATATGATCACGCCCATGAATCACCTTTAGTTATGACAGCTCCATTATTTATTCTTGCAATTGGTTCTATTTTTTCAGGAATATTCTTTGCTGATTATTTTATTGGATATTACAAAAAAGAATTTTGGGATAATGCAGTATTATTAACAGAGAGTTCTCATAAATATCTTCCTCTTACACAATCCTTAATATCAAAATCAGCTGTTGCAATTGGAATTCTTGTCTGTGTATTGTTATATTCAAATAATTTAAATAGAGCAAAAAATCTTTCTCATAACTTAGATCCCCTATATTCTCTTTCTAAAAATAAATGGTATGTCGATGAACTATATCATAAAGTATTTGTTTTAACTTTTTTCAAATTAGCAAACTTTTTTTGGAAAAGAGGAGATGAAAAAACTATCGATGGTTTAGGGCCTAACGGAGTGTCCTGGATTATTTCAAAATCTGCATCTTATGTAAGTTTATTTCAATCAGGGTATTTATTTCATTATGCTTTTGCTATGCTTGGCGGCTTAGTAATAATTTTAACATGGTTTTTATATTACTAAATGATTGACTGGCCACTAGTATCAGTAATAATTTTTTTACCTTTAATTGGCGCTTTAATTATTCTTTTCATTAAAGAAGATGAATTAACATCAATTAATATTAAATGGGCTGCTTTACTAACAACGTTAGGAACATTTATTTTAAGTTTAATACTTTGGTTACAATTTGATTATTCCAATCCATCTTATCAATATGAAGAAAAATTTAGATGGTTCGATGATTTTAATTTCTTCTACCATGTTGGTGTTGACGGTATCTCACTTTTTATGATTTTATTAAGTACATTTTTAACCCCACTTTGTATTTTAGCTAGTTGGAATAATATAAAAAAAAGAGTCAAGGAATATATGCTTTCTTTTCTATTTTTAGAGACTGTAATGATTGGAATGTTTGCTTCTATAGATATACTTTTATTTTATATTTTTTTTGAAGCCGTACTAATACCAATGTATCTAATCATAGGTATTTGGGGAGGAAATAGAAGAATCTATGCTTCTTTTAAATTCTTTCTCTATACTCTTTTGGGGTCAGTACTCATGTTGATTGCTATTATTGTGATGTATAGAAATACAAGCTCAATGAGTATAGAGTTCTTACAAGGTAATTATTTTTCTTACAATACTCAATTGTTTCTATGGCTTGCCTTCTTTGCCTCCTTTGCAGTTAAAATTCCTATGTGGCCTTTTCATACATGGTTACCTGATGCACATGTTGAAGCTCCAACGGCTGGATCTGTTATTTTAGCTGGAGTACTTTTAAAAATGGGCGGGTATGGTTTTATCCGTTTCTCTTTAGGTATGCTTCCAGAAGCAACAGAGTTTTTTATTCCTTTAATTATGACATTAAGTATAGTTGCCATAGTATACACTTCCTTAGTAGCACTAGCACAAACTGATATTAAAAAACTAATTGCATATTCATCTGTTGCTCATATGGGAATTGTAACAATAGGAATTTTCTTAGTTAATCAACAAGGTTTAGAAGGGGCAATGATGCAAATGATTAGTCATGGACTAGTTTCAGCAGCATTATTTTTATGTGTTGGTGTTATTTATGATCGAATGCATACTAGAGAAATTGAATTTTATGGAGGATTAGTTCAAAGAATGCCACTTTATGCAACAGTATTTATGATTTTTATGCTGGGATCAGTTGGATTACCTGGGACTAGTGGTTTTGTTGGAGAATTTTTAGTTATTATTGGAGCATTTAAATTTTCAAGTTACGTTGTTATTGGCGCGGCTTTTGGAATAATATTATCTGCTGTTTACATGCTATATCTTTATAAAAGAATTATTTTTGGCACCATAACTAATAATAAACTTGCAGATATTTTAGATATAAACACAAGAGAGAAAATCATATTAATTCCTTTAGCAATTTCAGTAATATTACTAGGTATATTTCCAAATCTATTTTTAGATCCTATGAGATTATCACTTGAACTAATTATAACAAACTATGAAATAGCCAATGCTAAATAATATTTACAATATTTTTTTTATACCTGAAATTTTTTTAGCATGCTCTTCTTTTGTATGCTTACTTTTTGGTCTTTTTTTAAAAAAGAATGCCTTTAGGCAAACTTCTAATCTAGCAGTTTTTGTTTTATTGTTAACCATTTTGCTTGTTTACTATGATAGTGAATCCAATTTTGCAAATTATAAAAGTTTATTTAGCCATTCTTCTTTTATAAATTTTTTTAAAATTTTAGCTCTATTAGGATCTATAGCTAGTATCATTATTACTAAAGATTATTTCTTAGGCATTAAGCTTAAAAATTTTGAAATTCCTGTTTTATTTTTATTTTCAACACTTGGGATGATGTTAATGATTGCTTCAAATAATCTTATGTCCATGTATTTAGCAATAGAACTGCAAAGTTTATCTTTGTATGTTGCTGCAGCAATAAAAAGAGACTCAATTTCATCAGCTGAGTCAGGAGTAAAATACTTTATTTTAGGAGCATTATCGTCTGGTATACTATTGTATGGTTTCTCCTTAATTTATGGATTCACTGGTTCAATGAATTTTGATGATATAAGTTTCTATTTATCAAAATATGATAATTTAAATTTAGGTCTAATATTTGGTCTTGTATTTGTGATGGTAGGCTTGGCTTTTAAGGTTTCAGCCGTACCTTTCCATATGTGGACTCCCGATGTTTATGAAGGAGCGCCAAACTCAATTACAGGTTTTTTTGCTATTGTCCCTAAGATAGCTGCAGTAGCTTTAATTTATCGTTTTTGCTTAGTTCCATTTGAAAATTTTTACTTAGAATGGAGTCAAATAATTTTATTTTTATCAATAGCATCAATGTTTCTTGGGGCTATCGCGGCTATAGCACAGTCAAATATTAAAAGATTATTAGCTTATAGTTCTATCGGACATATAGGTTATATATTAATAGCTTTAGTTGCCGCAAATGATGATGGAATTAAAGCAGCATCTATTTATATGTTTTCATACATGATAATGAATGTTGCTATTTTTGCTATTTTACTTTCATTAAAAGTTAAAAATGAATATTTAATTAACATAAGTGATTTAAAAGGGTTAAGTAAAAGTAATCCAATCGTTAGTCTTTCAATTTCAATAATAATGCTATCTATGGCTGGTATTCCACCTTTTATAGGATTTTTTGGAAAGTTTTATGTTTTCATTGCTGCAATTGAACAGGAATTATATGTACTTTCAGTTCTTGGTGTCCTAGCTAGTGTTATTTCTGCTTTTTATTATTTAAGAATTATTAAGATAATGTATTTTGATGAAAGCATAAGTGAAGGAATAATCAATTTTAAAATTTCCTTTCAATCAAAAATTATTCTATCCTTAAGTTTGTTTTTAATTATTTGTTTCATATTTTACCCATCTTTATT
>CACIQI010000021.1 GCA_902588745.1 uncultured Alphaproteobacteria bacterium | reverse complement strand
TTCAAGTTTTTCATTAATATTTTTTAGAGCATATTCTAATAAATCTTTATTTCCATCTGGAAAAAAATAAAATAAATCATTTTTTTCTATATTTTGTTTTTGTAATTTTAAAAATATTTCCGATGACCATCCTTCAATTGATACAATTTTTTTTGCTTTTATTAGAATATCTTCTTTTTTTTTATTTTCTGTTTTGTTCATTTTTCCAGTAAGTTGTTATTTCTTTTTCAAATCCAAAAGCATTTTTATGTGCTAAGCGAGAAGTATACAATATGCCATTTAAATGATCTACCTCATGTTGTACTACCCTTGCATGTAAACCTTCAACTTCATTTTCGATCACATTGCCATCAAGATCAAATCCGGAATATTTAATTTTTTTAAATCTTCTAACTAAGCCTTGCATACCAGGAATAGATAAACATCCCTCCCAATCATCCTCAGTTTCTTCTCCTATAGGTATTAAACTAGGATTAATTAACGGCGTAATCTTAATCTTATCTTTATCTTCATTATCAGGGTTACGAAATACAATTATTTTCTTAGAAATATGTACTTGGGGTGCAGCTAAACCAATTCCGTTATAGTCAAGCATTGTTTCAGACATATCATAAACTATTTTTTTTAAAGCTTCTGATGAGAATTCTTTTATCTCAGAACATTCTTTTAGCAAAATGGGATGACCAATTTTTGATATTTTAAGAATAGACACAGATTAAATATAAGTATTTTTTCGAATATACCAATAGATTAATTCGATATATCCGTTTGCAAATAATTTTAGTTTATGTTAGTAGCCCGTTCCAATGACACTTTTTGTAAACGTAAAAGACAATAATGTAGAACAAGCTATAAGAGCGCTAAAAAAGAAAATGCAGCGTGAGGGTTTATATAAAGAAATGAAACTTCGCAAACACTATGAAAAACCTTGTTTAAAACGCGCTAGAGAAAAAGAAGAAAATATTAGAAGGGCTAGAAAATCCGCGAAAAGAAATAACGACTAAGCTGATAGACTTTTTACAATATCCTCACACATTTTTTTAGCATCTCCAAATAGCATAGTAGTATTATCCCTATAGAATAATTCATTATCAACACCAGAATAACCTGTTGCCATTGAACGTTTTACAAATAAAACACTTTGAGATTTTTCTACATCTAAAATAGGCATACCAAAAATAGGAGAGGACTCATCAGTTTTTGCAGCAGGGTTAGTTACATCATTTGCTCCAATAACAAAAGAGACCTCTGTCATAGGAAAATCATGATTAATTTCATCTAATTCTAAAACTTCTTCATAGGGAACATTAGCCTCAGCTAATAAAACATTCATGTGGCCTGGCATTCTTCCAGCAACTGGATGAATTGCGTATCTTACCTCTATTCCTTCTTTTTTTAATATATCACCCATTTCTCTTAGAGCATGTTGTGCTTGCGCTACAGCCATTCCGTATCCTGGCACAATAATTACAGAATCTGCATTTTTCATTATATATGCCGCATCTTCCGCATTACCTTGTTTAACAATTTTATCTGAGTTATCCTTGCTAGCACTGGTGTCTTGCTCACCACCAAAACCTCCTAGAACAACATTAATAATGGATCTATTCATCCCTTTACTCATTATATAACTCAGTATTGCACCAGATGCTCCAACAAGAGCGCCAGTAATAATTAAAAGATTATTACTTAGGGTAAATCCTATTCCACAAGCTGCCCAACCTGAATAAGAGTTTAACATAGAAACGACAACTGGCATGTCAGCTCCACCAATAGGAATTACTACAAGAAATCCTAGTAATATTGAAACAATGACTATTGTCCAAAAGATTGTTGGAGATTGATTAATTACAAATAATACAATCAAGAAAATAATTAAAAGGAAAATCAGTGCATTTATAAAATGTTGGAACTTAAATACTATTGGCTTTCCTGAAATTGTACCTTGTAATTTTCCAAAAGCTAAAACTGAACCAGAGAAAGTGATAGCACCAATAAATGTTCCAATACTCATTTCAACTAAACTAGCAGTTTTAATCGAACCAACTTTGCCAATACTAAAAGCTACAGGATCATAGAATGCTGCAGCAGCAACAAATACAGCAGCTAAACCTACTAAACTATGAAAAGCCGCTACCAATTGAGGTAATGCTGTCATCTCAATTCTTAGGGCAATAAATGAACCTATAGCACCGCCAATAAGTATCGCAGCACCAATTTCATAATAACTAAGAACTGATTTGAACATTAGCGTTGTGAACACCGCTATAATCATTCCAGTGATGCCAAAAATGTTACCCATTCTTGAAGATTCAGGATGAGATAAACCTCTTAAAGCAAAGATAAATAATAACGCAGAAATTAAATATAATATCGCAACCATGTTAGAAGACATTATTCTTTTTCCTTTGTTTTTTTAGTTTTTTTCTTAAACATTGAAAGCATTCGATATGTTACTAGAAAACCTCCAAAAATATTAACTGAAGCTAATACAACACCAATTAGTCCAAAAATTTTTGAAGTATCAAAACCTTGAGGACCGGCTGCCAATATTGCCCCAACTATAATTACACTTGATATAGCATTTGTCACACCCATCAATGGACTATGTAAAGCTGGAGTAACTGACCAAACAACGTAATAGCCAATAATGCAAGCTAAGAAAAATACTGTTAGTCCAATAACAAAAACTTCTGAGGAATGTGCTTCCATATTACTTAAATTGCTCCAATCTTACATCGCCGTCATGCGTTAGCAAAACAGAATTAATTATTTCATCATCAAAATCAAAATTTATTTTTTTATTTTCTTTATCTATTAATAAACTTAAGAAGTTAAAAATATTTTTAGCATAAAGTGCTGAGGCATCTTTAGCTACTCTTCCAGGAACATTTCCATAACCAACGATTTTTACTCCATTATGCACTACTATTTCATTCATTTTACTTAAAGGGCAATTACCACCAGCTTCAACAGCCAAATCAATTACCACTGAACCAGGTATCATAGAAGAAACCATTTCTTCTGTGATTAAAACTGGTGCTTTTTTTCCAGGAATAAGAGCTGTACAAATTACTATATCTTGTTTTGAAACTGTTTCTGCTATCAATTGTGCCTGTTTTTTCTTATAATCTTCACTCATTTCCTTTGCATAACCACCTGCAGTTTCAGCATTCTGAGCTTCATCATCTTCAACCATTATGAACTTACCGCCAAGACTTTCGACTTGTTCCTTAGTTGCTGCTCTTACATCAGTAGCAGACACTACTGCCCCAAGTCTTTTTGCTGTTGCTATTGCTTGTAAACCTGCAACACCTACACCAAGTATCATAACTTTTGCTGGATTTACTCGTCCTGCAGCAGTCATCATCATTGGAAAAGCTTTTCCAAATTGCTCTGCTGCATCAATTACACTTCTATACCCTGCTAAGTTAGCTTGGGATGATAAAACATCCATACTTTGGGCTCTACTTATTCTAGGAATTAATTCCATACAGCATGATGATATTTTGTTTTTGTTTAAATTAGCAAATTCAGATTTATTTTCGTATGGATTTAAAATCCCAATAAGTAACGAATTACTTTTTAAGTTATTTATATCATTAGTGCTTGGCATTCTAACACATAAACAAACATCAGCTTTTAAACACTCTGATCTAGTAACAATTTTTGCTCCAGCTTCTTCATAGTTTGAATTTTGATATCCTGAAGTTTCTCCAGCTCCGTTTTCAATTATAACTTCAAAACCTAGTCTTGAAAAAAGCTTTACCGATTCAGGGGAGATAGAGACTCTTGTCTCATTGTTATCATTTTCTTTAATAGCAGATAAGAGCATGAGTTCTTATATTGATAGGTTCGCTAAATTTAAAGCTTTTTGTTGGTTTTTCATTAATTTTTTTGAGTTAAAATCTTCAATGAGCTCATGGAATATTTTGTACCAATTAACTTCAGCTTTTAAATGCATAAATACTGAACCTAGTCCTACTGCTGCTCTATCCATGAAAACAAATTCTTTTGGAGGTTTAACACCGCCTAGTTTTTTAAGTTCTTGATGAACTTCAGATGCAATTTGTGCTCCATAAATACCACTATCACTTTCTTGTATTTTTTGTACTTTATCTTCCATCAAAGGTGAATATAAAAATCCTGCCCATTTATTTAATACTTTTAATTTCTCTTTTGTTATATCTGTAAAACCCCATTGCTCATAAGCATGTACTGCCTTTGTATTATCATTTTCTTGAAGAGCAAAGTATAAATCAATTACACCTTGAATGAAATTACCATTAAAAATTCTCATACAACCAAAGTCATATATATTAATACTAAGATCTTTTTTTTGCACAGAATAATTTCCTAAATGTGGATCTCCGTGAAGTACTCCGTATTCAAAGAATGGTTTATACCAAGCTTTATACATATTAGCCGCTAATGTATTTCTTGTTTCTTTAGGAGATTTTTTAAAATTCAAAATAGGTTCACCATCTAGCCAACTCATAGTTAGCAATCTTTTTGTAGATAATTTATCATAAGTTTTAGGAACATGAACGAAATTTATATTTGAAAAAATATTTCTAAATACAGCCATTAATTTTTTTTCTCTTTCGTAATCTAGCTCTTCTTTAAGTCTGTCAGTGATTTCTTTATAGACTTCATCAGTTTTGATCGCTTTGTTATAAGACTGATAAATTGAAAAAATCATTTTTAACTGTGAAAGATCGGCACTTACTGCTGAAGCCATGTCTGGGTATTGGAGTTTGCAAGCGACAATTTCATCATTTTTTATTTTAGCTTTATGAACTTGCCCAAGAGAAGCTGCTCTTGTTGCTTCTTTATCAAAATCAATAAAATTTTTTTGCCAGTCCTGCTTTAATTCTGCAGCCATTCTTCTTTTAACAAATAACCATCCCATCGGTGGAGCATTAGACTGTAAATGCATAAGCTCTTGCGCATACTCATCAGGAAGTAAATCAGGTATAGTTGCTGATAATTGTGCCACTTTCATTAAGGGTCCTTTAATATTCCCAAGAGCAGCTCTTATTTCTGAAGCATGTTTTTCTTTATCTAGCTTAACACCTAAATATCTTTGACTTGCAAGTTTAGTGGCTAATTTTCCAACAACACCTCCAACTTTGGCATATCTGGTAAGTTGTTTTGTTAGAGACTTTGCTTCTTTATCTTTCATCAATTTTATTCTTCTAATTGGTCAATTAAATTCTCAATAACATTAACTCCTTTTTGCCAGAAATCTTTTTTCTTCGGATTTAATCCAAAAGGCTTCAATAGTTTATCATATGTATCACTACCACCGCTCTCTAACAAAGTAATGTATTTGTCTTCAAATTTAGGGAGTTTGCTTTCGTAAACATTAAAAAGAGAATTAACAAGACAATCACCAAAAGCATATGCATAAACATAAAATGGTGAATGAATAAAATGGGGTATGTAGCTCCAGAAATATTTATAATCATCATTAAATTTTATTGATGGTCCTAAACTTTTCTTTTGAACATCAATCCAAATTTCACAAATCTCATCAACACTTAATTCTTTAATTTTTCTTTGATGATGAATACGTTTTTCAAATTCAAAAAATGCAATCTGTCTTACAACAGTGTTTAGCATATCTTCGACTTTGTTTGCTAAAAGCCCCTTACGTTCATTTTCTTTTGTCGTAATAGATAAAAGAGATTTAAAAGTTAACATTTCCCCAAAAACACTTGCTGTTTCAGCAAGAGTTAACGGAGTAGAAGAATTAAAATAAGTTTGTTTTTGTCCTGCTAAATATTGATGGATTCCGTGTCCTAGTTCATGAGCAAGAGTAGCTATATCTCTTGCTTTGCCTTGATAATTAACAAGTATGAATGGATGAACCGATGGAACAGTAGAAGCAGCGAACGCACCAGGAGATTTTCCTGGATTTACTGGAGCGTGTATCCATGAATTATCAAAAAATTTATTTACAATATTTCCTGCTCTTTTATCAAAATTTAAATAAGCATTAGTTACAATTTGTCTTGCATCCTTCCATGAATAAATACTCTGTGATTGGAAAGGCAGAGGTGCATTTCTGTCCCAATACATTAAAGATTTCTTTTTTAGCCATTTAGATTTTATTTTATAATAGCGATGAGCAATTTTTGGATAATTTTCTATTATTGTTTCACTCAAGGCATCTACAACTTCATCTTCAACAACGTTAGATAAATTTCTTGAACTGACTGGATTTGGCAATCCTCTCCATTTATCATTAATTGATTTATCTTTTGCAAGATTATTAGTAATAGATGTAAATAAAGTAATGTTATCTTTTAAAACAGCAGATACCACCTCAGCTGATTTTTTACGGTTTGCTTCTTTTTTATCAGAAAGAAAATTAAAAATTTCAGCACTAGATAAATTTTTTCCCTTAAAAGGGAATTTAAGTGAAGCAATTGTATCATCAAATAGTCTAACCCAGGCTGATCTAGAAGTAATACTTTTTTCTTGAAGTAATTTTTCTGTTTTAACATCCAATTGATAAGGTTTGAATTTTCGAATATTTTTTATCCAGTTTTTATAAATCTTAAGTTTTTTATCAGCATAAATTTTTTTTAAATTTTTTTCAGAAATTTCATTAATTTCAAGACTAAAGAAGACAATTGAAGAGGCAATATTTGTTATTTGCTCCTGCATTTGTTGATAAAAAATTTTATTCTTTTCATTGTTGCCATCCTCTGCAACTAATAAATGTGCATAAGACATAATTTTATCAATTTTTGTATCAATATCTTCTAATTCAATAATAGCTTTCAAGAGTTGATTAGAACTAATCTTAGTGATTTTGGATGAGTATTTTTTCTCAAATTTTTTAGTAGATATTCTAAGATTATTTAAATCATTATTCAATTTCTTGGCTTTTGGTGAATCATATAAATCCTTTAAATTCCAAATTGGTAGTTTGCCAAGGGTATTTTTTGTTGAATTTTGATAATTTTTTTGTTTCATATTTTATTATTTCGATATAGGTCTAATATCAAAGCTTTGTAGGGAGGGCAGATAGCATGATTGTTAATTTTGACGAATTTAATAGCATACCAGGTATATTTTATCATCAGGCAAATGATCTAAAAGATCAACCATATTTATGGAAAAAAGAGAATGATAAATATGTTTCTTTAAGCTGGTCACAAGTTAAAGAACAAGTCGAAAGTTTAGCAACATACTTAAAAGATCTAGGAATTTTAGAAGGGGATAGAGTATTAATTTTATCTGAAAATAGGCCTGAATGGCAAATCACAGATTTAGCAGTAATGTCCATAGGCGCAATTTCAGTACCTGCTTATACAACGAGCACAACCAATGATTATAAATATATTATTGAACATTCTGGTGCTAGATGTGCCATTGTATCATCACACGAGTTAATGAAAAAAGTTCTACCTGCAATAGAAAAGATTTCACATTGTCAAAACGTAATAAAAATTAATGATGATAATGAAACTTATTCAGAGGTTGTTAATATTATATCATACAATAAAATTATAAATGACAATTTAGAAAAAAGTAAAAATTCTGATGAAATAGAAGAATTATCAAAAAATTTTAAAAGAAAAGATACAGCATGCATTATTTATACATCAGGTACTGGAGGTAATCCTAAGGGAGTGATGTTAAGTCATGGAGCAATGCTGAGAAACTGTGCTTCCTGTGATAAATTACTTGAGAGTCTTACCAATGATTTAACAAAAGAAATTAGATATTTATCATGGTTGCCATTATCTCATTCATATGAACATACTTTACAATTTTTAGAAATGGGGCAAGGTGCACAAATCTATTACGCTGAAAGTATAGATAGATTATTAGTTAATATGGCTGAAGCAGCACCACATTTTATGACAGCTGTTCCAAGGTTTTATGACTCTTTACACACACGTATTTCACAAGGTCTAAAAAACCAAAGTAAATTAAGTCAACGCTTCTTTGCAATTACATTAAATCTAGGAAAGAAAAAATATTTTGGCGAGCAGATGAGCTTCTCTGAAAGATTTATGAATGGATTGATGGATAGAATAGTAAGAAAAAAAGTTAAGAAAAGATTTGGTGGAAGTCTCAGAGCATTAATATCAGGAGGCGCAGCACTAAATTTTGAAGTTGGATTATACCTAAGTGCCCTTGGCCTTCCACTACTTCAAGGCTATGGACAAACTGAAACTGCTCCTGTTATTTCTGCAAACCCTCCTGAAAAAATTAAATTAGATACTGTTGGAAAAGTTCTTCAGGGAAATGAAGTGAAAATTTCTGAAGATGGAGAAATTTTAGCTCGTGGAGAGCTAATTATGAATGGTTATTGGAATGATCCTGAGTCAACTAATAAAACTATAATTGATGGTTGGGTTCATACAGGTGATATTGGTGAATTTGATGAAGAAGATTATCTAAAGATAACAGATAGAAAAAAAGATATTATTGTAAATGCTGGAGGAGATAATATTTCACCTTCAAGAATTGAGGCAAAACTAGATATTGAACCTGAAATTGCTCAATCAATGTTATATGGAGATTTCAAAAATTACCTAGTTGCAATCCTGGTGCCTAATAAAGATTTAGCTTTAGAATGGGCAAAAGAAAATAAGGTTGAGGGTGATTTAAATAAAATAATTCAAGATTCTTCATTTAACAAAAAAATGAAAGAAGTTGTAGATAAAGTCAATAAAAGCCTTTCTAGTATAGAACAAATAAGAAAATTTATTTTAATTGATCACGAGTTTACAATTGAAAACAATATGATGACTCCCTCCATGAAAGTGAGAAGATTTAAAGTAAAAGAGATGTATGGTGAGAATTTGGAGAAACTATATTAAGTTTTTCCTTTATCAAACTTTTCTTTTTGTTCAGGTGTTATTTCTTTTTGAAATTTCGTTTTCCACTCTGAGTATTGCATACCATAAATCATTTCTCGTGCTTCATCGTATGAAATAGAAATATTTTTCTTCTCTGCAGCACTAACATACCATTTTGAAAGACAGTTTCTACAGAAACCTGACAAATTCATTAAATCAATATTTTGTACATCTGTTCTATTTTTTAGATGATGAATCAATCTTTCTGCAACATCAGCAAGTAAATCTCTATCAAAGTTTTTGGTCATATTACGTAAATAAATTATATAAATCTTTTTTTGTGTTATATATATAATATTAATGAAACGTAACAGAAAAGCTAAAATTTTAGCTACACTAGGACCTGCATCATCTGATAAAAAAATAATAGAAGATTTGTTTGTGGCAGGATGTGATGTTTTTAGATTAAATTTTTCACATGGTGAACTAGAAACTCATAGAAAAAATTATGAAACTATTAGATCTCTCGAAGAAAGACATGATCATGCATCATGCATATTAGCTGACTTACAAGGACCCAAATTAAGAGTGGGTACATTTAAGAATAAAAAAGAGAATTTAGTCAAAGGTCAACATTTTGTATTAGATCTTTCAAGTGAGCCTGGAGATAATAATAGGGTTAACTTTCCTCATGAAGAAATTTATGATTTTTTAACACCTAATTCTATTTTATTAGTAAATGATGGAAGAATTAGATTACAAATTGTTGAACAAAAAAAAGATAGTTTAATTACAGAAGTTTTAAATGATGCTGAAATCTCAAATAACAAAGGTGTAAATATTCCAGATGTTATTCTTCCAATAGACGCTCTTACCAAAAAAGATAAATCTGATCTTATGAAGGCATTAGATATGGGAGTTGATTGGATTGCACTTTCTTTCGTACAACAAGCAGAGGATATATACAAACTAAAAAAAATAATTAACAACAAAGCACTCGTGATGGCAAAAATTGAAAAGCCTTCAGCAGTAAAAAATATTGATGAAATTATAAATGCTGCAGATGGTATTATGATAGCTAGAGGTGATTTGGGTGTTGAAATGCCAACAGAACAAGTTCCTATAGTTCAAAAAAATATTATTAAAAGATGTAGGCACTTTGGTAAACCAGTTGTTGTTGCTACACAAATGCTTGAAAGTATGATTGAAAATCTTGTTCCAACGAGAGCTGAAGCATCAGATGTTGCAAATGCTATTTATGACGGAACAGATGCTGTAATGTTATCTGGCGAGTCTGCTGTTGGAGCACATCCAATAGAAGTAGTTAAAACCATGAATAAAATAATAGAAAATGTTGAAAATGATAAAAATAATTATGATTTACAAATTACTCAAGAAAATATTGATGATGTTGATAATACAGATGCAATAACTTTAGCGGCTTACTCAATTGCAAAAAAATCAGATGCAAAAGCAATAATTACATTTTCTGTAAGTGGCAGAACAACGACTAGAATGGCTAGGGAAAGAGCGCCAGTTCAAATTGTCGGTTTATCTCCAAATATTAACACTACAAGAAAAATGCAAATATATTGGGGGGTAAACTCCTGTCATTGTCAAGAAGATGCTCAAAATGCTCAAGATATGGTTAATATTGCTTGTTCGATTGCAAAAAATAAAAAATTAGTACAGCCAGGAGATAATGTAGTTATTTCGGCTGGTGTTCCATTTGGAAACGCTGGAACAACTAATCTACTTAGATTAGCTGAGATAATTGCTGATAAAGATCTTAAGTAAGCTTATTACAAGCTTCTCTAATTCTGTTACATGCATCCTCCAGAATTGCATCACTAGTTGCATAAGATAATCTAAAATAAGGAGACAAACCAAATGCTGCACCATGAACTCCTGCCACACCTTGGTCTTCTAAAAGAAATGTCATAAAATCTTCATCATTGGAAATGTGTTTTCCATTCGGTATCTTTTTTCCAATTATCCCATCACAATTTGGATAAACGTAAAAAGCTCCTTCTGGTTTTTGACACGTGATTCCATCAATATCATTTAATTTAGTCAATACTAGATCTCTACGTTTTAAAAATTTTTTATTATGCTCGTTTATAAAATCCTGTGGACCACTTATTGCTTCAACAGCAGCAGCCATTGTAATTGAAGAAGTTGATGTTGTGCTTTGTGATTGTATTTTATTCATAGCAGCAATAATCTCTTTTGGAGCACCACAATATCCAAGTCTCCATCCTGTCATACAATATGATTTTGAAACACCATTTAGTGTCAAACATCTCTCTTTCAGTGAAGGCTCAATAGAAGCAAGGGTATGAAATTCTACTCCATCGTAAACAATTTTTTCGTAGATATCATCACACATTATAAGAACATTAGGATATTTTTTTAAGATATGCGCTAAGTCCTCTAACTCTTTTTTTGAATATACTGAGCCAGTTGGATTGCTAGGACTATTTAACATTAACCATTTTGTTTTAGAGTTGATATTTTTTTCTAGCTGTTCTGGTGTAATTTTAAAATTTTGTGATTGAGGGCACTCAACTATCACTGGCTTACCTTCTGCTAATAAAACAATATCTGGATAACTAACCCAAAAAGGAGCTGTTATAATGACCTCATCTCCTGGATTGATTGTTGCCATCATAGCATTATAGATAATATGTTTTCCTCCAACACCACATATGATTTCATCTAATTGATAATCTATATTATTATCTTCCCTGAATTTTTTCTGAATTGCTTTTTGTAACTCTGGTGTACCTTTGCCTGGTACATATTTAGTTTTACCCTCTTCCATCGCTTTACTAGCTGCATCTCTAATATTTTTTGGTGTGTTAAAATCTGGTTCACCTGCTGCAAGAACAATTACATCTTTACCTTCGTCCTTCAAAGCCTTGGCTTTGATATTTATACCTACAGTCATTGAAGGTTTTATTTTACTTAGTCTGTCCGCAACAAAATTCATTTAAATTATAAAATGTTCAATAATTAGACTAGCACAAGTTAACAACAAAAAAATAGCAAAAATCTTTCTTAATACTAATTTATCTATATTTGATGAAACTCTTGCACCAATTCCAGCAGTAAATATACTAGTTATCGATATAAAAAAAACTATTATAATATTTACGTAACCAAGAGAATAAACGGGAAGTTCATTTACATTTGACCCAGTATACATAAATGTAAGTGTTCCTGGAAAAGCAATTAAAAAACCAAAAACTGCAGAGGTACCAACTGCTTCATGAATCTTTTTTGAAAACATTGTTAAAGTTGGAACACTAAAACTGCCACCACCTATGCCAATTGTTGCAGATAAAAAACCAATTGAAGAGCTTATTGCAAAATTAATTATATTAGATGATGGTATATCCTTACTTACAACTATTGGGCTTTGTTGAAACATCATATTTAATGCAATCAAAAATGCCAGAATTACAAAAAGAATAACTAAACTCTGTCCTGAAATAGAACTCGCTGCAAGTGATCCTACAATTGATCCTATTATTATTCCTAATGCCCATTTTTTTACAATTATCAAATTTGTATTTTTAAGCTTGATATGTGATCTTATGGAGGAAATTGAAGTAAAACAAATTACACCAAGAGACGATGCTACAGCAACGTGCATGACAATTTCAGTGCTGTAACCAAGATTAAGTAAAATAAAGTAAGTTACAGGTACAATTATTATTCCACCTCCAACTCCTAATAATCCTGCAATAAAACCAGAGACTAGACCTGTTAATAAAAAAATAAATACTATTGAAGTCAAATAAATTACCGTATTTTAAGTTTCATTAATGTAGTAAACAATTTAATATAAAAGTAAATAAGACTATGAAACATGTACATTGGATAGGAACAGGATTATCTTCCATACCAGGAATTAGAAGATTAGCTAAAAATTTAGATAATTTTACAGTATGGAATAGAACATTAGATAAAGCTACAAAAAGTATTGACCATGTAGATAAAAACAATGTGAATGCAAAACAGTTTGATGTTAATTTATTATTTAACGAAACAAATCCAGGTGATATTGTTATTTCTCAACTACCAGCAAACAAACATTTAGAAATAGCTGAACTTTGTTTAAAACATAAATGTCATTTTGCTTCTACTAGTTACCTTAATCCAGAAATAAATATGCTAAATTCAGATGTAAAAAAAGAAAATTTAGTATTTATCAATGAGGTTGGTTTAGACCCAGGTATCGATCATTTTTTTTCTCATTTACTTGTCAGTGATCTTAAAAAAATTGCTACTGAAAAAACAGAAGTGGTATATGAATCATATTGTGGAGGTTTTCCAGCAATTCCAAATGATTTCAAATATAAATTTAGTTGGTCCCCAGCTGGAGTAATCAAAGCCTTAAACAATGATGCAAAATATATAACAAAAGGTAAAATAAATACTGTAACTCCTTACAAATCTATTAGTTCTTATTCAATATCTGGTGAAAATTTTGAAGCTTATCCAAACAGAGATTCAACACCATATGTAAGTGAATACTTGTTTGATAAGAAATGGAAAGTCAGAGAGTTCGTAAGAGGAACTTTACGACTTGATGGTTGGAAAGAGGCATGGAAAGATATTTTTTTAATGCTTGAAAATAGATCAGATAATATAGAAGCTGAAATCAATAAAAAAAGTGAAGAATTATTAAAAGATAATAAATATTTACCTGAGGAAGAAGATCGCGTTGTACTTTCTGTAAAACTTAAAGCTTTTGAAAATGATAATAAAATTTTCGATAGTTCTTATTTTCTAGATGAAAAAGGAAGTGGTGAAAATACCGCAATGGGCAAACTTGTATCGATTACTTTATCAGCTGCGATTGATCTAATTATGGATAATAAAATTGAGTCTGGTGTTAAAACTGCACCACATAAAACAGAAGACATAATATATTTTTTTAAAATTTTAAAAGATTATAAAATTAATATCCAACAAGAGAATGGATAGTCAATTAACCAATATTGGTATTGTTAGAGAGTCTAGAAATGATGAAAATAGAACTCCTATAGTCCCAGAGCATATTAAAAAATACAAAGAGAGCAATCCGAATATTAATTTCATTATTCAGCCATCAAATAGTAGATGTTTTTCTGATGAAGAATATGAATTATGTGGTGCTAAAATTAATGAAAATTTAAATGAATGCTCAATCATATTCGGAGTTAAAGAAATTTATCCAAATATTTTAATTAATAATAGGACATATC
>CACIQI010000020.1 GCA_902588745.1 uncultured Alphaproteobacteria bacterium | reverse complement strand
CATTCATAAATATCGTTATCAATTGTAAATTTTACTGAGCGATCAAATGAATTAGAAATTATATCATATGTGCTAGTTGTTCTTTTAGAAGGAGAACATATTATCTGACCAATTTGAAATTTTCTTTTATCTAATATTTTAGAAAATTGTTTTGCGTTTCTCACACCTCTTTTATTCAGTGGCCTATCAATGTCATCAAGTTCTAAATTATCCCAACTAGATTTGGCGTGACGTAATAAATAGACTTGTAGCATTCGAGTTTAATACTTTAGATGTATACATTTCCATGGCTAAAAAGAAAAATAAAAATCCCATAACAGTGATTGATCTAGGCTCTAACACATTTAGACTAGTTATATATGCGCAAGCTATTCATCCTTTTCCAATACTTTATCAAAAAAGAGAATTCTTAAAATTAGGTGAAAGTATTAAAATAGGTAAACTCCCATCGATAAAAATAAAAGAAGCTATAAAATGCTTAGAAGAATATATTAAGATTGCAAAAGATTATGAGTCCTTAGATATTCATATAATTGCAACGGCCGCAATTCGTGAAACAATAAATGGAAAAGAAATTATTGAACCCTTCAAGAAAAAAAAGTCAGTTAGAGTAGAAGTGCTCTCACCAAAAAATGAAGCTAAATGCGGATCTCTAGGTGTAATTAGTTCAATAAAAAATCCAATCGGTTTAGTTGCTGACTTGGGAGGTGGAAGTTTAGAACTTAGTACTATAAAAAATGAAAACATACTTGAAACTAAAAGTTTAAAAATTGGCATCTTAAGAAGTGAATCTGAGATGTACAAAACTACTAAAATTAAATTTGGTAATTTTTTATTTTCTAAATTTAAAAACCAATCTCTTAAATTTTCTAAAAACGTAGGAAATATTTATGTTATTGGAGGCATGTGGCGCAACCTTGCAAAACTTCATTTGCACCTAAATGGAATCAAGAAAAATAAATTACATGGGTACATGATACCATTTTCAGAGTTAGAAATATTTTATCACAAATTATACTCTATGGAAAAAAAACAAATTCAAAAATTGAATGTTGTCCAACCCAATCGATTAGATAAATTAAAATTATCTACATATATTTTATTTAGCCTTGCTTCATTTTATAACATTAAAAATATTATTTTTGTAAGATATGGAATCCGTGAAGGCTACTTGTACGATATGTTGAACTAATTTTTAAAAAACAATCTAACAATAAATGTAGCAATAAGAGCACCAATAATCTGAGCTAAAATAAAACCTAGAACACTTGATGGACTTATTCCACTAAAGCTGTCTGTAAACATTCTCCCTATAGTTACTGCTGGATTTGCAAAACTTGTTGATGAAGTAAACCAATATCCTGCGGTAATAAATAGAGCTACACCAATAGCTATTCTTTCCTTGTTTACCTCTTTTAATATAAAAATAGTTAATAATAATCCAACAGTTGCAATTATTTCTGAAAAGAATTTAAATACACCAACTCTTTCATTGAGTGACCATTCAATTATAGGATATTCAAAATACCAATTTGCAGTTAAACAACCAAATATACCAGCAATAATCTGAGTAAAAATAAAAATTATTCCGTAATTAATAGGAATATTTTTTTGGATAATATCACTTAATACAACAGCAGGATTAAAGTACGCTCCTGAGATATTAATAAACATAGAAATAATTACATATAAAATGGCACCTGTTGCAATAGTGTTTCCTAGTAATATTATACCAAGGTCATTTGACATTAACTCTCCCATAATTCCACTACCTACAACTGTTAGTACAAGAAAATATGTCCCAATAAATTCTGCTAGTATTTTTTGTCTTAAAGAAAATGTCACTATAAAATTACCTTAAATTACTAAACTTTTACCATGAATTCTAAAAATTCATTCACACATTTCTCCCAAGTTAATTTAAGAGTAAAATTTCTACAATCAACTCTTTTTACTTTAAGTGCCTTCTTAACTGATTGTAACAAGTCATTATCTAAAGTGTTAATCTTTTCATCTGTTAATACATCTATGGGCCCGGTTACTGGATATGCAGCAATTGGTGTTCCACTAGCTAATGCTTCAAGTATTACATTTCCTAAAGTGTCTGTTTTAGAAGGAAAGACAAATACATCTGCGTTTGCATAATATTTCGCTAGTTCATCTCCAGTTTTTACACCGACAAAATTTATTTCAGGATATTTATTAATATATTTTTGTAATTCGGGACCATCACCCACAACAGTTTTATTATAATTTCCTTTAAGTTTTAAAAATTCTTCAATATTTTTTTCAATTGCTACTCTACCAACATAAGTCAGTTGCCTATCTTTACTGTTTGTGTCTCTTTTATTTGGATTAAATAATTCTGTATCAACACCTCTATTCCAAACTACTAAATTTTTAAAATTATACTTTTTTAACTCATTTAGCATTGAAACTGATGGAACAAGAACTCTTTCTGAATCACTATGTAGTCTTCTTAATATGGAGTATGTAAATCTCTTTGGGATAAAAGCTCTTTGCTTAATGTAGTCAGGAAAACGAGTGTGAAAGGAAGAAGTGTATTGTAGTTTATTTTTAAGACAGTACTTACGACCAGCAAAACCTACCGGACCTTCAGTCATTATATGAACAACATCTGGATTAAATTCTTTAAAAAATTTTTCAGTAACTTTTTTAGTATTGTAAGAAATTTTTATTTCTTTGTACCAAGGATAACTAAAATTATTAAACATCTCAGGATGTAATATTTTAATTTCAAAACCTTTTTTTTTTAGAATAGGTATAATGCTTTGAAATGTCGTAACAACGCCGTTTACCTGAGGAACCCACGCATCACTAATTAACGCGATTTTTTTAGGCTGCATCCTCTTTTATTTTTCGTCTTTCTTCAAAAGAAATTAATTTTAATTTTTCTCTTTCTTCGGGCCAATTAAGAATAGATAAATTTCCAATTTCATCTTCAACGAGTGCTGTGCAACTTTCAATCCAGTCACCATCATTACAATAGAGAACACCATTTAATTCCTTTATTTCAGGTCTATGTATATGCCCGCACACAACGACATCGGCATTTTCTCTTCTTGCTCTATCAGATACAGCAAACTCAAAATTACTAATAAAGTTTGTTGCATGCTTTGTTTTCTTTTTTAAATATTGAGACAGTGACCAGTAAGATAAACCCATCTTTCGTCGAATAAAATTAAATACATTATTTAACTTTAGCAAATATTCATAAAGTGCTGATCCCACTTTGGCTAACCATCTTGCATTAATGATCACAGCATCAAACTCATCTCCGTGTGTAATCAGTACTTTCCTTCCATCAGCTAATTGATGTGTATCTTCATTTTTGATTGAAATTTCTCCAAAGGAAAAATTTGTAAAATCTTTTAATACTTCATCATGATTTCCTGGGATAAGCACTACCTTAGTTCCATTTTTCGCTTTTTTTAAAACTTTTTGAACCACATCATTATGTTCTTGAGGCCAATACATTTTCTTACGCATGCGCCATCCATCTACAATGTCGCCTACTAAAAATAAATACTCTGAATCTGTTTCCTCTAAGAATTCTAAAAGCATGTTGCTTTTACAGCCACTAGTTCCTAGATGAGTATCCGAAATCCAAATTGTGCGGTAAAATTTTTTATTTGTTTCAAATTTCATTAATTAAAGAATTGCTCTTATACATAAAAGTATCATTTTATAATACAATTTATTATTATATGTGTGTATTGTAAAAAAATAACAGTATGAAGCAGAAAATTTGGTTTAAAAAAAAATCACCCCTTCACGGTTCTGGATTATTTGCAAAAACTAATATTAAAAAAGGTCAGAAAGTAATCCAATATATTGGTGATAAAGTTACTAAAAGAGAGGGTGACAAAAGAGCAGATAAACAAATCCGTAAAGCAAAAAAAGATAAAAATAACGGCATGGTCTATGTTTTTGAACTAAACAAGCGATACGACATAGACGGTGATGTCGATTATAATTTTGCAAAATTTATTAATCACTCATGTAATCCGAATTGTGAAGTAGACATCATAGATAATGAGATTTGGATTTCTTCTATTAAACGAATAAAAAAAGGAGACGAACTTTTCTATAACTATGGTTATCCTTTTGATACAGATTTTGTGGATCACATTTGTAAGTGTGGTTCTAGAAATTGTGTAGGTTATATTTTAAGTGACAATGATTGGCCAAAATTAAAAAAATATGAAAAAAAAACTAAGACTAAGTCTAAGTAAGATACCTTCGATTATTATTGCAATTGATACAAATAAGGAAATAATTTTTTACAATAATGCAGCTAAACAAAAATTTTTATTTATTGATGAAGGAAGAGATCTTAATAATATTATTAGATCAACAGAGTTAAATACTTTTATTGATAAAGCCTTTAGGGAGAAAGAAGATTTTAAGTTTGAATTCACCCCATCTAATTTTAGTGATATGTATTTTATTGCTGACTTAATATTTGTTGAAAAAGATTATGAAGAATTATTAATATCACTAAATGATCAAAGTCTTCTTAAAAACTATGAACAAATGCGAACAGATTTTGTGGCCAATGTAAGCCATGAATTAAGAACTCCTCTTTCCTCAATTCTAGGCTATGTTGAAACAATTAAAAATTCACTCAATGAAGATAAGAACAAAGACAAAACGGTTGGTAAATTTTTAGACACAATGGAAGATCAGGCTTGGCGTATGACTAGACTTGTCGAAGATTTATTATTACTAAGTAAATATGAGACTGAAGATAAGCCTATAGAATTTCAAGAAGCTAATATAAGGAAATTAATTGATGGCGTAGTAGATAATTTACAAAACAAATTAATGGCAAAAAAAATTGAAGTTCAAATCAAGGATGATTTTGATAAGTCTACAATATCAGCAAACAAAGATGCTCTAATTCAAGTTTTTTTAAACTTAACTGATAACGCAATAAAATATAGCAGAGAAAATTCTACTATTAGTATTGAGATTGAGGGAGTCATTGATGACAATACCGCCTTTTGCCAAATAAGTTTTATAGATAACGGAGAAGGTATATCAAAAGAGCATTTAACAAGACTTACTGAAAGATTTTATAGAGTAGATAAAAATAGATCTCGAAATCAAGGTGGTACCGGTTTGGGTTTATCTATTGTTAAACATATAACTAATAAGCATAATGGTAAATTATCAATAAAAAGCAAGGTGGATAAGGGCTCAACATTTACTATTTCCTTACCCGTAATTCAGCAAATTGTAATAAATCCTTAATATATATTCTGTAGGACAATCTTAATTTAAATGAGGCTAAATATGAAAAATATAATCAAATTAATTGCTGTCCTTGCTCTATTTGGAACTTCTTCAGTTTCAGCAAGAGACTATATTTCAATTGTAGGATCTTCTACAGTTTATCCTTTCGCTACTTTAGTTGCTGAAAAAATGGCATCAGAAGGAATGAAAGCACCAGTAATTGAATCAACTGGTTCTGGTGGAGGACACAAATTATTTTGTGCTGGCGTTGGTGTTGAACATCCAGATATCACTAACTCCTCAAGAGCACAAAAAGATAAAGAATTCAAACTTTGTCAAGATGGTGGTGTAACCGATATCATCGAAGTTAGAGTTGGTAATGATGGTATAGCTTTTGCATACGCTGCAGATTATGAATGGAAATATACTAATGGTGCTACAATGAAAGGTGGCATTGATTTAACTAAAGAAGAAATCTGGCAGGCAATGGCTAGAGATAATGCAAATGCTCCAACAACTTGGTATGAAATAGATAAAAGATTACCAAAAGTTGAAATTTCTATCATGGCACCTCCTCCAACTTCTGGAACAAGAGATGCATTTGACTCACTTGTAATGAAAAAGGGTTGTGTTAAAGATATGTTAGTTGCTGACGGTGATTGTCAAGCGTATCGTGAAGATGGCCATGTTATTGAAGGTGGTGAAAATGATGAACTGTATGTTGAGCATATAACTAAAGAACAAGGTGCATTCGGTATCTTTGGTTATAGTTTTGTATCTAATAATTCTGATAAAGTTAAAGCATCAATGATTAACGGTGTTGAAATCTCTATGGAAGGTATCCAAGATTATTCATATCCAATAGCAAGACCTTTATTCTTCTACATTAAAAAAGCACACATTGGTGTTATTCCTGGTTTAATGGATTATGTTAATGAGTTTGTAAGTGAAGAAGCAACAGAAGGTTACTTACTAGATGCTGGACTTGTTCAACTAAGTCCTGCGGATAGAGCAACTGTTCTTGATGCTATTTCTAATCAAACAAATTATAAATAAAAATCTTAAATTTTTATGAATTGGGGGCATACAAGCCCCCTTTTTTTTAATACTAAGTTATAAATGTTTTTTTGGTCTTTAGTTTTAATTGCAGTCGGAATTTTCTCATCCTTTATATACGGAAGATCAAGAATTAAATTAAACTCTAAAAAACAAGGTACGAAAAGCAAATCTCTTCCCACTTATTACGCACAATACGTTTTAATGTGGTGTTTGTTTCCCGCACTAATTGTTTATTTTTCATGGGCTATTTTTCAAGAGCAGATTATTCAAAACATAGTTATTAGTAACTTTGAATTTATTGAGGGCGCGGTCTACAACGAAGGATTATTGTTAGCAGAGATTAGAAATGTTGCTAATAACCCTTCTTTTGCTGATGGTAAATCTATAGAAATAATTAATGCTGCATCTCATTATTCTTCCTTAAGACAAATAAGTCAAATATCTTTTTATACCTCAATAATCATTATAATGTTACTTGGAGCCTTATACGCTTCACAAAAATTAAAACCTGAATTTCATGCTCAACATACAATTGAAAGATATATACAATATATACTTATATTTTGTTCATCTGTTGCTATTTTTACTACAATAGGAATAGTTTTTTCACTAATATTTGAAAGCCTTCGCTTTTTTGCAGAAGTATCAATATTTGAATTTTTATTCAGTACCGAGTGGTACCCTTTTATTCCAATTAGAGAAGGTCAAACAGCTGCAGAGGGATCCTTTGGTGCAGTACCAATATTTGCTGGAACATTTTTAGTTATGGTAGTAGCTATGTGTGTTGCAGTACCTCTTGGATTATTAACTGCAATTTATTTAGCAGAATACGCAAGTCAAAGAGTTAGAAAAACTGTTAAACCTCTTCTTGAAATTTTAGCAGGGATACCAACAATAGTTTATGGGTTCTTTGCTTTTGTTAGTGTTGCCCCTTTCGTTAAAGCATTTGGACAATCAATTGGAATTGATGCTTCACCAACAAGCGCCCTTGCAGCTGGTATGGTAATGGGAGTTATGATTATTCCTTTTATTTCTTCCCTATCTGATGATGTAATAAACTCTGTCCCGCAAAGTCTAAGGGAAGCATCGCTTGGTATTGGCGCTAATAAAGCAGAAACAATTAAAAAAGTAATTTTACCAGCAGCTTTACCTGGAATTGTAGGAGCATTTTTATTAGCAATATCCAGAGCGATAGGGGAGACCATGATTGTTGTAGTTGCAGCAGGTACGGCTCCCAATCTTACGGGCAATCCTTTTGAAAATGTAACAACAGTTACAGTGCAAATTGTTGTGGCCTTAATAGGTGATCAAGAATTTGATAACCCAAGAACATTATCAGCATTTGCTTTAGGATTAGTTTTATTTGTTATTACATTATTTCTTAACATTATAGCTCTACAAATAGTAAAGAGATACAGGGAGCGTTATGAATAATTCTGTTGCTAAAGAAAAAATTGTTTCTTTGAGAAAAAAGAGAAGTTTAGAAGATATGCGATTTAAGTATTATGGCTTTACAGCTATGTGTTTATCTTTAGCAGTTTTAGTTTTTCTTTTGTATACAATATTTTCTAAAGGATACACTGCTTTCCAAAAAACAATTGTTCTCCTAGAAGTTGATTATAATCAAGATGTTTTAAAACTAACTCCTGACTCCTCAGAGGAAGAAATGGAAAAAGGAAAATTTTTTAGAGTTAAAAAACAGGCAATTGAAAATTTTTTCCCCGATCTCTCAAAATCAGATATTAAATTAGTAAAAAAATTATTTTCTATAAATGCAGATAACGAAATTAAAGACTACTTCTTAGATAATCCTGAAGTTATTAATACAAAGCAACAAATTTGGGTAACTGCCCACAGTGATGTGGATCAACTATTAAAAGGTAATTCAAGAAGGGATGTGCCAGAAGATAGAAGAAAATTAAATGATATTCAATTAAGTTATGTTGATCAATTAGTTGAAGAAAATAGAGTTAAACAAGTTTTTAATAATTTCTTTTTTACTAAAGCAGATTCAAGGCATCCTGAAATTGCTGGTGTTGCTGGTTCATTTATGGGATCATTATTTACTCTTTTTACTGTTTTTATTTTATCTTTTCCAATTGCTATAGGAGCGTCTGTTTATCTTGAGGAATTTGCTCCAAAAAATAGAATAACTGAATTAATAGAAGTAAATATTTCAAATCTTGCAGCAGTCCCATCAATAGTTTTTGGATTACTTGGGTTAGGTGTATTGCTTAATGTTTTTGGTCTTCCAAGGAGCACACCGTTAGTTGGAGGTTCCGTGTTAGCATTAATGACGTTACCAACTATTATTATTGCCTGCCGAGCTTCATTGAAAGCTGTTCCCCCTTCAATTAAAGAAGGAGCGCTTGCAGTTGGAGCAACAAAAACACAAGCGGTATTTCATCATGTCGTACCCCTTGCACTACCTGGTACTTTAACAGGGACTATTATTGGATTAGCACAAGCATTAGGTGAAACAGCACCACTTATAATGATTGGTATGATTGCATTTATTCCCAATATTCCAACTGGCTTAACAGAACCTTCAGCAGCACTTCCTGTTCAAATATATCTATGGGTGGAAAGTGCAGAAAGAGGTTTTCAGGAAAAATCAGCTGCGGCCATAATGGTAATTTTAATATTTTTGTTTATGATGAATGCCATTGCAGTGTTCTTAAGAAATAGATTTGAAAGGAAGTGGTAAAACATGAGTAACTCTAAAATATTGGCAAATAGTGTAGATGTATATTATGGATCCAAACAAGCTCTTTTTGGAATCTCAATGGATATCAAGGAGAAAGAAGTTACGGCATTAATTGGTCCTTCAGGATGTGGTAAATCAACTTTCTTAAGATGTATAAACAGAATGAATGATTTAATTGAAATTTGTAAAGTATCAGGATCAATAAAAGTTGATAACGAAGAAATTATTAGTGATAAAACCGATGTTGTAAGTCTAAGATCTAAAATTGGAATGGTATTTCAAAAACCAAATCCTTTTCCTAAATCTATTTTTGATAATGTTGCTTATGGCCCAACTATACATGGTTTAGTTGACTCAAAAAATGACTTAGAAGAAATTGTACATTCATCATTAAAAAAGGCAGGTCTATTTGATGAAGTAAAAGATCGATTAAATGAACCTGGAACAAGTTTATCAGGCGGTCAACAACAACGATTATGTATTGCAAGAGCAATTGCTGTTAATCCTGAAATAATCCTAATGGATGAACCTTGCTCTGCTTTAGATCCAATAGCAACTGCTATTATAGAAGAATTAATTGATGAGTTAAGATTAAACTATACAATTATTATAGTGACCCATTCTATGCAACAGGCAGCAAGAGTTTCGCAGAAAACATGTTTCTTCCATTTAGGAGAATTAATAGAAACGGGCGAGACAAACAAAATTTTTACAAATCCTGATAATACAAAAACACAGGATTACATTACAGGGAGATTTGGATAATGAAACAAGAGGGACATATTGTAAAATCATACGATGAAGAAATTAGAGAAATTAAAAATAATATTGTTGATATGGGCAGTTTAGTTGAAAATCAACTAAAAGACTCACTTCTATGTTTAAAGGATAAAGATACAGAATTTGCCGAAAAAATTATAGAAAACGATAATGTAATTGATAAAGCATATAATGCTCTTGATCAAAACTTAGTTGAAATACTTGGCAAAAGACAACCGATGGCTGCAGACTTACGAACAATTTTTTCAGCAATTAAAATCAATAAAGATCTAGAAAGAATAGGAGATCATGCAACAAATATTGCCAAAAGAGTAGCAGTAGCAGAAATAGTTTTGCCAGAAAAACCTTCGAGAGATATTATTAATATGGGTGCACAAGTTAATATTATGATCAGTGAAGTAATAAAAGCTTTTTTAGAATTTTCAGATCAAGCCGCAAAAAAAGTTTGGTTAATGGATAGACAAATTGATGAAGAATATCTTGGAATATTAAGACAATTATTAACCTACATGATGGAAGAACCAAAAAGAATCACAGCATGTACAAGTCTTTTATATATGGTTAAAGACCTAGAGCGAATAGGTGACTATGTTCAAAATATTGCAGAAGATATTTATTACGCAGTTTCTGGTGAGCCCCTATTTGATGGTAATCCAGACCCAACCTGGGAAGCAATTCTTCCAAAGAAGAAATAAATTGTAATATTATTGTAACAAAATTTTAATAGTAAAGATACATGAAACTAAAAATGCTTATCGTTGAAGATGAAGAAGCATTATTAGATCTTTTAAAATTTAATTTTAACAAAGAAGGATATAAAATAGATACTGCAACGGATGGTGAAACTGCTTTAGAAAAAATCTTATATAAACCACCTGACATAATTATTCTTGATTGGATGTTACCAGAGTTATCAGGAATTGAACTTTGTCGAAGAATTAGAAAACATAAAGAACATAAGAATATTCCTATCATAATGTTAACAGCGAAAGGTGAAGAAGAAGATAAACTTCGTGGCTTAGAAACTGGTGCAGATGATTACATAACAAAACCTTTTTCAGTTAACGAATTAGTGGCAAGAGTAAAAGCTGTTCTTCGACGAATAAGACCAATGTTTGTAGATGAAGTTTTAACTTATAAAGGAATAGTAGTTGATCTTGTATCTCACTCGGCATCACGAGATGGCGAAACTCTTCATCTTGGTCCAACAGAATTTAATTTATTAGCTTTCTTCATGGAAAATATTGGTCGTGTCTTTAGCCGTGAACAATTACTAAATCATGTTTGGAAAAATGATGCCTATGTAGAACCTCGAACAGTTGATGTTCATATAAGAAGACTGCGAAAGGCCATTAATAATGACGTAAAAGAAGATTTTATAAGAACCGTGAGATCAGCAGGATATTGTTTTGGCTCGTAATTAAGCCATAAATTTCACTTATACAAATCACTTACCAAACTATAAAACCACCATATGAAGAGTCTTTTTAGATCATTCTTTACTGTCAGCTTCTATACATTTTTAAGTCGAGTATTAGGTTTTATTCGAGACATATTAATAGCAAGATATCTTGGATCGACAGTAATTGCTGACGCATTCTTCGTAGCATTTCGTATTCCTAATTTCTTTCGTCGTGTCCTCGCAGAAGGAGCATACAGTGCTGCATTAATCCCTGTTTTCTCAGGTGTTGTTCTCAATCCAAAAGATGAACGTGAGGCTTCTGATTTTGTTGAAAACACAACCTCAATGTTACTATTTGCTACGGTCGTTTTAACGATCATTTTCTTCTTTGGGATGCCTTATATCATTCAAGTTTTAGCACCAGGTTTTACTGATAATAAAGAAGCCTATGAACTTGCTGTGCATTTTGGAAAAATAATTTTTCCCTATATTATTTTTATTTCCTTAGCTGCTCACTTTGCTTCAATTAATAATGTTCATGAACGTTTTGCTGCTGGTGCATTTGCTCCTGCGATTTTGAATATAAGTTTTATTCTGTCATTATTCTTTTTAACACCTTTTGTAACTACTGCAGGTCACGCATTATCGTATGGTGTATTAATAGGAGGAGTTTTACAATTTTTATATTTATACAGAGCGATTTTAAATTTTTATCGACCACGTATTATCCTTCCAGTTTTAAATGAAAAGTTAAAAAAGTTTTTCAAATTATTTTTACCAGGTGTTGTTGGTTCAGGAGTAATTCAATTAAATATTGTCATTGGCACTATCATTGCTTCTTTTTTACCCGTTGGTGCAATCAGTCATATTTATTATGCGGATCGTCTTAACCAATTACCACTTGCCATCTTTGGAATAGCACTTGGTATAGTTCTTTTACCAAGTTTATCAAAAGCAATTAAACAATCAGATCAAGAAACAACAAATAATATTCAAAATAGATCTATTGAATTTTCGTTATTAATTTCTTTACCATCAGCCATAGGATTATTTATTTTAGCTGAACCTATTATACAAATTTTATTTGAACGAGGTGCCTTTGTAGCAGAAGATACTTTTTATACTGCTAAAGTATTAAGTTACTTTGCCTTAGGTTTACCTGCTTACATTATAATTAAAGTTTTAGTTTCTTGTTTCTTTGCAAGAGAAGATACTAAAACACCACTCTATATATCTATTGTCAGTGTAATTAGTAATGTAGTGTTATCGCTACTTTTAATTGGATCAATGAGAGAAATGGGAATTGCTGTTGCAACAGCAATTAGTGCATGGGTCAATGCATTATTACTGTACCTCTTTTTAGCTATTAGGAATCATATGAAATTTGATGATCTGTTAGTAAGGAATTCTATTAAAATTTTACTAAGTTCGTCCCTATTATTTGTAGGAATATACGTATTAAATGGACTATTCTTTACAAATATCACTGGTAATTCAGTGTTATTAAATTCAACACTTTTACTTCTGATGATCTTTTTAGCTATAATTATTTATTTTGGATTAGTAATTATGTTAAAAGTCCTATCGGTAAATCAGTTAAGAGAATATTTAAAAAAATAAAATGGAAAAACCAACAAAAAGAATTTTATCCGGTGTTCAACCATCTGGTGATCTTCATTTAGGAAATTATCTTGGTGCTATAAAAAATTTTGTTAGTCTTCAAAAAGAATACGAATGTTTTTTTTGTGTTGTCGATTTACATGCGATTACCGTTTGGCAAGATCCTAAAGTTTTAGCAAATAAAACACGAGAAGTAACAGCTGCCTTTATTGCTTCTGGTATTGATCCAAATCAAAATAATATTTTTGTTCAATCACAAGTTCCTCAACATGCACAACTTGGATGGTTGTTCAATTGTGTTGCGAGGATGGGATGGTTAAACCGGATGACACAATTTAAAGACAAAGCTGGAAAGAATAGTGAAAATGTTTCAGTTGGTTTATTTTCTTATCCAACATTAATGGCTGCAGATATACTTATATATTTAGCAACGCACGTTCCTGTTGGCGATGATCAAAAACAACATTTGGAACTAACTAGAGATATTGCACAAAAATTTAATAATGATTTTAAGACAGATTTTTTTCCTATTCCTGAACCATTAATTTTAGGAGAGGCGACAAGAGTGATGAGTCTTCGTGATGGCTCAAAAAAAATGAGTAAATCAGATCCATCTGATTATTCGAGAATAATGTTAACTGATACTGCAGAAAATATTACACAAAAGATTAAAAAAGCAAAAACAGATCCTGAACCATTACCACATGATAAAACTGGCTTAGAAAAAAGACCAGAAGCAGAAAATTTAATCTCTATATTCGCTTCTTTAGAAGACACTTCAATTGACAGTGTTATTAAAAATTATGCTGGGAAAGAATTCTCCTCTTTTAAAAAAGATTTGGCAGATTTATCCGTATCTAAATTAGAACCAATTACAACTGAGATGAATAAACTTATGAGTGATGTTTCTTACATCGATTCTATTTTAAATCAGGGTAAAGAGAATGCTATAGCTGTGGCAGAACCTGTTTTGCAAAAAACTAAAGAAATTATTGGTTTTTTATCCTAAAAATTCCCCAAATTTTAAATTTTTTTTTAGAAAATTCATACTAAAGACATATTAATAACTATATATAGTGCATATGTTTATACAAACTGAACAAACACCCAATCCTCAAACATTAAAATTTCTACCTGGAAAGGTTGTAATGGATGATGGAACGGCCTTTTTTCAAAATATTGGTGAAGCAGCTGACTCACCATTTGCAAAACGCTTATTTGATGTCGATGGAGTTGAAGGAGTTTTTTTTGGAAGCGATTTTATTACTATTACAAAAAATCAATCCTTAGATTGGCAAGTTATGAAGCCGCTAATCTTAGGTTCAATAATGGATCATTATAATTCTGGAGATACAACGATTAATATTACTAAAAAAGGTGAAGATAAATCATTAGAGATTGATGAAAACGATACCGATATTGTAAAACAAATTAAAGAACTGTTGGATACACGAGTAAGACCTGCTGTTGCCATGGATGGTGGTGATATCGTTTATGATAGTTTTAAGGATGGTGTCGTATATCTCCATATGCAAGGCGCATGTTCCGGATGTCCAAGCTCAACTGCAACGTTAAAAATGGGTATTGAAAATATGTTAAAGCACTATGTTCCAGAAGTACAAGAAGTAAGGCCTATTGATGGATAGATTGTATAATTTTTTTTGCTTCCCTTTATTACTACTCGGATTAATATTTATAAGTAATGGTTTTGTCGGGTTTGTAGAAAATAATACAACTGATACTAAGAATAACATTCAAACCGCAAATCAAATAAACAAATTATATTCTGAAAAAGAAATTACACTATCTGAAAAAGAAATTACACTTAAGGGCCCTCCTATTACAGAAATAGTGGATGAAAAATTAATTGTTAAAATAAGAACAAAGCCTATTAATCCTAAAATCACTTCGAAGATTGCTGAGCAAAACAAACTAAGTGTACAGTTAACAATATCAGATAAAGACTTTGATTATCTTGATTCAAATAAAAAAGAATTTGTAAAAACGGTTTTACCAATAATTATTAATGAAAATCAAAATATTTTAATGATCAGAAACTTTGTTAGTGAACTTAAGGGTAAGTTAGAAACCTTAAGAACTCTCAACAATAAAGAAATAAGAAAACTTAATGAAATTGCTAAAAAATATAACATTAAATATCATAACAAACATAAATTAGATTTGGTTGACGAGATACTTTCAAATGTTGATATAATACCAAATTCAATAGCATTAGCTCAAGCAGCTATTGAAAGTGGATGGGGTAAGTCTAGATTTGCAAAAGAATACAACGCACTTTTTGGTGAATATACTTATGATAATTCCAAAGGTGTCATTCCACTTGAAAGAGAAAATGGAGATACTCATTTAATTAAAGCATTCAGCTCATATAGTAACAGTGTTGAATCATATTTTAATAATATTAATTCTCATTATGCCTATGAAGATTTTCGTGATATCCGAAATATTATGAGAAAAAGAAATAATTTCTCAAACATTAACTTACTTGTTAATAAACTAAGTACTTATGCTGAAGATGGAAATTATATTAATACTATAAGACAAGTTATTAAAACAAATAACTTTAATATCTTTGATCAAAAAACGATTACTTATTAGTTAAAAATAAAATTGGTGACCAAACCATCTCCAGTTTCCTTCACTATCTTTAACAGTACAATTCATTCTAGATCTTCCAGGTGACAATTCTCGTGAAAGCCTTATTTCAATTCTTTCATTAAATTTATAAATTTCTCTATCAACCTGACCTTTACTATCAAATATAAAACAATCTAGAGATTGAGCTTTTTTATCATCAAGAAGAGAGAAGCCTATGAATGGAGGGTTTTGTTTAATGGTTGGGTTTTGTGGTATAAAATCGTAAACCCCTAATCCTTTAGAGGAAGCAGCAAATTTCACTCGATCTATTTCACCATATCTTTCATTTAATGAAAATCTTGGCAGATAATACATGTTAGAAGTTTCATTAATAATTCCAGAATGCTGTCCAAAAGCAACTTTAAATTTAAATTCTTTTACTAATTCAATTATTTCATCTGTTGTTTCACCATAAGGAAATGCAAATAAAGTTGGTATCTCACCTAGTTCTTTTAAAAAAATTTGATTAGAGGTCTCT
>CACIQI010000019.1 GCA_902588745.1 uncultured Alphaproteobacteria bacterium | reverse complement strand
AATGGTTGCGAAGTTTCATACAACTGGGATGCAGGTGAAACATCTTATTGTGCTTCTAATGCAAACGGAACTGGACCTTTCAAAATTACTTTTAGAGAACAGGACGTAAGAACCGTTTTTGAAAAAAATAATGACTGGTGGGGCGATGATAGCACTTTCAATGTAGATACTATTGAATTACTTCCAATTGCAAATGATGCAACAAGAGTTGCAGCACTTCTATCTGGAGAAATTGACTACACTAATGTTGTTCCAGTACAAGATATTAGAAGGATCAAAGCTTCTTCTGGACATGATGTAAAAATGACTCCTCAAAATAGAACAATATTTTTTGGAATGGATCAAGGTTCTGCTGAATTAAATTCATCTAATATTAAAGGTAAAAATCCTTTTGCAGATAAAAGAGTTCGTTTAGCTATGTACCATGCTTTAGATATGGAAGCTATTAAGGATAAGGTAATGAGAGGACAAAGTGTTCCTGCAGGAATAATCACTGCTCCTGGTGTAAACGGTCATACAGCTGCACGTGATGAAAGATTACCTTATGATCCAGAGCTATCAAAAAAACTATTAGCAGAAGCTGGTTATCCAGATGGATTTGAGGTTACACTAGATTGTCCAAATGATCGTTATATTAATGATGAAGCAATCTGTGTTGCTGCAATTGGTATGTTTGCTAAAATTGGAGTTGATGTAACTCTTGATGCAAAAACTAAAAGTCAACACTTCTCAGAGGTTAAAGAAGGTGACGCAAATGGTATGACAAGTGACATGTACATGTTAGGCTGGGGTGTCCCAACTTTTGATAGTCATTACGTATACTCGTACTTATTTGATAGTGCTGGTAGCTGGAATAAAGTTAATTTCAGCAATGCTAGAGTTGATGAGTTAGTAGCAGCAATGGGTGTTGAAACAGATCAAGATAAAAGAAATGCTATGATTGCTGAAGCTTGGGATATTACTCAAGATGATGTAACATATCTTCCTTTACATCACCAAGTTGTCAACCAAGCATCAAAAAGTAATGTCGATGTTCCAATTAGAATGAACAACGAGCCATTATTTAGATTTGCAAACGTAAACTAATAATTTTTATATTTTCTGGCCAGTAATCTGGCCAGAAATTAAACCATGTTTAATTATTTCTTTAAAAGACTATTTCAATCTATTCTTGTAATGATTGTTGTAGCTTTTGTTTCATTTTCCTTATTTAATTTTGTTGGTGATCCAGTTAATAGTATGACTGGAGAAGATGCTTCAGATGAAAGACGTGCTGAGGTTAGAGAAGTATTGGGTTTAAATGATCCTATTTACGTTCAATTTTCACGTTTTATAGGAAATGTAATTCAAGGTGATTTTGGAATATCATACCAATTAAAAAGAGAAGTTTCAGACTTAATTGCAGAAAGAATGCCTGCAACTTTAGAATTAGTTTTTGTCTCTGCTTTAATTGCAATCATCAGCGGAGTTATCTTGGGTGTATATACTGGTATTCACAGAGACAGTTTTATTTCCAATATTATTCTTGTGATTTCTCTAGCAGGGGTTTCTTTGCCAACATTCATTATAGGAATAATGTTAATTTATTTGTTTTCAGTAATTTTAGGAGTTCTTCCATCCTTTGGAAGAGGTGAAGTCACACAATTAGGTTTTTGGACTACAGGATTTTTAACTACTTCTGGTTTAAAAGCACTGATACTCCCATCTGTTACGTTAAGTTTATTTCAAATGACTTATGTTATTAGATTAGTTCGAGCTGAAATGATGGAAATTTTACAAACAGATTATATTAAATTTGCAAAAGCAAGAGGTATAAAAAAGGGTGTTATTAATTATAAGCATGCACTCAAAAATGGATTAATTCCAGTTATTACTATTACAGGAATAAATATTGGAACATTAATTGCTTTCTCAATAATTACAGAAACAGTTTTTCAATGGCCAGGCATGGGGTCATTGTTTATCAAAGCAGTATACTTTGTCGATATTCCTATAATGTCAGCATATATGATCATGGTAGCTTTTATATTTGTTATGATAAATTTTATTGTAGATATCACATACTATTTTATTGATCCTAGAATTAGGCTTAAGGAAGAGGGTAGTTAAAATGCTACTTAAAACGTACAATAAAATATATAATACTGATATTGGATACAGTTTCATTAATTCTAAATTAGCAGTAATTTCTTCAACAATATTTTTTATTATACTTTTTTGTTCTGTATTTGCTGGGATAGTTGCACCTTATAATCCTTTTGATCCAGCATCAGTTTCTTTAATGGATGCTTTTACCCCACCAGTATGGTCGGAGGGAGGAAGTTTTAGCTTCATATTAGGAACTGATCAGCAGGGAAGAGATATGTTTTCAACAATGATTTATGGTTCAAGAATTTCACTGATCGTTGGTTTTGCATCTATAATTTTTGCAATGATACTTGGAGTTTTTCTTGGAATAACAGCTGGATATATTGGTGGTAGGTACGAGATTATTGTAATGCGTCTTACAGATGTGCAGTTAACTATTCCAAGTATTTTAATGGCTTTACTCGTTGATGGAATTGCAAGGGCAATTATCTCACAATCAATGCATGACGAAATGGCAATTTATGTTTTGATTTTCGCTATTGGTATTTCAGAATGGCCTCAGTTTGCAAGAGTATCAAGAGCATCAACTTTAGTTGAAAAAAATAAAGAGTATGTCTCAGCTTCAAGAATTATTGGATTATCAAATATATTAATTATGTTTAAGCATATTTTACCAAATATACTTCGGCCTATCTTAGTAATTGCTACAATCGGATTAGCACTTGCAATTATTACAGAGTCCACCTTAAGTTTTTTAGGTGTTGGTGTTCCACCAACAACACCTTCTCTTGGGACTCTAATAAGGTTTGGAAATAATTTTTTATTTTCTGGTGAGTGGTGGATTACTTTTTTTCCAGCAATTTTCTTAATTGTTTTAGCATTATCAATTAATTTATTAGGGGATTGGATGAGAGATGCTTTAAATCCAAAATTAAAAAAGAGATGAGTTTTTTAGAAGTTAAAAATTTAAACATAAGTTATCCAACACGAAAGGAAACTATTGTTGCAAGTAAAAATGTTGAATTTTCTTTAGAAAGAGGTGAAATATTAGGAATTGTTGGTGAGTCTGGATCTGGAAAATCTACAATTGCAAATGCGATAATTAACTTGATTGATCCTCCAGGTGAAATCACAGATGGCTCAATAAAAATAGATAATATTGAATTAAGAAGTAATGAAGAAATAATTCAAAATATTAGAGGAAAAAAAATAGGATTTGTCTTTCAAGACCCTCAAACTTCATTAAACCCTCTATTTAAAATAAAAGATCAATTAATTGAAACTATTCAGGCTCATTTAAATTTAAGTTATCAAGATTCACTTAAAAAATCAATTCAACTACTTAAAGAGGTTGGAATAGAGAATGCTGAAAAAAGAATTGAGGACTATCCACACCAATTTAGTGGCGGTATGCGTCAAAGAGTTGTGATAGCTTTAGCGATTAGTTGTGAACCTGACTTAATAATTGCAGATGAACCAACAACAGCTTTAGATGTAAGTATTCAATATCAAATATTAGAACTACTCAAAGATCTTACAAAGAAAAGAAATCTTGGTGTCATAATTATTACTCACGATATGGGAGTCATAGCAGAGACGACTGATAAAGTTATTGTTATGAGATACGGACATATTGTTGAACAAGGTGAGACTAAAGAATTATTAACAAATCCAAAATCAACAGAAGCAAGAAGCTTAGTAATTTCAGTGCCACCTACAAATAAGAAAATTGATAGATTTAAATTGATTAGTCCCGATGGTAAGGAAATCACATCTAGTTCCAAGGATTTGACTAAAAATATTATTAAAACATGGGGAATAAGGGAAAACAAAAATCAAAAATTATTAAAACTCCAGGAAGTGACAAAAATTTTTGATGATAATTCTTTAGGAAGTACTTTTTCTTTTAGTTCAAAAAAACGTTCTAATGATAAAATAGTTAAAGCTGTCGACAATGTATCCTTTGAATTATTTGAAGGTGAAACACTTGGATTAGTTGGGGAGTCAGGCTCAGGTAAATCAACCATTGCAAAAATTATTACTGGATTAATTGGTCCTAGCAAAGGTGATTTAATTTATAATAATGAGCCTCTATATAATTCAAACAGAAAATATCAAATTCATAATAGTAGAGGGCAAATACAGATGATATTTCAAGATCCTTATTCATCATTGAATCCAAGATTTAAAGTAAAAGATATAATATCTGAGCCAATAAAATTTTTTCAAAAAAATATTAGTAATAGTGAACTTAAACAAAATGTTTATGATTTAATTGATATTGTTGGAATGACTAGACAATCCTTAGATCGGTACCCTCACGAATTTTCAGGAGGCCAAAGACAAAGAATTTCTATTGCTCGTGCTTTAGCAACAAGACCCCGCCTTTTAATTTGTGATGAACCAACATCTGCATTGGATGTTAGTATACAAGCACAAATTTTAAACTTGTTGAAAGATATACAAGATGAACTTCATCTTACTATGTTATTTATTAGCCATGATCTCCCTGTAATTCGCCAAATGTGTAACCGAATAATTGTACTAAAAAATGGTGCTGTTTGCGAAACAAAAGATACAGAGGAATTATTTAATAATCCTGAGCATGAATATACGAAGGAATTAATTAGACTTATGCCTAAAATTGAATCAATAATTTAACTAAATAATAATAGGTAAATTTTCAGGAGTTCTAGTACTTAAAAGTTTGTAACCATTTTCAGTAATTAATAAATTTTCTTCTTGTACTATTATTTTATTATCGTCCATTTCAATTGATGGCTCAAGTGTTATAATCATATTTTTCTCTAGTAACGTTTTGTCATTTTTCATAATACTTGGTGGTTCAGTTAGTTGTAAGCCTAAACCATGACCCATCCTTCCAACTGATACGCTGTTAATTATTAAACTTTGAGATAATTTAGAATATATTTCTGAACAACTAGTTCCAGGTTTTATAATTTCTAAAGTCCTCTCAGTTGCTTCCCACAATTTATTATATGCATCTAGAGCTTGCTTGCGAATTCTTCCAAAACCAAAATTTCTATCAAAATCTGAAAAATAACCATTTAAAGTTGCACCGGTATCAATAATTAGAATATCGCCATCTTTAGTTACCCTTTCTGTTGCGTTACAGATAATCTGATTATAACCATTAAATCCCGAAGCACACGCCATGTATTGAATATAATCTGCACCACTCTCAATTAATTCTTTTTTAAATATTGATGCAATTTGTTTTTCACTCATTCCTAAATTAATTTTTTGAGGAAAATCATCAAACACCGTACTTGTAATAGAACAAATTTCCTTAATATTATTGATCTCTATTTCAGATTTTATTTTTCTTATATTCCAAAGTATTTTACTAGCATCAACAAAATTGTAATCTGATAAATTTTTTTGAATATGCTGATAATCGTTAATATTCATTCGCAAAAAAGTTTCATTTCCTAATTCAAATCCGATATTTGAACTTTTAGGAAAACTCTTAATGTTTTTTTTCAATAAAGATATTCCTTCATCTGTTGGATTTGGAGACTCCCAAGTTTCGATATCATTGACTAATGTTTTTTGCATAGCTGTAACACCAATAGATGGTATTATAGCTTTTATTGGATTTTTTTTTGAAATAATTAAATACCATGGTCTTGTAGGACTTTCCCAAAAATTACTATCAAGTCCAGTAAAATATCTAAAATTTGACGGTGATGTTATAATAATTGCATCAATATTTTCTTTTTCAATATGTATTTGTGTTTTTTCAATTCTGGAAATAAATTCTTCTTTTGGAAAATCGTTCATAAATTGATAAGTAACATAACATTAACATAAATTAACAATAAGAAATACTTTGATCTATTCATCATTATTTATTTTTTGTTTGTCTTTAGGTACTTTTTTTCCTTTTGCTTCAGAAACATATTTATCAGCACTATTATTATCCAATAAGTATAATCCATTTTTATTATTATTTTTTGCTTCAGCAGGTAATATTTTAGGATCTCTAATCAGTTGGATATTTGGTTACTTTGTAAATTTTCTTATTAAGAAACCTTGGTTTCCAGTAAATAAATATTTATTACAGAAAGCAACAGATATTTTCAAAAAGTATGGAAAATGGTCATTATTATTTTCATGGGTGCCAATTATTGGAGATCCAATCGCATTTGCAGCAGGTACAGTAAAATATAATATTACTTTTTTTTTAATATTTGTATCTATTGGGAAAATTGCTAGATATTTGATAATATATTTATATTTTATCTAATTTGTCATGTTTGAAAATCTTATATTTGTTTTCATTATTGGTTTTTTATCTGGAGTTGGATTTTTATCAATTTTATTTTTTCTTCGTAAAACAAAAAGTTCTGAAATAAAAGATGACACTGATCTTACTTCCTTAAAAAATCACATGCAATCAATTCAGCAATCTTTACAAAATTTTAATTTAGCTCAAGATAGAATTGAGAATACATTAATTAGAGGTGGTGCGCTTCAACAAGGTCCTTGGGGAGAATTTGTACTTAAAAATATTTTAGATAGTGTTGGTTTAAGAGAGGGAGAAGAGTACTCAACTCAAAAAACTTTTAGAGATGAAGATGGCAATTTACAAAAACCCGATGTAATTGTTCATATGCCAGGTAATAGACACATAATTATAGATTCAAAAGTGTCCTTAGATTCTTGGCATGATTATTCTAATACAAATGACAATCAACAAAAGAAGATATTTTTGAAAAAATTTTTGGATTCAACAAAAACTTCGATTAGAAGTCTTAGTAAAGATAATTATTCAAAAATATATGGAATCAACACAATTGACAATGTTTTAATGTTTGTTCCAATAGAACCAGCATTACTTACTTTATATAATGAGGCAAATAAACTTATCGAAGATTCATGGAACAATAAAATAATTATTGTTGGGCCATCAACTTTACCCTTTTTACTTAAAGCTGTAGAAAATATGTGGCGGGTTGATAAACAATCTAAAACAATAAAAGATATAGCATCAGCTGCATCAGATATTTATGATAAAACAGTCAGTGTGTATGAGTCTTTTGTAAAAGCTAATCATTCAATAGATTTAGCTAAATCAAAAATGGACGAAGCTAAACAAAGATTGCAAGATGGTTCAGGAAGTTTGACTAAAAAAGTAGAAAAGATGAAAAAATTAGGAAGATTAAGCACTAAAAAACAGTTGCCAGATATAAATGACGATGTAATAAACTAAATATATGCCTAGTTTTGATATTGTAAACAGATTAGATCATCAAGAAATTGATAACGCACTAGGGAATGCTTCAAGAGAAATTACTACTAGGTACGATTTTAAAGGATCAGATACTTCAATTGAAAAAAAAGAAAATACTATAGTTGTTATTACTGATGATGAAATGAAAGCTGGTCAAGTAAACGACATGCTCGTTACTCATTTTGTTAGACGAAAAGTGGATCCTTTATGTTTAAAAAAAAATGATATGGAAAAAGCTGGCGGAAATAAAATTCGTCAGACGTATGAATTAGTAGAAGGAATTGAGCAATCACTGTGTAAAAAAATTACTTCTGATGTCAAAAGTTCTAAATTAAAAGTTCAAGTAAAGATCAATGGGAATGAACTTCGTGTTGAAGGAAAGAAAAAAGATGATTTACAAAGTGTAATGAAGCTTATTGAGGATGCTAAGATAGGTATACCAGTCCAATTTGTAAATTTTAGAGATTAAAAAATGATTACATGGGAATTAATAGCTGCTTTAGCAGTGTATAATTTTATTATGTACGTAACTCCAGGTCCAAACAATAGTATTTTAACTGCATCAGGTATAAAATTTGGATTTATAAGATCTATACCTAATATTTTTGGCATTCCTTCTGGTCATGGTTTGCAATTAGCACTTGTATGTTTAGGTCTTGGATCTTTGTTTATTACCTATCCTGTACTCTATGATATTTTAAGATATGTTGGAGCAGGCTACATTCTTTATTTAGCATATAGAATGTTTGGGTCTTTAAATATCTCAAAGACAGAAGATAGATCAAGACCATTAAAATATCATGAAGCAATTTTGTTTCAATTTGTAAATCCAAAAGCTTGGGTAATCTGTTCAACTGCAGTAACATTATATTATCCAAAAGATGAAAATATAATAATTGGAACACTATTTATGGTTATTATGTCTACAGTAGTTAATATTCCTTCCATTAGTATATGGGCATATGGAGGAAGTGTTATCAGACAATATCTTAATAATGAAAAATTAAAAAAAATTGTTGAATGGTTTTTAGCAATTCTTTTAATTATAACCGCAGGCTCAGTATTATTTTACAACACTTAAGGTTTAGGGATTTCATAAGTTTCGCCTACAGAATTATATCCTTTAATAACTGCAGGTCTTGCTGATATTTGTTTATACCATCTCAATACATTTGGATAATCATGCAAATTTATTTGATGTCTTTCATAACGAGCTGTCCAAGGCCAAATTGAAATATCAGCTATTGAATAGGTATCCGAAAAATATTCTTGTTTAGAAAGTCTTTTATCCAAAATTGAATATATATGTTTTGCATAGCCTTTTGTTTTATCTTCTGCAAATTTGCTTTTACCAGGATGATAAAATAAATATTGATGAGCCTGGCCTAGCATTGGTCCAACGTAAGCCATTTGAAAAAAAACCCATTGTATTATTTCCCAATATTTATCTTTATTTAGAAATTTATCATATTTTTTTGCTAGATAAAGAAGGATAGCCCCTGATTCGAATACTGTTTGGTTGTTATCATTATCTACAATTACAGGAATTTTATTTGCAGGAGATATTTTTGAAAACTCTTCACTAAACTGCTCTTTTTTATCTAAATTTATTAAAATAGGATTAAAATCCACACCTAATTCTTCAAGCATAATACTAATTTTTCGACCATTAGGGGTGGGTGATGAATACAAATCAATCATTTTTTTTAGAATTTAATTAATAGAGAACTATATTCATAATATGCAGGAGAATATAGATAATATTATTAAATTAGCCTGGTGCGATAAAACCTCTTTTGAAAAAATAAAAAGAATTCACGGTGTAACCGAATCAGAGGTTATAAAAATAATGAGAACAAATCTTAAACCTAGATCATTTAAGTTATGGAGAACTAGAGTAACAGGGAGAACGAGAAAGCATGAAAAGAAAAGAAATCTATCCGAAAAATCATTTAAATATGAGAGTTATATTTAAAATATTAATTGTCAGTATAAGTCTTTTTTTTGCTAGTAAGATAGCTTTAGCAGATCAAAATGATCCACGGCTAAATAATTTGTTTAAAAAATTAAATGAGACTGAAAATCAGGATGAGATAAGAGATTTAATATCTGACATTTGGAATATATGGTATGAAGTTGATGATCCAAAAGTAATTGAATATTTTGAGAAGGGTATTCAAGCTATGAATTTAAGAAATTATCCACTAGCAATTAGATTTTTTAATAATTTAATTGAAGAAGATCCTAATTTTGCTGAAGGTTGGAATAAAAGAGCTACAGTTCACTTTATGATGGGTAATTTTGATCAATCTATGCAAGACATCATTAAAACTCTTGAATTAGAACCAAGACATTTTGGTGCACTTGATGGAATGGGTTTAATTTTTATTCATCAGGGCCAGTTTCAACAGGCAATTGATGTATATGACAAGATGTTAGAGATTTTTCCTTTTAGTGTTAAAACTATGGATAAAAAAGAGAGAATACAATCGTTTATTTCTCAATCTACGTAATACCAAAAAATACTAATAATAAAGACAGTGTAAAAAAACTAACAAACGTACTTAATACTACATTTGAAGAAACTACAGCTTTTAGTGAGTTATATCTGTATGCAAAATAATATGACTGAGACCCACTTGGTAAAGCTGCGGCCATGGTAACAATAATTACCAAGAGATTATCAAGCTCTAGTATAAAATTCGCTAAACAAAATGCAATTATAGGGTGAATAAAATTTTTTAAGATAGTTAATAGTATTGCGCCATAAATATTTTCTCTAATTTTAAAATTTCCTAATGCAAGACCTAAAGAAATGAGAACCATTGGAAGAGCAAGGTTCACAAAAATATCTAAGGGCTCTTTCATAATAGATGGAACAATAACATTAGAGTAATTAAGAATGATACCAATTATCATGCCAAAAAGTACAATGTTTTTAATTATACCTAAAAATATTTGATAAAAAATTTCGACAATGCTTTTTTGTCTATTTCTATAAACTTCTATTATAATAACAGTATAGCTAAAATGAACAATACCATGAAAAAAAACTAATATCATATATGGAATTGTATTTATTGGACCCAAAACTGCATACATAAGTGGTATTCCCATTGCTACTGTGTTACCAAAACAAGCAGCTAATCCAAAAAGTGCAGAGTCATCTGTTTTAAAATTTAAAAATTGTTTGCTAATTAAAAATCCAGTCATGGATATAAAAATTCCTGAAGCAAAAAATGAGATGATCAGGCCAATAGAATTAATTTGAGGAAATGAGACTTGCCAAAAATATATAATTAAAGTTAAAGGTAAAAGAATGTTAAAACCAGTAAAATCAAAATAATCAATATATTTTTTTGGAAGTATTTGTAATTTATTTAAAAAAAATCCAAAAAGGATATATCCAAACACACTGCTAACTATATTTAATAAGTCAATCATTGAAATCAAAAAAATTATTTAAAAATTGAATGATACTTTCTTCAATTATATTATTTTCATTTGAGTTTGAGTTTTGAAAAAATTTTGAATTTTTATCAAAACTTATATTAGGATTATTTAAGTTTCCTTTTATCAAAGTAGTTAAATATATTTCATTATTTTGAGATAAGTTTAAAATAATATCTATAAAATTATTACTGTAATTGTATTCACCTTTAATAAGAATTGTGTTGTTTTTATTGCTAATTTCAATTTTGCTAGTTTCTAAAATATTTTTATTTTTATTTATTGCGCCTTTAAAATTAGAACTTTCATTACCAAAAGCATTTATAAGTTCGGAAAATGCAAATTTTTGATTTTTTTGATTTTCTAATTTTTCAAAGAATAATTTTAAAAATGAAATAAGAAATTTTTCTTCATTAGTTGTTTCTAAAGTTATTTTTCCATTAATTTTATAAATTGAGTCAAATAAATTTTCTAAATTATCGCTATATTTAAGATAATTTTCAATATAATTGACTTTTCCATTAATATTTATTTCACTGAAATTAATATTATTAATATTCAAATTATCAATTAGAATATTTAGATTTCCTGAAACTTGAAATACGGGCTGAGAAATATCAATTCTAATATTATCAAAGTATAAATTATTTTTGTAATCTTTAATTTCTAAATTTGTGTTAAGCTTCACAATTGGAAAAATATTTATTTTAGTTTTATTTTTTTCATTAATTTTAATTTCAAATTTTTTCTCGATATCAATAATTATTTTTTCTTTTTCAAAATTATTTAGAAAAATATAAATAAAGATTGATAAAATTATTAATATAATTACTACTATAGAAAAAAATAATCTAATTGTTTTCATATATTAGATCGTCAAAAACTATATTTTTGTAAAATTATTTTCAGGATCATGCAATGGATTAGATTGAACAGACATAACATATTTATTTTTAGCAACCTCAACTTCAAAATTACTTCCATTTAATTTTTTTAAATCTATTTCCGAATCTATATATCCAAAAACCATATTTTTATTATAACAAAATGAATAATTGCTAGAAGTTGTTTCTCCCACAATTTTATTTTTATAATAAATAGGCTCATCATGTAATAAGAGAGGATTTCCTGGTATAGATTTTTCTAAAACAAAATTTGTTAGTTGTTTCTTTTTAATTCTATTTTTTATTTTTAAAGCTTCTTTACCTATAAAATCTGTTTTTTTATTTAATTTAACAGTTAATTCTAATCCAGCTTCAAATGGGTTTTCAGCTGGAGAAATATCATGACCCCAATGTAAATATCCCTTTTCCATTCTCATGATATCTAGTGCATGGGCACCAGCATGTGAAAGGTTATATTTTTCTCCAACTTTAACTAATTCTAAATAAATTTCTCTAGATATATTTATAGGAACATAAATTTCCCAACCAAGTTCACCAACAAAAGATAATCTTTGGAAGATTAATTTATTATTTTTCAATGATATTTCTTTAGCAGTTCCAAATTTAAACTTGTCATTTGAAAAATATTTTCCAAATATTTCTGTTAGAATATCTCTACTTTTAGGACCAAAAATACCAAAGCAAGCTAAACTTTCAGTGATATCAATTAAAGTTGTGTTTTTACTTAAATTCTCTGAAATATGTTTTTTATCATGTTCTCTTACACATGAGCCCGTTACAATACGAAAAGAATTAGTATCAATACAAGTAACTGTTAAATCGGCAACAATGCCACCATTTGAATTAAGCATTTGTGTGTAAGTTGTATTACCGGGATAATTTTTAATATTATTACAGCATAATCGTTGAAGATCGTTGTAGGCAGTGTCTCCCTTAATTTCAAATTTTGCAAAGGCACTTAAGTCAAATAAACCAGCGTTTTTTCTTGTGTTTATTGTTTCATACTTTGCTGCATCATACCAATTTTGATAGCCATAACTATACTCATATTCTGGTTTCTTACCATTTAGAGCATACCACATTGGTCTTTCAAAACCGGCCACTTGACCAAAGCATGCCCCTTCTTTTTTCAAATCATTATGAAAAGGAAGTAGTTTAATATTTCTCGAAGATTTATGTTGTTTGTAAGGCCAGTGCATTGCATATAAATCTCCTAATGACTCAGTAACTCTTTCAGTTATAAATTTTGTCTCAGAGTGAAATTTTTCAAATCTTGAAATATCTAAGGAGTAAAGATCATCATTAACCTCACCGTTCATCATCCATTCTGCAGTTACCTTACCTGCACCACCAGCACTCTGAATACCAATACTATTAAATCCACAACAAACATAAAAGTTTTTTATTTCTGGTGTTTCTCCTAAAAGATAATTTGTATCTGGAGTAAAGGCTTCAGGACCGTTAAAGAATTTTCTTATACCTACATTTTCAAGGGCTGGTATTCTTTTCATAGCATTTTTTAAATGCGGTTCAAAATGATCAAAATCTTCAGGTAGTTCTCCAAAAGAAAAATCATTAGGCACTTTATAAGTATCAGTAAATGCAGGTTTAGCTTTAGGCTCAAAAATTCCTACTAAAATTTTTCCAGCATCCTCTTTTAGATATAAGCAATTATTGTAATCTCTAAGAACTGGAAGTGATTTAGAAATTTCTTTTAATGGCTCACTTAATATATAGAAGTGTTCATTTGGATATAGCGGTATACTAACGTTAATATCATTTGCTATCTGCCTTGACCACATTCCAGATGCTAGAACAATATACTCACATTTAATTTTTCCATGTTTTGTATCTACACCGTCTATTGATCCATTTTTAGTAAGGATTTTATTTACAGAACAATGTTCAAATATTTGAGCACCATATATTTTTGCTGATTTAGCAAGAACATTTGTTATACCAACAGGATCTGCTTGACCATCTTTTGGAATAAATATTCCACCAACAACATCATCAGTATTTATAAGAGAATAAATATCCTTAATCTGATTTTTTTCTAATTCATTAACTTCTATATTAAATCTTTGAGCAAAAGTAGCTTGCCTTTTTAATTCTTCTAATCGATCATTAGTTGTTGCAATAGTTAAAGAGCCGTTTTGCTTTAAACCTGTTGCTAATCCAGTTTCTTTTTCCAGGTCTTTATATAAATTTAACGAATAATTTCTAAGTTTTGTAATGGTTGCTGATGCACCAATCTGACCAATCAGTCCTGCTGCATGCCAAGTAGTTCCAGAAGTTAATTGATCTCTTTCTAGCAAGATCACATCCTTCCATCCAAATTTTGCTAAATGATAAGCTACAGAACATCCAGCTATACCGCCGCCTATTACAACTACTTTTGCAGAAGTAGGAATTTTTTTACTCATTTGTAATATTATAAATAAAGATTTTCAGTATGAGTTTCAAAATAAAAATCTAGATCTTCTATATTTATTTCATCTATTGTTGATGGTTCCCAAATAGGATTATGATCTTTTGAAATTAGCACAGAATTTACACCATTATCAAAGTCACTACGGTATACTATTTTTTGACTTAATTGAAATTCAGTTTCTAAACATTCTTTTAACGATTTACCTTTTGCATCATCTATAAGTTTAGTGCTTATCGCAAGACTCATTGGACATTTAACTAAAAGAATATCTAAAATTTTTTTTGAAAACTTTGAGTTATGATTTTTTAAATTTGATATGATTTTTTGAATATTTCCATTGAATAGTTCATTTATTAAATTCATATTTTTAATTAGATATGTATCATTCTTTACTTCAAAATTATCGTGTGAAATTTCTCCTCTTGTAATAAATTTTTCTTTGACATCTTCTATTTTATTACTTTTAAAGTAGTGAGTTGCTAATCCGAAAAAAATTAATTCATTTAAACCTAAAACCTCACCCGTTAAACCAATATACTTACCAATGTTACCTGGAAGATTTGATAAAAAATAACTTCCGCCAACATCTGGAAAAAAGCCAATTGCAGATTCTGGCATTGCAAATTTTGAATTATCTGTTGCCAATCTGTGATCACCATAGATTGATAAACCAACCCCACCTCCCATCACTACACCATTCCAAACTGAAAGAAACTCTTTACTAAATTGGCTTATTAAATAATTAAGTTTATACTCAATTTTAAAAAAATCATGTTTTAAAGAGTTTTCTTTTCCAGCAAGAACAAGAGATTTTACATCACCTCCTGCACAAAAATGTTTACCTTCTCCAACTAACAATACTCTTAAGATATTATCTTTTTCTTCCCATTCTAATAATTTGTCATGGAATTTTTTTGCCATTTCTAAATTGAGAGCATTTAAAGCTTTAGGACGATTTAGTTTAATGATTCCAGTTTGGTTAGTTTCTGAAAATACAATATCCATTAATTTTTTTTAAACTGCAAAACTTTATTAGAAAGACCCACTTCTTTTGCCTTTAATCTATTAATTTCATCTCGTAATCTTGCTGCATCTTCAAATTCAAGTTTTGAAGCAAATTCATTCATTTTTTTCTCTAAATTTTTAATATGTTTATTAAGATCCTTACCAACTAATTCTTTAGCATTATCAATTTCAACTGTAACATGATCTTGTTCAGCTGTGTTCTCAATTATTTCTTGAATATTCTTTTTAATACTGATTGGCGTAATTTTATTTATTTTGTTATATTCTAGTTGTTTTGTTCGTCTTCTATCTGTCTCTTCGATTGCTTCTTTCATACTAGTGGTAATGTTATCAGCATACATTAAGACTTTACTCTCAACATTTCTTGCAGCCCTACCAATAGTCTGAATTAAACTAGTTCTAGAACGAAGGTAACCTTCCTTATCAGCATCTAATATAGCCATTAAAGCACATTCAGGAATATCTAAACCTTCTCTAAGAAGATTTATTCCTACTAAAACATTAAAAACTCCTAGTCTTAGATCTCTAATAATTTCTATTCTTTCTAATGTATCGATATCAGAGTGAAGATACCTTACCTTTAATCCTTCTTCATTGATATATTCAGTAAGATCTTCGGCCATTTTTTTTGTAAGTGTTGTGATTAGAACACGATGACCTTTATCTATAGTCTTTTTACATTCATCAATTAAGTTATCAATTTGATGTTTAGTTGGCCTTATCTCAATAGGTGGATCAATTAAACCTGTTGGTCTAATTACTTGTTCAACAAATGTACCACCTGTCTTTTCAAGTTCATAATCTCCTGGTGTTGCACTTACAAATATAGTTTGTGGACGCATTGCATCCCATTCTTCTCTTTTTAAAGGTCTGTTATCAACACAACTTGGTAGTCTAAAACCATATTGAGCTAAAGTTGATTTTCTAGAAAAATCACCTTTGTACATTCCTGCTATTTGACCACATGTCTGATGGCTTTCATCTATAAATAATAAAGAGTCTTCTGGAATATATTCATAAAGTGTAGGAGGAGGCTCTCCCGGCTGTCTGCCTGACAAATATCTAGAATAATTTTCAATACCACTACAACTTCCAGTAGTTTCCATCATTTCTAAGTCAAATGTAGTTCTCTCATCCAACCTTTGTCTTTCTAAGTATTTTTTTTCTTTTTCAAAAATCTCTAATTGTTTTTTTAGATCATTTTTAATCATAGTAATCGCTTTTTTTATTGTTGGCTTTGGGGTTACATAATGAGAGTTTGCAAAGATTCTTATTTGTTCAAGTTCCCCAAGCTTCTCTCCAGTAAGTGGGTCCACTTGCGTTATACTCTCTATATCATCTCCAAACATAGAAATTTTCCAAGAAATATCTTCATAGTGAGAAGGGAAAATTTCTAAAATATCTCCCTTGGCCCTAAAGCTACCTCTTCTAAAATCCATATCACGACGTTTGTATAAAAGTTCTACCAACTTTCTGATAATAATCTCTCTACTTATTGATTGATTTTTATCTAAAGTAAAAGACATCGAAGAGTAAGCATCAACTGATCCAATACCATAAATACAAGAAACCGATGCTACTATGATTGTATCTCTTCTTTCCACTAAAGATCTAGTAGCTGAATGTCTTAGACGATCAATTTGTTCGTTTATTGATGATTCTTTTTCAATATATGTATCCGTCCTTGGCACATATGCTTCTGGTGTGTAATAATCATAATAACTGACAAAATATTCAACAGCATTATTTGGAAACAAATTTTTCATTTCGCCATAAAGTTGTGCAGCTAATGTTTTGTTTGGAGCCATTATCAAAGTAGGTTTCTGGACTTTTTCAATTACTTTAGCCATTGTAAATGTCTTACCTGATCCAGTGACACCTAAAAGAACTTGTTCTTGTTCTCCTTCATTTAGACTTTTAACAATACTTTTAATTGCTTCAGGCTGGTCACCACTTGGATTAAAATCACTCACAATTTTAAAAGGTGTTGTGATTTCGGAAGAGAGATGATGTTTTTTTTCTGCTTTATTCATTAATTCTAATATAATCATTTAGATAATTGTACTTTTCTAAAAAACTACCATCTGTTGTTATTGTTCCATTAAATATTCTTCCATCATCTTCTTTTAATAAATAAGGAAGCACTTCGTTGATAATACCTTCACTAAATTCTGTACTTGAATCCCGTGGTAATTCAGATGGTAAATTATCAACTGCCATAACAGCAATTGCATCATTATTTTCATCTATTTCTTTTAAATTATATCTTTCAATCCAATAATTTGGCTCCTCAATTGTTGTTGATCGTATTGTAGTTGGGACAGAGCCATTAATATCACAAGTAATATCGCCAACAATTTTTAGATTTTGTAAATCTTTTAAGTCTTCATTTTCAAATATTTTTGGAGAAGATGGGTCCCAGTAATGTGCGCTTATAAGTATATTAGTTTCTTTTAAATATTGTAATGCAGAACTCGAATAATCTTTAGGATTATTAATAAAATGCTCAAGGTTAAAATTAGTGGAAGAATTATTCGTAACATAATCTTTAGTTTCCAAATTACAAAAAACAGGTTGATCAAATTTTTTTTCCAAAAAGTCTTTTTTTGATACAGCCTTAATATTTGTTTGATTCAAAAGTTCAATTACTCCTTTCGCAACTCTACCATCACCAGTAACTAGAATTTTAGTTTTAGGAAAATATAAATTTTTTAAATTTAATACCAATCTTTCATAATCATCAATTTTATAAGCACTAGCAAGAGATTGTTTTCCAAGCACTCTAAG
>CACIQI010000018.1 GCA_902588745.1 uncultured Alphaproteobacteria bacterium | reverse complement strand
AAGTGGGTTAGGATTAACTATTACTAGGGATATTATTAGATCACATGGAGGTGATGTTAAATTATCTGAGTCAGATCTAGGAGGTCTTAAACTTCAAGTTTTACTTCCTCTTTGATTTTAAAATAATTTACCTCCATTATTTACTGGTTTATCTGGAGACAACAAAACTGGTTCGTTTTCTAAATCTGGTACACCAAGAACCAATACTTCTGAAATAATTTTACCAATTTGTTTAGGTTCAAAATTTACAACAGCAATAACTTGCTTATTAATTAATTCATCACTTTTATAATATTTTTTTAATTGTGCAGAAGTTTTTTTTATACCAACTTTTTCACCAAAATCTATTTTTAAAATTATGGATGGTTTTTTAAGTTCATTATATTCATATGCTTCAATTACTGTTCCTATTCTTATATCGACATTTTCAAATTCTTTGTAATTTATAAAATTTTGAGAGCTCATTAAAATTTTATAAATTTTTCAATATTGTTTAAATATTTATCTAAGGCGCTCATTGTTTTTTCTAAACTTTCATTTTCATCATTAAACCAAGTAAATAAGGTTATATAATAAAGCGCAAAAATAATTTTAATTTTTATCACACCCTGAATCCCACTAGGATTAACATTTGCAAAAGTAGCAATTAAAATTTTGCTCTCAATTAATTTAGGAATAAGTTTTAATACTCCTTGTGGTCTAGACATAAAATGATTAATTATATTTTTTACAGAGATTCTATATTCATTCAATATATCATAACGTGCCATCATAATTTCAAATAACATATCTCTCTGTGATGACTTTTCTATATTAACAAGATTTTTTTTTAATTTAAAATCAAAGAAGTCATTAATATTTAAGATTAAATCAATTTTATTATTCATTTTTGACACTTTACTATTAGATAAAAAATTTTTAAGATTTATGTCTCTTAATTTTTTTTTCTCTAAATATTGTAAAGTTTTTTTTGCAAGAAATATTTTATTTTGATTCACGTACCTTCACCTTGTTGTTTTGCTCTTGTGTATGCTGCCTTAAAAACTTGATTAAAGATATTATCAACCTTATTTATTTTCATTTTCTTAATTCCTGCTTCAGTCGTACCTCCTCTAGTTGCAACAGTTTCAACCATTTTTTCAGCAGAAATATTATTTGATTTTAGTAAATTTAAAGAACCATTAAAAGTTTCATTAATTAAAATTTTAGCTGTGTTTTTGGAAAAACCTAAATTAACTGCAGATTTTTCCATAATATCAATTAATTGAAATATGAAGCCCGGACCACTCCCTGATACTGCTGTTGCTTTGTCTATAAAAGTTTCACTATTAAAAAAAAGAGTTTTACCACTCATGGAGAACAATTTATCAATCTCTTTAATTTCTTTTTTATTAATAGATTTATTCGTATAAATGCAATGAACGCCCTCTCCTATTAAAGCAGGCATGTTTGGCATTACTCTTACAATTTTGCTAATATTAAATAAATTTTTTTTAAAAATTTCTGTTTTTTTACCAGCTATTACACTTATTGCTATAGATTTTTTATTAAAATTTGCATTTTTTAATTCTTTAAAGACATTTCTTAATTCCAGAGGTCGAGTTGCAAATATTATATAATCAAAATTATTTTGATTATTGATATCATCAATTGATTTAAAAAATTTTATTTTCTTATTTCTATTTCTTTTTTTAAGAATTGAATATTTTTTTTTATCTATAACACTAATGGTGTAATTATTAGAGTTAGACCATCCGGACATTAAAGATCCTCCCATATGACCACATCCAATTAATAAGATATTTTTCATCTATGTATAATATAGCAGTTTTATTATAAAAAATTAAGCTCTACCAATAACTTCAAAATTAGAAAATTTTATCGCTTCTTTGGGAGGAATATCGTCAAAGAGAACTTGCTGAAAACTTGGATAAAATTTTTCACATTCATAAATTCCAATATCAACAAGATCTTCAAATTTTTTGTGCAATATTTCTGTTGAATTATTTGATAATAAAGTATGTCTAAAAGCTGGGATACCATTTTTACTAGTTATATCAAAATGACCAATCCATAAGTTCTCATTTATAAGTCCTAGTAGTTCATAGGCCATATTGAGTTTAGTTTCAGGAAACTTAATATCAAAAGTTATTGAAAAACTTAGCGCATTTATATTTTCAGACCATGTAAAATATAATCTGTAAGAGCACCAATGAGATGCTATCTCAGCAACTAATTCATGATCCGCAGCTCTACTAAAATTCCATTTTTTTTGATGAATAACGTCTTCGATGATATCTATGGGATTTAACAATATATTTTCATTTTCCATACACTATATAGTCATGGCACATATAATTAGTACTATATATTGATTACTAGATTGAACTCGTATTTTGCAAGGGAAAATCTATAAAAAATGTGAATTAGTTGAGGATTCCTACCTTTTTGATTTCTTTTTAATAGTTTTTTTCTTTTTAACTGTTTTTTTCTTAGATTTTACTGATCTTGAAGATGTTTTCTTTAATTTTTCATTTTCCATCATTACTTTTTGCACCATTTTTTTGAGTGCATCAAATTCATCTTTTTTAACAAGATTCATTTTTTTTATTATTTTGTTAACTCGTAAAGATACAATTGTTTCAATTTCTTCTTTAACACCTGAAAAAGTACTCATAGCATCAACTGCAAATTTTGATAAATCGGAAAGTATTTTGTTTCTATCAACCATGTTATAATATTAAATATAGATAAATGAATTTTATTCAACCATCAATAGATCCTGTCATCTTATCAATCGGTTTCATTGAGATAAGATGGTACAGTTTAGCATATATCTTGGGATTTCTATTAGGAATTGATATTATTAAAAGATTAAACGCAATTTATGGTAATCAATACAGTAATAAAAATATAGATAGTTTTCTTATTTGGGCAGTATTAGGTGTAATTATCGGAGGACGAACAGGTTATGTTATTTTTTATCAACTTAATGAATTTTTAACTAATCCTTTTTATATATTTGAAATTTGGAATGGAGGTATGTCATTTCATGGCGGGTTGATCGGTATAATAATAAGTACTTTAATATTTGCAAAAATTAATAAAAAAAATTTTTTCTACCTGTCTGATTTAGTTGCAATCGTTGCTCCTATTGGATTATTCTTAGGTAGAATTGCAAACTTTATTAATACAGAGCTAATTGGTAGACCAACCGATTTTTATATATCAGTTATTTATCCATCAATAGATAATATACCAAGACATCCTTCTCAAATATACGAAGCTTTTCTTGAGGGAGTTATTTTATTTCTCATATTATTAATTTATTTTTATAAGATAAAAAAATACAAAATTTATGGAGTAATTAGTGGTCTATTTTTAATATTTTATTCAATATTTAGATTTTTAATTGAATACGTGAGAGAACCAGATTTGCACCTAGGATTATTTTTTAATTTTATTTCAATGGGTCAAATACTATGTATACCTTTTTTTATTTTTGGAATATTGATAATTCAAAATGTTAAGCAGAAAAAAAATTAATAAAACAAAACTACTAAACAATAAAAAAAATTTGCGTTTAGATAAATTTATTGACTTGGTTCTGTATGAAAAAAATGGTTATTACTTAAGCAAAAAACCTATAGGGAGAAAATTTGATTTTGTTACATCTCCAGAAATTTCACAAATGTTTGGAGAAATTATTGGTGTATATTTACTTTATTATTGGAAAGAAAAAATTAATTCGAAATTTAATTTAATTGAATTGGGCCCAGGAAATGGCACGTTATTTAAAGATATTGAAAGAACTGCAAAAATACTTCCTAATTTTTTTGAAAATGCTGATGTAAATTTTATAGAAATAAATAAGGAATTAAGAAAAATACAAAAAAAAAATTTAAATTATTTTAAACAATCAAAAATTAGATGGTCAAAAGCTTTTAATTTCAGATCTAAACTACCTTCAATAATATATTCAAATGAATTTTTTGACTGCTTTCCTGTAAGGCAATTTATAAATGATAATAATCATTGGTTTGAAAGATATGTAAAATTCAATGAAAAAGAAAATAAATATTATTCTATAAATAAACGAGTAGTTACTAAAAAAATATTAGATTATTTAAATAAATATAAAAGACAAAAAATTTATGAAGTTTCTTTTTCAAGAAATAAATATTTCGAGCAAATATGTAAATACCTAAAAAAAAATAGAGGCCTATGTATTTTAATCGATTATGGATATAATAAAAAATTAAAAAACTTTACATTACAAGCAATATATAATCATAAAAAAACCAGTATATTTGAAAATATAGGTCAACAAGACATTTCAAGTCATGTAAATTTCAATGAATTAATTGTAATAGCAAAACAAAACAAATTACAAATCAACGAATTTGTTACACAAAGAGATTTTTTAATAAAATATGGAATACTAGAACGAAAGAAAAAATTGCTAATTAAAAATTCAAATTTAAATAAAATTTTATTAGATGAAGAAGTGGATAGATTAATAAATGTTGATAGGATGGGAAACTTATTTAAATGTCTTATTGTTTCTAACTTATGATTACTAAAAATTATTTTACACATACAAAAATTAAGTCTTTTGTTAAAGCTGGTTTTTTTTCTAGAAATGGTGGAGTTTCAAAAAAAGAAAACTATTCATTAAATTGTAGCTTAAACAGCAAAGATACTAAATTAAACGTAAAAAAAAATATTGATAGTTGTTTAAAAAAATTAAATGTCAAAAAAAAAATTAAATTAATTAGTCAAATACACTCCAACAAGATTATAGAGATTAATAAAAAAAATATAGGTAAAAAATATTCTGGAGATGGGTTAATTACAAGCAATAAGCAAATAGCTTTAGGTATTTTAACTGCAGATTGCTGCCCAATTTTTATTTTTGATAAAAATAAAAAATATATTTGTGCTCTTCATTCAGGCTGGAAAGGTGCATTAAAAAATATATCTGCCAAAGGTATAGAATATTTTGTTAAACAAAAAATAATTAAAAAAAATATTGTTGTTATTATTGGTCCGTGTTTAAGCTATAAAAATTTTGAAGTATCAAAAGACTTTAAAAGTAAGTTTATAAGCAAAAATAAAAAATATTCTGTTTTCTTCAAATACAAAAATAAAGATAAAGATTTATTTGATTTAAGAAGATTGATTAACTATCAACTTAAGAAATTAGGTATTAAAAATATATATAATATTAATAAAGATACCTTCTCAAATAAAAGACTTTTTTTTAGCCATCGTAGGGAATCACAAAAATTTAGAGATACTGGAAGAATGCTAAATATCATTGCATTTAATGATTAATTTTAGTTGATCTATTATTAATCTAATATAGTAAATAATTTGATTATATGAAAATAATCGCCTGTAATAGTAGCAAATCCCTAGCAAAAAAAATATCTAAACATATTGATGTTCCATTAGCAGATGCGTCTGTTAGAACTTTTAATGATAGAGAAATATTTGTGGAAATAAATGAAAATATTAGAGGTGAAGATGTTTTTATTATTCAATCCACATCACATCCGGCTAATGACCATTTAATGGAACTTTTAATTACAATAGATGCTGCAAGGAGGGGATCAGCAAAAAGGATTACTGCTGTTATTCCATACTATGGATATGCAAGACAAGATAGAAAGACTGGGCCTAGAACACCAATCACTGCCAAACTTGTAGCAAATTTAATTACATCAGCGGGCGCTGATAGAGTATTAACAATGGATTTACATGCTGGTCAAATTCAAGGTTTTTTTGACATACCTTTAGATAATATTTTTTCTGTAAGACCGATAATCGATGATGTTAAAGAAAGATTTAATGGAAACAAAGATTTAGTTGTTGCCTCACCTGATGTTGGTGGTGTTGTAAGAGCTAGAGCTTTTGCAAAAAGATTAGAAGCTGGACTGGCAATTGCTGATAAAAGAAGAGAAAAAGCTGGTGAGTCTGAAGTAATGAATATCATCGGAGATGTAAAAGATAAAACTTGTATCTTACTAGATGATATAGCTGACTCTGCAGGCACGTTATGTAATGCAGCTGAAGCTCTGAGTAAAAATGGGGCTAAAGAAATTTATTCTTATATTGTTCATGGTGTATTATCTGGAGATGCGCTAAAAAAGATTGAAAATTCAAGCATAAAAGAATTGGTATTAACAGATACAATAGAGCCTTCTAAAGAGGTAAAAAGCACAAAAAACATTAGACATATTAGTATTGCTCCTTTAATGGGTGATGCGATTAAAAGGATTAACACTGATACCTCAGTGTCAGCCCTTTTCGATTAATTTTTTTATTTTATGAGTGATTTTAAAGCGATAGAAAGAAATAAAGATATTGGTTCAAATCATAGTCTTTTAAATAAAGGATTGGTCCCTGGTATTATTTATGGCAAAGGAACTGAACCTAAGAAAATTGCTCTAGAAGATAAAATACTCAAAAAATTAATGGGTACTGGTTCTTTTTATTCAACAATTATCGATCTTGATGTTGATGGAAAGAAAGAAAAAATACTTCCTAAACAATTACAATATCACCCTGTTAGTGATCGACTTATACATTTTGATTTTCTAAGAGTGCAAGAAAATACAAAAGTAAACGTTGAAATTCCTGTTGAATTTTTAAATCAAGATAAATGTCCTGGTTTAAAAAAAGGTGGAGTTTTAAACACTGTTAGAAGACTCGTTGAACTAACATGTAATGCAAATAATATACCTAGCAAACTAGAATTCGATTTGATTGAAAGTGAAATTGGTGATGCAGTAAAAATTAGTAATATTCAACTACCTGAGGGAGTTGCTCCTACTATTTCAGATAGAGATTTCGTAATTGCTACATTAGTTCCACCAACTGTAGAAGTTGAAACTAAAACTGAAGAAACAACTGAAGAAGGTGCAGCAGAAGGTGTTGAAGAGAAATCAGAGGAAAAGAAGGAAGAATCTTCTGATAATAAAGAAGAAAATAAAGAATCTAAGTAACTTTACTTTATATTTCATTATATGTTTTTAATTTGTGGACTTGGGAACCCAGGCGTAAATTATAAAAATACCAGACACAATGTAGGTTTCCATTTGACTGATAATATAATCTCGTATTTTAATTTTGATAAAATTAAAGAAGATAAAATAAAAGAATTATATTCAGGTGTAATTAATAATCAAAAAATCTTTGTGTTAAAACCTCTTACATTCATGAATTTATCTGGAAAGGCTGTTTCAGAAATTGTGAATTTTTATAAAATAAAATTAGACCATACTTTTGTTATACATGATGACCTTGATTTAGAATTATCAAAAGTAAAAATAAAACAAGGTGGTGGAAACGGAGGTCATAATGGATTGGAAAGTATTGACCAATTTATAGGGGAAAATTATTTTAGAATACGTATTGGAATTGATCATCCTGGACATAAAGATTTAGTTTCAAGTTATGTTTTAAATAAATTTTTAAAATCAGAAGAAGAAATAATAAATAAAAAAATTGATAAAATAGTAAAAAATATAGAATTAATATTTTCAGATATTCCTCTATTTTTAACAAAAATAAGTGAGTAAAATTAATTATGGGATTTAAATGCGGGATAGTTGGATTACCAAATGTTGGTAAATCTACTTTATTTAATGCTCTTACCCAATCAAATAAAGCAGAGGCGGCAAATTATCCATTTGCAACTATAGAACCAAATATAGGAAGAGTTGCAGTGCCCGATGACAGATTAGACAAACTTGCAATCATTGGAAAAAGTGAAAAAATAATCCCATCTTTCATGGATTTTGTTGATATTGCAGGATTAGTAAAAGGAGCCTCTCAAGGAGAAGGTTTAGGAAATAAATTTTTAGGACATGTTAGGGAAGTTGATGCAATAGCTCATGTTGTAAGATGTTTTGAAGATACTAATATTACTCATGTATCATCAAAAATTGATCCATTAGATGATATTGAAACAATAAATTTAGAATTGCAATTGGCTGATCTTGAAAGTTTAAATAATAAAAAAACTAGTTTAGAAAAAAAATTAAAAGCAAACGATAAAGAAGCTCAACATCAATTTGAGATAATAAATAAAATCTTACAAATACTAGATGCTAATAGTATCTTAAAAATTGAGGAATTTGCTAGTAATGAAATTGACTTTGTTAATAGTCTTAACTTAATTAGTCTAAAGCCTACTATGTACATATGTAATGTAGATGAAGAATCGATTCATACTGGAAACGACTTATCAAAAAAAGTAATTGAGTTTGCAGAAAAAAATAATCATTCTGTAGTTTTAATCTCTGCATCAATAGAAGCACAAATAGCAGAATTAGATAATGAAGAAGAAAAACTTGAATTTCTTAAAGAACTTAATTTAGATCAAACAACATTGAATAAGGTTATAAAATCAGGATATGAGCTTTTAGGTTTGATAAATTATTTTACATGTGGTCCAAAAGAAACAAGATCATGGACAATAAAAAAAGAAACACTTGCACCTCAAGCTGCTGGAAAAATTCACACTGATTTTGAAAAAGGATTTATTAGAGCAGAGACTGTCTCTTATGACGACTATATAGAAAATAATGGTGATGCTGGAAGTAGAGATTCAGGAAAGCTAAGACAAGAAGGTAAAGATTATATCGTCAAAGATGGTGATGTAATGAACTTTTTATTTAATGTCTAAGTGACGTCTCGCCAAAGTCTGTTTTTTGCTAAGTACACAATTGTTCCTAAAATAATAAAGAATAATATTACTTTGATTCCTAAATTTTTTCTTTCTTCCATTTCTGGTTCAGCAGCCCAGTGAAGAAAATGTGTTACATCAGCCGATAACTGTTCTGCATTATTATCAGTGCCATCATCATAATCTACACTTCCATCTGCTATAGGTGCTGGCATAGCTATTTGATTTCCAGCCATCCATTTATTGTACCACATTCCATTACCTACCTCCATTCCCTTTGGAGGTTCAACATAACCTAGAAGAAGGTTATAAATATAATCAACCCCATATTTTCTAGCTTTTGTAATTACGCTCAAATCTGGAGGATAAGCTCCATTATTATTTGCTCTTGCCTCGTTATCATTAGCATATGGATTGACAAATCTGTCTGCTGGTCTAGCCGGTCTTTCAAACATTTCACCATCGTCATTTGGACCGTCTAATACAGTATATTCAGAAGCAATTACTTTTACTTGAGCCTCGGAAAAACCAACATCAATAAGATCTCTGTAATACAGAAGTTTCATTGAATGACATCCTGCACATACTTCTCTATAAACTTTATAGCCCCTTTGAATTGCAGCTCTATCAAAAGTTCCCGTTACACCTTTAAAAGACCAATCATGTTTTGGCATTTTTTCAGTACTCATTTCTGCAGCAAATAAATTTGAACAGAATAATAAAAAAATAATAAGTAATAGGCGCATTATAGATTTGTATCTTTTTGCATTGCTGGTGAAGGAATTCCTTTTTCACCTCCACCAATATTAGGAGCTATATTTTTAGCATAAACATCACTAATACTGAGCGGTAGCTTACTTGGCTTCTCTATCCAACCAACAAAAGGTGTAATGATAAAGAAAAAACCAAAGTAGTAAAGTAAACCTACTCTAGCAATTAAAAGATATAAACCTTCAGCAGGAAGCATACCAACATAACCTAATGCAAAGAAGTTAACAAAAAAGCCCATCATAAACCACTTATATATTGGTCTATAATTACAGCTTCTCACTTTTGATCTATCAAGCCAAGGTAGAACAAAGAGAATTACTATCGCACCAAACATTAGGAGAACTCCTCCTAATTTATCAGGTACTGCTCTTAAAATTGCATAAAAAGGTGCAAGATACCAGTTTGGAACAATGTGAGCTGGAGTAACAAGTGGATCTGCTGGAATATAATTATCAACTTCAGCCATAAGATTTGGGCCAAAGAATATTACGGCAGAAATAGCAACACCAAAAGCACACATAGCTACTGTATCTTTAATTAACATATACGGAAAAAAGTTTACTGAGTCATTGTTAGTTTTAATATCAATCCCATCAGGATTATTTGAACCATGAACATGGACTGCAGCAACATGTAAACCTACAACACCAAAAATAACAAATGGTAAAACATAATGCAGAGCAAAGAAACGGTTTAAAGTAGCATTTCCAACATTGTAATCACCAAGAAGCCATGTTTTTAATCCCTCACCAATAAATGGAATTGCACTAAATAAATTAGTTATAACTGTTGCTCCCCAATAAGACATTTGTCCCCACGGTAATGTGTAACCAAGAAAAGAAGTTGCCATCATTAATAAAAATATGAATACACCTAAAATCCAATTAAGCTCTCTTGGATATTTATAAGAACCAAAATACATTGCTCTTACTATATGAATGTAAACAATGATGAAGAAAAAAGCTGCACCATTAGAATGGATGTATCTCATTAACCATCCGTAATTGACATCTCGCATTATTCTTTCAACACTATCAAATGCCATATCAGTATGTGGTGTGTAATTCATTGCAAGAAAAATTCCGCTTACAATCATTGTAACAAGTGTAATTGTTGCCAACGCACCAAAGCTCCAAAAATAATTACAATTCTTAGGCATTGGATAATCGCCGTATTCTTTTTTGAAGTAAGAAATTATTGGTAAACGAAATTCAATCCAGTTTAGGACAGGATTTTTAAATTGATGTACTTTTCTATTTTGATCCATAATTATCCAATCTTTATAGTAGTATCATTTAAAAAGGTATAGGGCGGAACGTCCAAGTTTTTAGGAGCTGGTCCTTTTCTAATTCTTCCAGATGTATCATAGTGTGAACCATGACATGGGCAATACCAGCCATCGTACTCACCTTTCATGTCTGAAACTTTCTGACCAAGTGGAACACAACCTAAGTGTGTACATACTCCGACTAAAACTAACCATTCTTCTTTTTGTACTCGATCTGCATCATCTTGTGGGTCTCTTAGATCGCCAGCCTGAACCATTTTTGCAGCTTCAATCTCATCTTTTGTTCTCTTCTTTATAAAAACTGGTTTTCCTCGCCATTTTATTGTTATACTTTGACCTTCTTCAATAGCGCTAATATCAACTTCGGTTGATCCTGCAGCTAATGTATCTTCTGCTGGACTCATACTTTTTAGAAATGGCCATATAAATGCAGCTGTTCCTACAGCACCAAGCGTTACTGTGCTAAGTTGCAGGAAATCTCTTCTCTTATTATTGGGTTTTTTAGCCATTTATTATGAATTTCTTATATCTTAATTACTTAAAAAAATACTTTTTAAATATGTGCCAGCGTGACGCAAGTAATAAAATAATATAGTAAAAAAACATGAGAATTGCTCTTTTTGAACCAGACATACCACAAAATGCAGGAAACATATTTAGGCTAGGTGCCTGTCTTGGAATACCAGTGGATATAATTGAACCGGCGGGCTTTGTGATTGATGATAAAAGATTAAAAAGAGCATCAATGGATTACTATGATTATTTAGAATTAAAAAAACATTTAAGTTGGGAAAAATTTTATGAGTGGTCACAAAATAATTCATACCGACTCATTCTTCTAACTACAAAAAGTAAAAAAAGTTATTTTGATTATAAATTCCAATCAAATGATATTATTTTATTTGGTAGAGAAAGTGCTGGGGCCCCAGATTATGTCCATAACTCTGTTGACGAAAGGTTAACAATACCAATGATAAAGGGGCCTAGATCGATTAATCTAAGTAGTTCAGTTGCAATAGTAGCTGGTGAAATGTTACGCCAATTAAATTAAGCTTCCCATCTTTCCTTCTTGATAGTCCATCATGGCTTGCTTGATTTCTCCTTCAGTATTTGCCACAAAAGGACCATAACGTGCTACAGGTTCTTTGAGCGGCTTTCCGGCTAATACTAAATAGGATCCCTTTTCTGATATTGATGTAAGTTGTATCTCATCACTCGACTGATCAAAGTAAATCATATCACCTTTATTAGCGATTTTATCTTCCTTATTAAATTTTAATTGACCATCGATAATATAGATCATAAGATTTTGTTCTTTATCAACATTAAACTTTGTCGTATCTGGTTTTGAAAATTGAATATCAAATATTGATACGGGTGAATATGTTTGAACTTTGGATTTGGTTCCATTTATTTCACCCACAAGAACTTTAATTTCTATATTTGCATTTTCAGATACTGTTGGAATAGTATTTCTTTTAATATGTTGGTACCAAGGTTTCACTTTTTTATTTTTTTGTGGAAGGTTTACCCAAATTTGTAATCCTTGCATGATACCACCACTCTTCTTGAATTTTTCTGTTACTAATTCAGAGTGAATTAAACCTGATCCAGTTGTCATCCATTGTACATCACCAGTTTCAATTTCTGCTTGTCCTCCAAATGAGTCTCTGTGTTCTACTTCACCACCAAGCATGTAAGTAATTGCCTCAAATCCACAATGAGGATGCGCAGGTACGCCAGTTGCTCCTCCTGGCTCATAATTAATTGGGCCGAAATGATCAAAAAGAAGAAATGGATCATTTTCTCTCATTCCGGGGACAGGGAAAGCTCTCGTTACAGGTATCCCGTCACCCTCGAAAGTCTTCATACACTCTTTAATTTCTATTATTTTTCTCATAAATTTGTTTAAAATTATTCAGATATAGATATAGGTATCATTATGAAAAATCAAAATCCAAACCCGCCAAAGTGTGGTTGCAGCTGCAGCTGTTGTTGCACTTGTGAAGGTGGAGATTGCTGTTAATAAATTATTTTAAATTTAATAACTTAATGAGTGTGATTTGTTAGATTATTAATATCTGACTCCTCTATTTCTTCTATTGATTTTGTGACTCGCCAATTTTTCATTGATCCGTCTTCATTTCTTGCAGTAATTACAGTTTCAATTGGTGGACAATCAGGTTCATGACAACTGAGCTCAGCAATACTTATTATAGTATTTTCTGGTAATTTATATTTCTTGGAAATTAAATGTTTGAGATTTCTTATTTTTTCAACATTTTGAGTTTTACGATTAAACATATTTTCTCTCTTAATTGTCTGCCCATAAGGATGATAAAAGAATAGAACCTTTCATATCGCCAATTAATATTTGTGAGTTATCACTAGATATAGCTATTGTTGAAACTTCTGCACCTGTTGAACTTCTAATCATAATTGGTTTTTTACTTTCATCAATTTCTGCTAATAAAACTGACCCATCTGTAAAACCAGTGAAAACAGCTTTTTCTCCATTAAGTGCTTTAACAAATGTTGCAAGTTCTTTACCACCGTTTGCAACAACAATTGGCTTTCTCCCCATTGGTCCTTCTTTACCATCAAATGGCCAGCAAACTGCATCACTGGATCCAGATGTTACCAAATACGGTGTATCACCAACCCAAGTAAAACTTTTAATTTTTGATGGATAACCGCTCATTGCTAAATCCGCTTTGTCGTTTATGCGCCAACCATGAATTTGATTTTCTTGCATTGCAGTTACAATATATTTTGTATCTGGGCTAAACGTTACAGTTCCATGCGATCCTTTCCAGGTATAATTTGAGGCTGTCCATTTATTATTATTAAGTTTCCACACTGTTACTCCACCGTATCTTGAGACCGCAAGACGCTTACCTTTATTATCAAATGCTAATCCAGCAACAGTACTTTGATGCTCTAAAGTTTGTTGTTTATCTTTGTTTTTTGTCCAAATATAAACAGTCTTTCCTGATGAACAAACTTTAGTATCTTTGTGGGAAGCTACACAGTCAACCCACTTTGAACCAAAATTAAAAATTTCTTCAATATTTCCATCAGATGATATTTTTAGAAAACGTCCATCGTCTCCTCCCGTTAACACATGATCTTCATAATTTGTCATACTCAACACTACACCCTTATGTGCTTTAACAGTTTTAGGATCAGATCCAGATTGAAAAAATCTTACAGTGCCGTCTCCAAATCCTACCGCTATTTGATCACGAGTTGTAACCGCTTCTGTAGCTGGGGCTCCAATATTAAAAATTGAACCTCTTCTTTCAAGTTCAGTTTTATTTGTTTCCTGAAGTTTTTCTAAATCAGCGTTCATGCTGATTTACAATTTTCAAAGCCTTCCTTAAGATTCATATTATCAAGATCACGACCAATAAATACTACTCGAGAACTTCTATTTTTTCCTTTGGGCCAAGGTCCCATTGGTGAGGCATCCATAAGCATATGCACTCCTTGAAATACATATCGCTCTTCTTCACCTTTAAAGTTCAAAATTCCTTTTGATCGAAGAATATCCTGACCCTTAGTCCTCAGTAAATTTCCAAACCAATCTTGAAACTTATCCATGTCTAATGGTGTATCAGATACAAAGGATAGACTAGTAACATCATCATCATGTTCATGATCATGATCTGATTCAAGAAAGTCAGGTTCAATATCTAATACTCTATCTAGACTAAATGCATTTAAGCCTACGATTTCATCAAGAGGTGCATCACAACGTGTTGTTTTAATAATCTTTGCAAAAGGGTTAATTTTTCTTATACGATCATTAACTTTCACAATGTCATTATCTTCAACAAGTTCAACTTTATTTAGTAAAATTACATCAGCAAAAGCAATTTGTTCTTCTGCTTCATGATGATCGACTAATTGAGAACTTAGATGAACAGCATCGGCAACTGTAACAATTGCATCTAATTTTGTACGATCAGCAACATCTTGGTCAACAAAAAATGTCTGAGCAACTGGGGCTGGATCAGCTAAACCAGTTGTTTCAACTATAATTGCATCTAGTTTATCAGCACGTTTCATTAAACCACTTAGAATTCTAATTAAATCACCTCTAACAGTGCAACAAATGCACCCGTTATTCATTTCAAATACTTCTTCATCAGCATCAACAACAAGGTCATTATCAATTCCCTGCTCACCAAATTCATTAACAATGACAGCGTATTTCCGTCCATGTTGTTCAGTTAAAATTCGATTTAAAAGTGTTGTTTTTCCAGCTCCAAGAAAACCTGTTAAAACCGTAACTGGAACCTGAGAAGTATTTTCCATATCAATTTCCTTATAATTAGTTCTATAAAATCCACCTTCATGCAAGGTGGAATTTATTTAAATATTAAAAATTAACAGCCTTTAAGCTCGTCCCCAAGATTACTAATCAACGTAAAGTAAAGTGACTTACCAGCATCAATGTTAGCACCTAAAGGATCAAAAACTCCAGTTTTGATATTCATATCTTCAGCTATCGTTATAATTATCTTTGGATTAAATTGAGGTTCAGAGAAGATACATTTTATTCCTCTATCCTTAATTACATCTTGAATATCAGCAATCTGTTTAGCACCAGGTAAAACATCAGTATTCAATGTTAAAGCTCCTGCAGCTCTTACATCAAATCTTTCTTCAAAGTACTGGTAGGCGTCATGGAAAACGACAAATTTTGCATCGGAATTAATATCCTTGCTAACGTCATTTATCAATTGGTCTAAAGCTTTGATTGTTGCATCAGCATTTGCTTCATATTTCTCTTTATTGGCAGGATCTAAATCACTTAACTCATGAGCAATTTCATGAATCATTTCTTTTGCATTCATTGGATCTAGCCAAATGTGAGCGTCGAATTCACCATGTGCATGACCGTGGTGATCGTGTCCACTGTGATCATCATGGTCGTCGTGATCATCGTGGTCGTCATGGTCATCGTGATCATCATGGTCGTCATGATCATCGTGGTCATCATGATCATCGTGGTCATCATGGTCATCGTGATCATCATGGTCGTCATGGTCGTCATGGTCATCGTGATCTTCAAAAATCGATTCTTCTCTAAACTTCAATTTATTAATACTTTCAACTTCCATGAACTCTACAACTTCTGCATTTTTGACAATTGACTCAAGAGGTCTTTCCATGAACGTTTCTATACTTTCACCAACCCAGAATATGATATCTGCTTCTTCTAAAAGTTTGGCATGAGAAGGTTTTAATGTAAAGCTATGGGGGGAAGTACTTCCTTCAATTATAAGTGCTGGCTCACCTACACCATCCATTACATTCGCAATTAGTGAATGAAGTGGTTTAATTGTAGTTACAACTTTTAATTCTGCTCTTACAGCTGAAGTTGCAACTAAAATTGATGAAAAGAAAAATACTTTCAAAAGCATCAAAAAAATGTTGTTTTGTCTCATAAAAAATGTTCCTATTAATAATTAAGTCTGTTAATAAACGTAATGTTATAATATTACATTTTATATTGTAAATACAAAAATGAACGAAAATAATAATTTATTGGTAAGATTAAGAGATTGCGGTGTCCAAAAATCTTCTAAATGGATTGTAAAAGGTATCTCTCTTGAAATTCATAAGGGGAAAATTGTAACCTTGATTGGCCCAAATGGCTCAGGAAAAACAACTACCGCTAAAATGGCACTTAATATTCTAAAATCAGATGAAGGTTCAATTGAAAATTATTCAACAAAAATGGCGTATGTTCCACAAAAAATTAGTATTGATTGGACTATGCCACTTCGAGTTATAGATTTTATGAATCTAACAAGTCATATTAATAAAGATGAAATTATTGAAGCTCTAGAATTAACAGGGGTTCAGCATTTAATATACGATGAGATTCATAACTTATCTGGTGGAGAATTTCAGAGAGTTTTAATCGCAAGAGCAATTGCTAAAAAACCAGATCTACTTGTTTTAGATGAACCTGTGCAGGGAGTAGATTTTAATGGAGAAATAGCTCTATACAATCTTATAAAAGAAATTTGTATCAAATTAAATTGTGGAATCCTTCTTATATCTCATGATCTCCATTTTGTTATGTCTGCAACAGATCATGTAATTTGTTTAAATGGTCACATTTGTTGTTCTGGATCACCTAAATCAATAGTAAAAAATTCTTCCTACATAGAATTATTTGGAGAACATAATGCTGCTACCCTATCGCTCTATCAACATGAACATGATCATTCACATCAGACGGATGGGAGTGTTAAAAATTAATGTTTGATGATTTTTTTATTCGTGCACTTGTTGCAGGGGTTGGTATAGCTATTGTTGCTGGACCACTTGGATGCTTAGTTATCTGGAGGAGGTTATCATATTTTGGTGATACCTTATCTCACTCAGCCCTTTTAGGAGTAACATTAGCATACTCATTTAGTTTAAATATTGCTTTTTCTGTGTTTGTGATATCAGCTGTTGTTGCTTTACTTCTTGTAAGCTTACAAAAAAGAACAAAACTAGCTGGGGATTCTTTACTTGGACTTCTTGCTCACTCAACACTTGCCATCGGTTTAGTATTGATTGGTTTTTTATCTTACATCCGATTTGATCTCATGGGATTATTATTTGGCGATATTCTTGCAGTGACAACTGCAGACATTGGTTTAGTTTGGATAGGTGGAAGCATAATATTAATTATCTTATATTTTATTTGGAAATCTTTATTTTCAGCAACTGTAAATTATGATTTGTCAGCTGCTGAAGGTATGCGGCCGGAATTTTCTAATTTTATATTTACCCTTTTATTGGCAGGAGTAATTGCTTTGTCTATTAAAATGATTGGGGCACTATTAATTACAGGTTTACTTTTAATTCCTGCAGCTATTGCCAGAAACATTAGCAACAGTCCTAGACAAATGATTGTTATCGCAATCTTATCAGGTATTTTATCAGTAGTAGTTGGATTATTTGCTTCTTTAGAAATAAATACTTCTTCAGGGCCTTCGATAATAGTGGTGGCTTTAATACTTTTCATTATTTCATTGGTTCCTCTTGAAATTAAGGGTCAGTTGCAAAAACGATAGCAATTTGGTAATCTAGTATATGTCTTTAGAAACTTTAAACTTAACTAAAAATCAACAAACAGTTCTTGATATTTTAGAAAGCGCATCAGAACCTCTTAAGGCATATACAATCCTTTTTGATATTCAAAAAAAAGGAATTAAATCTCCTCTTCAAGTTTATAGAGCTTTAGACAAGCTTATAGAAATTGGCAAAGTACATAAAATAGAAAGTAGAAATTCATATGTTGCTTGTAAGCATGAAGGCTGTAATGCAAAAACTTCTACATCTTTTTTGATATGTGAAAACTGTGATAGTGTTACTGAGCTAACTGGAAATAATTTGATTTCTTATTTTTCAAAACAAGCAGAAAAGAATAACTTCAATTATAAAAAACATAATTTAGAAATATTTGGTTTGTGCGAAAATTGTAAACTAAAAAACTAATTTATTAAATTATCAATCTTATTCAGACATTTATTTAATCCAAGATCATATTTTGTTCGTATGAAATGCTCTTGTACTATTTCAACCCATTTAAATTTTTGTAACGTTTGATGAGATATATAAAAACAATTTAAAGGAAAAGACATATTAAACATTTTTAATATTTCTTGCCTTATTACATCGTTGGTCAACACTGCTAAAGATTCGTGAATATATTTTTCTACAATTTTTTGATCACTTAAAGATGTTTTAGGTAAATTAAATAAACCTCTAAATCTAAAGTATCGATAGATTCTTAAGTAATCTTCTTTTATTCTATCCTCTATTTCACCAATAAAACAAATTTTACTCTCATTTAAATCTGATTGGCCATTGTAATAATCATGTAGTTTATTATTGTTTCCAACATATAAAGCATTGAAAGTAAAATCTCTTCTGGCTGAGTCTTTTTTCCAGCTGTTGGTGTAAATTACATTTGTATGTCTTCCCATTTGATTAATATCTTCACGTAAAGTTGTAATTTGTATTTTTCGATCATGAGGATAAGCAATTATAGATCCATATTGAATAGCAAAATCATCATATTCAATATTGTTCTCTTTTAGTAATGACAAAACATCCTGAGGCTCCAAAGTTGTTGCTGTATCAATATCTTTGATTTCTCTTTCAAGAAGAGCGTCTCGTATACATCCTCCTACTAATCGAATTTCAATATTATTTTCTTTAAAGATAGATATTAAAAACTTAACATGCTCCAGATTCAATAAATTCGTAATTTTATTTATTTCCATTATCTAGCTATTTCTTCAAAACAATTTATATTACAATAACAATGTCGACTTCTTCAAAAGAAAATGCTCTAGAAATATTTGAGGATATAAAGAAAAATTTAACTAGAGGAGTTAAAGATAGAAAACACGCATTTCATACACCAGTCTTTAGTAATATTGATAGTGAAGGTGGAATAGATTCTAGAGTTGTAGTCTTAAGAAAATTTTATGCCAGTAGCATGACACTTAACTTTCACACAGACTTTAGATCTCCAAAAGTGCCTAATTTAAAAAAAAATACTAATTCTCAATTTGTGTTTTATGATCATAAATTAAAAATTCAAATGCGAATCAAAACAACGTCTTTGATTAATAATCAAAATGATAAAGCAAAAGAAATGTGGAATAAAACAAGATTGTTTAGTAGAAAATGTTACTTAACATTGAAAGATCCAAGTTCAATCACTGAGTTTCCAGAAGATGGTATCCCTGAACATTTAACTGGCAAGGAGCCAAGTCATGAAGAAAGTGAAAAAGGATATAAAAATTTTACAGTAGTTGAAAATAAAATTAATGAAATTGATTGGCTTTATTTAGAAATTTCAGGTCATCGTAGATTAAAATTAACATTTAAAAATAATGAACCAGAATATAATTGGTTAATACCTTAATATAACTTAAAATTGTCAATAATTCTTATATCACTAATATATAAAGCAATAAATAATCTAGCTTTAGAATAATTTTTTGTTATTTCTAAATTATTTTCATTTCTTATTTCTAAATAGTCAATTTTATTTATATTATTTTGAAGAAGCTCTATTTTTAATTGATCTAAATTATTAATTTTATTTTGTGTTAATAGATTAATATGTTCTTTAATTTTATTTCCCAATACATTGAAAATTTTTAATTGATCATTAGAAAATTTAGAGTTCCTTGAAGATAAACTCATACCCATTTTATCTCGTACAGATGGGCATTGAATTATTTTAATATTGTGATTATTAATTTTTACTAAATCTTGTATTATTTTTACTTGCTGAAAATCCTTCTCACCAAAATAACTATTCGTTGGTTTAATCATATTAAAAAAAAGATCCACAACAGTAGTAACTCCATCAAAATGGCCAGGTCGAAATTTATCACATAAAATATTTCTAAATTTGTTTACAATTTTTTTCTTTGCCAATCCTTTAGGGTATATCTCTTGAACTTCAGGTAAGAAGAGTACATTACAACCAATATTTTCTAATTTAGAAATATCTTTATCAATTGTCTTTGGATAAGAATTGAAATCATTTTCATTGTTAAATTGAGTAGGATTAATAAATATTGAACAGATCACAAATTCGTTATGTAATTGTGCTTCTCTAATGAGAGATAAATGTCCATCGTGTAAGTTTCCCATTGTTAAAACTAAACCAATAGACTGGCCCTTGTCTTTGATTGAAACTAAATTTGGCTCTAATTCACTAGCTTTTCTGAAAATTTTCATCGATTACATAAGTAAATATTTGACTTATATATAATGAATTCGTATTAGGCCCAGAGATTTATTATGAAACGCACTTACCAACCTAGTAGAGTAATTAGAAAAAGAAGACACGGTTTTAGGGCTAGAATGGCAACTAAAGCAGGTCGTCAAATCATTAATAGAAGACGTGCAAAAGGAAGAGCTCAATTAAGCGCTTAAAAAGGCCAAATGGCCCAAACATTATTTACAATTAAGAAAAGATCGACTTTCGTTATGATACGAAACGAGGGAGAATTTATAAAAGGTAAAAATATGAATATCCAAATTTTACACAATCAAGATCTAGAAAATTCTATAGGTGTAGGATACACAGCTTCCAAAAAAATTGGCAACGCAGTAAAAAGAAATAGAGCAAAGAGAATAATGAGAGAATTAGCTAGAAAAATTATTATTAATGGTAAAATTAATTCATATTATGTGTTAATAGCTAAAGCGTCATTGCTCGAAGAGAAATTTGATAAACTTTTATTAGAACTTAAGGGAAAGATAAATGGTTAGTAAATATATTTCATTACCTCTAATCATAATAATTAGATTATACCAATTATTGATTTCCCCAATACTTGGGCAGAATTGTCGGTATTTACCAACCTGTTCTGAGTATTCTATTAAAGCATTAAAGGAACATGGGTTATTTAAAGGATCAATTTTATCGGTGAAAAGAATTTCAAAATGTCATCCCTGGGGTTCCCACGGATTTGATCCAGTACCAAAAAAATCTGAGTTAAATAAATGAACGAGCAGAGAAATTTATATTTGGCTATTGGTATTTCAATTGCGATAATTATTTTTTTTCAATTATTATTTCCAACTCAACCAATTCAAACAACAACCTTTGAAGAAGATGAAGTATTAGAGCCTGCAACATCCATTGACGGACAAAGCAGCCAAGCTGTTTCAGAAATACAAAGTAGAGATGAAGCTTTAATTCAAACCGACAGAGTTATTTTTGAAAATGCATCTATTAAAGGTTCTATAAATTTAAAAGGGGCAATTTTAGATGACCTCATATTATCAAAATATAAAACTAGCTTAGAACCTGATTCGAATAATATACAGCTTTTGTTACCGGATGGGACTGCTAATCCATATTATATTGAAACAGGTTGGAAAGAGTTAAAAAATTCTAACATTGAATTACCTAATTTAGAAACAAATTGGAAAACTAACTCT
>CACIQI010000017.1 GCA_902588745.1 uncultured Alphaproteobacteria bacterium | reverse complement strand
AAAATTAAAAGAGGTTTTTAATTTTTGAAAATCAAGGGAATAATTATTTATTGGTTCTACAACTGGCAATCCAAATGGTGTGTGGATAAAAATTTTTGGGTCATCAAAAAAAGAACTAGTTGATATTTCTATATCAAAAATAACATCATTATTATTTTGAATAGCGGTAAATGAGAAATTAGAAATAGGTGTAAAATCAATATTATTATTTAATGTAGCAGATAAAACTTTTTCAATTTCAAAAAAATAATCTGTGTATTCACCATCTCCAGATGGTAAATCTAAAAATATATCAGCATTACCTGGAATGCAAATATCTCTACAAACTAAATAATTAATATTTAAATTTAAATTTGTTTGTTTTTGATTATCTTTAATATCTACAATCAAAGGAAATATAACTTTATCTTTATATCCAATTGATTTTAAACCTAGTATTTCAAATTCTATTGGTTCTGGCCATAATATTTTAATATCTTTCACATTTGATGAATTGTTCCATATAATTTTTTGAGGAAAACCTCCTCCTCCAGGAGATTTCCAATATGTTTTCCATTCCTCTTCTAGTTCATATTCTAATGCTAAAAATAATTGGTTATTATTATTTGAAGCAGTCATTGGTGAAATTAATCTAACTTTTGATTTTTCACTAATTGCCCAATCTGAAGATAAAGAGTATCCAGCTGTGCTAAATAGTCCAAGAGCAAATATTATTGCAATTTTTAACAGATTTATAACTTTTATTACCTTGTCCATATAAAATAAATCAATACAATATTGAAAAATATAAATTAACGCGAATATATATACTATATGAATTTAACTGGTCAGTTCTTAATTTCAATGCCTTCATTAGAAGATGATAGATTTGAAAAAACGGTAATTTATATGTGTGCTCACTCAAAAGATGGGGCTATGGGTATAATAATCAACAAAAAAATTGATTATGATCTTTACCCCGATTTGCTTGAACAACTAGGTATAGACAAACCTTTAGAAGATAAGAAACTTTACATTCGCTATGGTGGTCCTGTTGAAAGTGGCAGGGGGTTTGTTTTACATTCTGACGAAGTTATTCAAAAAGAAACCCTAACAATAGATAAGGGGGTGGCGTTAACTAGTACTTCAGAATTTTTTGACGACCTCTCCAAAGGTAATGGTCCAAAGAATAGTATTCTAGCTCTTGGGTATGCAGGATGGGGTCCAGGACAAATTGAAAAGGAATTAGCGTCAAATAGTTGGATGACGCTAAAAACAAATAGTGATTTTATTTTTGATGAAAAAGTTAACAATAAATGGAATGATGCATTTAATTTGTTGGGAATAGATGCAAGTAAACTTTCAATATTTTCAGGTAGTTGTTAATTATAGAATAATATCAAAAACTCTTTCCTTATCTTTTTCTGAAACTTTTTTTATTTTAAACTTTGTAGTTTTTACAAGTTTAACACCTTTATTGGTAACAAAAGATTTCATTTTTATTACCTCTTTTTCAGGCATTTTTCTTTCATATTTTAAAATATGCTTCTTTCCATTAATCATAAAAGCTGTCTTCATGTTTTATCTCCTTTATTTTAAGAGAGGTAAGATTACCTCTCTTATTTTTTTTTAAGTATTAGTCTCTAATTGAATAAGCTACCACTCCAACCTCGGCTTTATCAGTGCCAAGTTTTTCGGCTTCTTCACTAATTCTTAATCCCATAATATTTTTAATTAGATATATTACAATATATGAGAAAACGAAAACAAAGATACACACTGAAGTAACACCCAATAATTGAATTGAGTATGATGCATCAGGATTAGTTAGGGGGACAACTAATGTTCCCCAAATACCAGCAAACATATGTACAGGTATTGCACCAACAACATCATCTAGTTTTAATGAGTTTAAGAAGTTAGTTCCATAATACATTATTACTCCACCAACTGCTCCAATTCCAATTGCAAGCAATGGACTAGGCATCAATGGCTCAGCTGTTATTGAAACTAAACCTGCAAGAGCTCCGTTAAGCATCATAACAATATCAGTTTTGCCACCAATCAATCTTGTTATTGCGGCACCAGCCATACATCCACCACAAGCTGCAAGTTGTGTATTCATGAAAATTTTTGACATTGCTGTTGCATCTTCATAAGAACCTAATGCAAGTTGGGATCCACCATTAAAGCCATACCACCCCATCCATAAAATAAATGTTCCTAACGTAACTAAAGGAATGGACGATGGAGCAAATGGAGCCATATTAGCTGGTTCTCCACTCGCACTGAATCTTCCAAGTCTTGGACCTAAAAGAATTACTCCTGCTAAAGCTGCAGAACCACCACAAGCGTGAACTAATGTCGAGCCGGCGAAATCAGCAAATCCTAGGGCGTCTAACCATCCTCCACCCCATTCCCAACCCATTTGAATTGGATAAATTACTCCTCCAAGTACCGCAGCAAATGTAAAGAAAGGCCAAATTTTTATTCGCTCTGCGACTGCACCTGATACAATTGAAACAGTTGCACAAACAAATAAAGCTTGAAAAAACCAGTCTGAAGCATCTGAATAACCTGTTTCCATAGATGTATTATCAGTCCATATTGATGGTGTTCCAACATAACCCCCTTCAGGGACAGAATATCCAAGATTATATCCTATTAAATAGAAAACAATTGAAACTATTGCGAACTTTCCAATATTTTTAGCAGCAATAGTTGATACACTTCTTGTTGTAACAAGACCTGATTCTAAAAATAGAAAACCAGCAGCCATCCACATGACTAAAAATCCACAAACTAGAAATGAAAATGTATTAAATATATATGCTACTTCAGCGTCAACCTCTGCTCTCACAGATGAACTTAGCAACAAAATAAAAGAGAATATTGTAAAAAGACTAAAAAATTTTTTATACATTATTGAACTCCATATAAAATTATAAACACATAACTACCCTTTAGTTATGCATTAAATCATGCGTAGCTATGGAAATTAATTACTAAGATCCGCGTTCCTTCGGGTATACCTACTTCCGATTTGCAAACTACAAATTGAACGATTAATAACTTTGCATGCGTTCCTTCGACTTTCGTCTACTTCCGTCACTCCAATAGAGTGATGAACGTGAATTGAGTTATAGCTATAATTCGGAAACTATCAAGAAATAGTATTAGATTTAATTAATAAAATCTGATTAATTTTCTAAACTCATTTTGCTAAAAAATGAACCCTCTTTTCTTAACCATGTATTAATCATATCTAGAAAATTATTGCTTAAATAATAATTTTTAATTCGTTTGTCTGATTTACTTTGCTCTTTAACAAAAATATTTTTTTCTAAAGCTTCGTTTAAAATAGATTGAATAGATGATCTAGATCCAATTGACTTAGGTATATTTGCGCAAATTGTTTCAAACGAAATTCCATTCAATTTATTATTTTCATATATTTCAAGAGAGATAACATGGTGTAAAATTGATTTAAATAAAAATTTGGAGACGTAATCTTCTGAAAAGAAACTAGAATATATGTTTCTTTTTTTCTCTTTAATTATTTCTGTTTCAGTCATTAGATATCTCAATAATATTTTTCATTTTTGGGAGAGCAAATGCTCTCCCATTTTTTAGTGACCAACTATAAGGAGTTGATGTGATAATCACTAAATTCATTAGTCTCTGATGCTGTAAGCCATTACACCTACTTCAGATTTATCAGTACCAAGTTTTTCAGCTTCTTCACTAATTCTAATACCAAAGAGCATTTTCATGATGTACCAAATAATAAATGATACAACAAAAACGAAAACGTTAATTGCTATAATTCCGTAAAGTTGTGCACCAAAACTTGCTGCAGTGTTTGAAATTGGAACTACTAATGTTCCAAAAATTCCAGCAAAACCATGTACTGGAATTGCTCCAACAACATCATCGATTTTAAGAGATATTAAAAGTCTTGTTCCGTAGAAGACGATTAATCCACCTATTGCACCAATGATTACTGCTAGGAAAGGAGAAGGAGCTAATGGTTCTGCAGTTATTGCTACAAGACCACCTAATGCTCCATTAAGCATCATTACAACATCTGTTTTACCCGTTACTAGTCTAGAAATAACAGCACAAGCCATTACACCTGCACCAGCTGCCAGGTTAGTATTAATATATATTGTTGCTACTGCTGTTACATCATCAAATGTACCCATAGCTAATTGTGATCCACCATTAAACCCGAACCATCCAAGCCATAGGATAAATACACCTAAGGTTGCAAGAGGAATTGATGAATTTGCAAAAGGCTCCATTGGAGCTGCTTCACCACTATCAGTAAAACGTCCTAATCTTGGACCTAACAAAATTGCACCAGCAAGTGCTGCTGCTGCTCCTGCACTATGTACTAAGGTTGATCCAGCAAAATCTGAGAAACCTGCTTCCGCTAGGTATCCTCCACCCCACTGCCAACCCATTTCGATTGGATAAATGAAACCAGTTAATAAAGCACAAAAAATAAAAAATGGCCAAATTTTGATTCTTTCAGCTAGTGTTCCAGATACGATTGAGCAAGTTGTTGCACAAAATACCATCTGAAAGAACCAGTCAGAACCATCTGAATAACCTGTATCTAGAGCACTACCATCACTCCAAGGAAGTGGAGATCCAATAAAGCCACCAGCAGGAATGCCATATGCCATATTATATCCAACTAACCAGAACATTAAACCAGCTATAGAATATAAGCCTATATTTTTTGCAGCTATTGTTGCTACACTTTTAGACGTTACAAGTCCTGATTCAAGCATTGCAAATCCTGCTGCCATCCACATGACTAAGAACCCAGATACAAGAAATAGGAATGTATTTAAAATGTATTGCACTTCACCATCTACTTCTGCTCTCGCGTATGAACTAAAGAGCATAAAGACGGCAATAATGCTAATGAAATATATAGATTTTTTTAACATTAATCCTCCATTATAAATTTCACAGTACATGGCTCACATTGAGTCATGCGTTACTTTTCATGCTTAGCTATGGAAATTAATTACTAAGATCCGCGTTCCTTCGGTTTAACCTACTTCCGATTTGCCTGATGGCAAATTGAACGATTTATAACTTTGCATGCGTTCCTTCGACTTTCGTCTACTTCCGTCACCCTAAAAGAGTGATGAACGTAATGAGTGAATTAGTTTATTATTGAATTTTAGTAAGAATATTTAAGAGAATATTGGTATGCAATATTTGCATATATAAAAAAAACTAATAATACTGCCAAAATATCAATTTATTTCAGATAAATTTATCCACTTAGAATTATTATTACTCGAATCTACGGTAGCATTAATAAATTTCATTATGTGCAAACCATCATCAATATTTGGAAGCATCTTTAATAATTCTTCCTTATTTTCTTTATTTTGAATAACATCTGCAGCATCTGAATAGATTTGTGCAAATGCCTCAAGATATCCTTCTGGGTGACCAGCAGGGATTCGGACATTAGCTTCACTTCCTTCAACTTTAATCGAACCGCCTCTAGTTATTATCTGACTCGCCTCCCCTACTTGATTAAATTTAGCATAATTTGGATTTTCTTGACTCCATTTCAATGCACCCTTGTCACCATAAATAGCAACACTAAAATTATTTTCTTCACCTATTGCAACTTGAGAGATGGATAATGATCCTTTAGCTCCATTATTTAATCTGATCATTATAGAAGCATCATCATCTAATTTTCTTCCTTCAACAAAGGTAGTTAGATCTGCACTAACTGATTGTAATTTTAATTGGGTTATAAATTCTAACAAATGCATAGCATGACTTCCTATATCACCCACACTTCCTGCAGCTCCACTTCTTGAAGGATCAGTTCTCCATTCTGCTTGTTTGTTAGAACCTGAATCTTCTTCTTTTGAGCCAAGCCAACCCTGAAGATAAGATCCTTTAATAATTCTTATTTTGCCTAGTGCTCCATTTTCAATAAGTGATCTCATACCTCTAACAACTGGATATCCGGAATAATTATGAGTTAAGAAAAAATGAGCATCAGATTTAGAGACTGCTTCAACTAATTTATGAGCATCTTCCATTGTAGAGGTCATAGGTTTATCACAAATAACATGAATATTTTTATTTAGAAATTCTATTGCGGGTGCAGCATGCATATGATTTGGTGTAACAATGGATACTACTTCAATGCCGTCATCTCTTTTAGATTCTTCTTCAGCCATAGTTTTAAAATCAGGGTAACTTCTTGAAGGATCAAGACCAATTTCTTCAGCAGACTTAGCTGCTTTTTCAGGAGTTGAAGATAAACAACCAGCAACAAATTCATACTTATCATCCATCCTTGCACATAGACGATGCACGGCTCCAATAAAAGCTCCTTGGCCACCACCAATCATCCCAAGTTTTAATCTTCTTCCCATAATTACTCCTTATATACCTAAAATCTTTTTGTTAGCTTGCTCGTCTGTTCCAGAACTTGCAAAATCATCAAATGCTTTGTCTGTAACTTCAATAATGTGATTTTGAATAAATGGAGCTCCTTCAGCTGCACCTTGTTCAGGGCTTTTAATACAGCATTCCCACTCTAAAACTGCCCATCCATCAAAATTATAACCAGATAGTTTTGAAAAAATTGATTTAAAATCAACCTGCCCATCACCAAGTGATCTGAATCTACCTGCTCTGTTTATCCATGATTGATAACCTCCGTAAACTCCTTGCCTACCAGACGGATTAAATTCTGCATCTTTAACATGAAACATTTTGATTCTTTCATGGTAAATATCAATGTGATCAAGATAGTTTAAACATTGGAGAACATAATGACTTGGGTCATACAACATATTACAACGTTTATGATTATTTACTCTGTCTAAAAACATTTCGAAAGTTGAACCATCGTGTAAATCCTCACTAGGGTGAATTTCATAACAAAGATCTACTCCACACTCATCAAATTTATCTAAAATTGGATGCCATCTTTTTGCTAATTCACCAAAAGCTTCATCTTCTAAACCTTCAGGTCTTTGAGGAAATGGATAAAGAAAAGGCCAACATAAAGCACCAGAAAATGTAGCAGCAGTTTTTAAATTTAAGTTTTTTGATGCTTGAGCGACATTCATCATCCTTTTTACTGCCCATTCTTGTCTAGCTTTTGGATTACCCTTTACCTCATCAGCAGCAAAACCATCAAAGAGTGTGTCATAAGCAGGATGAACTGCAACCAGTTGACCGGTTAGATGAGATGCAATATCAGTTATTTCAAGATTAAAATTTTTTGCTATTCCTTTTATTTCATCACAGTAATCTTTACTCGAAGCTGCTTTATCCAAATCAAAAACTGCTAAATTTTCTGCTGGCAATTGAATTCCTTTATATCCAAGATCAGATACCCATTTACATATACTAGGTAGTGAATTAAATGGTTCTTTATCGCCTATAAACTGTGCTAAAAATATTGCAGGTCCTTTAATTTTTTTCATAAATTTTCTCCAAAACTATTTAATCATGAAACTTTTAGGTAGTCATTAAATTTTTAAAATTTTCATATAATTTTTTAGTATTATTATTCATTTCTTGAATATTATTTCTAAGCAATATATCAAGTTCATCAATGGAGTTTTTTCCTAAATATTTTTCTAAAGCATTTTTTAATTCAGGAACTTTGGACCATTTAATGATTGTGTTTTCATCGACTTCCATATGAAATTGAATACCATAAGCATGATTTTTATACTTAAATATTTGAAATTTTGTAATATCTGATGAACCTAAAATAGTAACTTCAGAATTATTTAGTTCACTTACTTCGTAACTATGCCATTGCAATGCTTTAATCTGATTATCAAAATTTTGAAAAATTTGATCGTTTTTTTTATTATCGAAAATATTAATATTTAAAACCCCAATTTCTGGAGGATTAGATTTAATTACTTTACCTCCAAGAATTTCACCTAAAAATTGACAGCCTAAACAGATTCCAAGATATGGTTTTTGATTATTTAGAACAAATTCCTTTATCTTGTTTTTTTCATCAATCATCCACGGATATTGTTCTTCCATCCAAGTATCCATTGGTCCACCTAAACATATCATTCCATCAAATATATCAAGATTAATAGGAATCTTTTCTCCTTCATCCAATCGAATAATAGTTGTTTCTACTAAGTCTTCATTCATTAACTTGGTAAAGTACCCAGGTGTTACTAAGGGTGTATGTTGAAGAATAATTATTTTATGAGACACTTTGTTCTAAGTTGAGTAATCTTTTTTTTAATTTGATTCCCCCTCTACCAGAAAATCCTCCAAGTTTACCGTCACTACGAATTACACGGTGACAGGGAATAATAAGTAAAAGTTTATTTTGTCCACAAACATTACCTACATATCTTGGAGACGTACCAACTTTTTTTGCTATTTCTCCGTATGTTGAAACTTTACCATATTTAATTTTAGATAATTCTTTCCAAATTTTTTTTTGTAAAGGGGAACCTTCGAAAGAATAGTTAATCTTAAAATTTTTAAGTTTTCCAGAAGCATATAAATTAATCTGATTTTTAATGTTAATTAAATCAATTGTTTTATTTGTTTTACCAAAGCTAAGTGAATAAACATTACCTCTGTTTTTTTTCACTGTAATCCAACCAAGTTTAGTTTCAAAACAAGCTGTTTCCATATAAAATTAATAACATTATTGAATGAATCTATCAAAATAATTTATAGTAAATCATGGATGAAGATAATTTAAATTTGGAGATTAGAAAATTTCTCAAACAAGTTGGCATTAGCTCGCAACGAGAAATAGAAAATTACATACGAAAAAAATTTTCGGAAGGAAGTATCAAAATAGGTGAATCTATAAAAGTGTCTATGAATTTATCATCTGAAGATGGAGAGCTTAATCATTCAATTAAAGAAGTTTTAAAAATAAAATAATTTTTTATGATTTAATTAATACGATTTTGTATTTTATCAATATTTTCAAGTTTAGATAATGGTCCAATACTCGATATAGTTATTGGCCCTTTTACAATTTCATTAGCAATCTTTTGAACAGTCTCTTTAGAGACCTTGTCTATATTTTTAATAGTTTCAGCGGGTTCGATTATTCTATTAAAGACCAGAAGTTGTCTAGCAGCACTTTCACACCTTCTAAATGCACTTTCTCTTCCCATCATTAAACTTGCTTTCAACTGAGCTTTACCTCTATTGATTTCCTTTTCTGTAATTGAGTTAGGACTTTCGTTTAATTGATCACATAAAACAGGTATGAGTTCTTGAATTTGATTTTCTCCTGTCCCACAATAGATACCAAAAACACCTGTATCAGTGTAAGATGAGCTGAAAGAAGAAATACCATATACAAGGCCACGTTTCTCTCTAATCTCTTGAAACAGTCTTGATGACATACCTCCCCCTAATAAAGAAGAGTAAACTAATAAAGAGTAGTAGTCATCATGGTGGTAATCTATACCTTCAAAACCAAGCAATAGATGAATCTGTTCTAATTTTTTATCTTCTCTGTATTCTCCAGATTTATAATCTGCTTTTTCCCTTTCAGTAGATAATCCAGTTGGAAGATTAGTGCATGATTTTTTAATTGATTCTACAAATTGATCATGATCAATTTTTCCAGCTGCACTTATAATCATTTTTTTTGGATTATAATGATTCATCATGAAGTCTTTAACTTCATCTCTTGAAATATTTTTAATAATATCAGTTTTACCCAATATTGAACGTCCCATTGGTTGGTCCGGGTATGCTTTTTCTTGCCAATAATCAAAAATCATATCATCAGGTGTATCAAGGTACATTCCAATTTCTTGAATTATGACTCCTCTTTCTCGATTAAGTTCATCTTCAGCAAATGTAGAATTTTGCAAAATATCTGTCAGAATATCTATTCCATAATGTAGATCATCAGCTAAGAGTTTTACATAATAAGCTGTTATTTCCTTTGAAGTATAGGCATTTATATCTCCGCCAACATTTTCAATAGTTTCAGCAATTTGAAGAGCGTTTTTAGTTGATGTACCCTTAAAAGCCATATGCTCTAAAAGGTGAGCGACACCATTTATATCTTTTGTTTCATCTCTACCACCAACAAAATTCCATATACCCATTGATACTGTTTCCAGCCCTGGCATATTTTGAGTTACTATTCTTAATCCGTTTTCTAGTGTTGTAATTTTATGCATTGCTTGTTTTTTCTAAGATGAAGTTTTTTACATCCATAGTACTATTGGGTAATATAGTCATCTTTTCCTCTTTATCAAAGAGATTGCTCAATTCTTTTGGTATTTCAATTTCTTTATTAATTGCTTTATTCACAGCTTTGTCAAATTTTGCAGGATGTGCACAAACCAAAGATACCCATGCTTCATCATCTTTTTTATCTAATAATACTTTTAATCCTGTTGCAGTATGTGGATCAGCAATATAATTAAATTTTTCATATATATATTTAATTGTTTCCAGAGTCTGACTATCATCAATTGAGGAAGCCTTATATATTTGCTGAAACTTAGCTAAAACAGAGTCATCAAATTGATAAAAACCTTTTGATGAAAAACTTTCAAATACTTCATTTACTCTTTTGCTGTCTCTATTGAGACTTTCAAAAATTTGCCTCTCAAAGTTACTTGAAACTTGTATATCCATACTAGGACTATATGTTTGAAAAACAGATTTTTTTTTCATTTCTCCAGTGTCTACTATGGACTTCAAGATATCATTAGAATTAGTTGCAATATGTAAATGACCAATAGGTAATCCCATTTGTTTAGCAACAAAGGCTGAAAAAATATTGCCAAAATTTCCTGAAGGAACAATAAAATTAATTTTCTGCTTATCAGTTTGTAAATAAGACCAAAAATAATAAACAACTTGGGCAATTAATCGTGCCCAATTTATAGAGTTTACTGCAGTTAAAGAAGTAGACTCTTGTATTTCATCATCTACAAATAGTTCTTTGACAATTTTTTGACAATCATCAAAATTACCCTCTACAGCAATGTTAAAAATATTTTTATCAATTACTGTAGTCATTTGTTTTTGTTGAATAGGTGATACTTTATTATGAGGATGTAGAATAAATACATTTATATCTTTTTTTGATTTAAAAGAGTGAATTGCAGCTGATCCAGTATCACCAGAAGTTGCGCCTAAAACAGTAATTTTTTTTGGAGACATCTCTAGACTTGTAGAAAATAGATTACCAAGAAATTGTAAAGCGTAATCTTTAAAAGCATAAGTAGGCCCATAAATTAATTCTAATAAAAATTTATTATTTTCTAGTTCTACTAGTGGAGCTATTTTTTCATGATTAAAATTTGAATAGGTTTCATTTAAAATTTTTTGTAAATCTAATTTTTCTATACTTTCATTTACATAAGGAAAGATAATCTCACATGCCACTTCTTCGTATGATTTATTTTTTAAACTTAGTAAGTCTATTTTGGGCCAGCTTTGGGGTAAATATAGACCACCATCTCTTGATAATCCTTGATAAAGAATATCGTTAAATGATCTGCTTAGAGAATCATCTCTTGTACTTAAATATTTCATTAAAGATAGCGACTAGTAATATATTCTTTGAAATATTTAGCATTTAAAGGTGACTTTGTAACCTGTTCTAAAACCTCATTAGTTGAAAAAAAACTAGCTTTTTCATGGATATTTTTTTTAAGCCAATTTACTAAATTTGAAAATTCACCATTTTCTATTTCCTTATCTAATTCCATTTCATCAGTTCTCAATTGAGACGCAAATTGAGCCGCAGTGAGTGCTCCTAATGAATATGTTGGAAAGTATCCAAATAATCCAGCAAACCAATGAATATCTTGTAAACATCCATCAGTGTCTTTATTTATCGATAAATTAAATAATCTTTTAAATTCATCATTCCAAGCATCGGGAATGTCTGCAATATTTATTTCATTGTTAAAAATTTTTCTTTCTAAATTAAATCTTAAGATAATATGCAAGGGATAGGTTACTTCATCTGACTCAACTCTTATAAAAGATTTGTTTACTCGAGTACCTAATTTGTAAAGATTGTCTGGATTTGTAGCTTTGTCATTTATATCAAATTTATTATTTAAGGTATTAGATAAAAATTTTTTAAAAGCTAAAGATCTAGTGATTTGCATTTCAATTAATAGTGATTGACTTTCATGCATGGCCATCCCCCTAGATTTACCTGCTGGCTGATGCATCCAATCTTTTGGAAGGTTTAGTTCATATAATGCATGTCCAGTTTCATGCATAACACCATCTAAAGATGAAAATGGATTTTCATTATTATATCTAGTTGTAATTCTAACATCATTTGTAGATCCTCCACAAAAAGGGTGAACACTTTTATCAAGTCTCCCTCTTGTAAAATCAAAACCTATTTGTTTCATTATATATTCAGAAATATTTTTCTGCTTTTCTTCATCAATACTTGTTTCAAATTGAAGTGTTTCTTCTTTTTTTTGCTTATCAATAATATTATCAATAAGTGGTGTGAGAAATTTTTGTAAATCATCAAATACTTCAGATATTTTATTTTCTTCTGAAGAAGGTTCAAATTTATTTATTAGTGCTTCATAAGGAGAAATTTTAAAAGTTTCCCCTAGAATATTAGCTTCTTCTTTCGTTAAATTTATAAGTTCTTCTAAATCTTTTTTTACTAAATTAAATTTGGACTTTTCCCTTGCCTCTTGCCAAACACCTTCACATTTAGCTGAAGATTTTGAAATATTTTCTACAAGCTCCGTTGGAATAGCAGAAGCTAATTTATATTCTCTATCCATTTCATTTAAGTTTTTCTGATCACTGTTACTTAGATTAAGATTCTTAGAATCTTCAATTAAATCACCAACTTCAGAAGATGAAATTTTACTATGACTAAGTTTTGATAAATAAGCTAATTGATCTGATCTTTGATCTCTTGAGCTGCTAGGCATCATTGTTGCCATATCCCAGTGTAAAATACCTGCAATATCTGATGTCAGTGAAGCTTCATTAAAGATCTCTTTAAGTTTTAAATATGTTTTCATTTTTTCTTCCTAAATAAATAAATTATGAAAATAATCAAAAAAGAAAAACTCATCAAAAACCATGTAATTGCATACTGCAAATGATTATTTGAAAAATTATGATTTTGAGATGATGGTATTAAGAAATTCTCTGCGTAATTACTCATATTTTTAATGAAAAACTTCTGATTTATCTTAACATTTAAGAAAGTTTCAATTTGCTCCAAATCATAATAATACCATTCATTTGAAGAGATAGAATTCTCGGGAGTAAACATCTTTTTTTGAGTTGGGTATCGGATGTATCCTAGAATTTCAGCATTTATTATTTCATTATTGTCTTTAAAATAATCGTATCTGCTTTGCTCAAACCAACCTTCATCAATTAAATAATTATTGCCATGATTATCTGACAATAAACTAGCTATTCTAACACCAGAAATCCCATTCAATGTTTTAGCAGGAAAAAAAATTTTTTTACTTCTGTCAACAGTTCCTAAAGTGATCACTTTAGTAAACTCATCAATGTTTGGATACTTCATTTTTCCCATTGAAAGTGAAAGTGGTTTTTGATCCTTTAGTTCATTAAATTCGGCAATAATTTTTTCTTTCCATTCCAGTCTTTGCAATTGCCAAATTCCTAAAAATATTGTCAGCGCAATACAAAATAAACTAAATAAAAAAAATTTTATGGGAAAGTTTTTAATTTATGCACCCCAAACATAAACGCAGACAAACAAGAACAGCCAAACAACGTCAACAAAGTGCCAGTACCATGCTGCAGCCTCTAATCCAAAATGTCTATCTGGAGTAAAATGATTTTTATAAACACGATACAAACAAACAGCTAGAAATGCTGTACCAACCATTACATGAAATCCATGAAAACCAGTAGCCATATAAAATACTGACGGATATATTCCATCAGTAAAACTGAAATAATGATGAGCTGCTTCGTAATATTCTACACCCTGCATAAATGAGAAGAAAATTCCGAGACCAACAGTACACCATAATGCCTGAATGGCTTGATCTCTATGACCTTCTCTAACAGCATGGTGAGCCCATGTACAAGTAGTACCTGACATTAATAATATTAATGTATTTAAAAAAGGAACATCAAGAGGATCAAATGTTTTGATACCTTCTGGTGGCCAAATTCCAACAGCACCATTACTATCAAAAGTTTCAGAGAATTCTTCTATAGGTAATTTAGGTGTTAAACTTGCATCAAAGAAAGCCCAGAAAAAAGCAACAAAGAACATTACTTCTGATGCAATAAAAAGCGCCATTCCATATCTTAGTCCCAGTTCCACAACAGGTGTATGAACCTTTTGAAAAGTTGACTCTTTAATTACGTCTCTCCACCATAAAAACATAATAGTTAACAAACCAATTGTACCAAGGATAAGAAGCCAAGAAGTTCCATAATGCATATAAAATACAAGACCGGCAGCCATTGCTAGACCAGCTATTGATGATAAAAATGGAAGTGGACTTGGATCAACTAAGTGATATGGATGTTTCTGCCCTGTTGTTGATTTATTAGCCATTGGTTATTCTATATATTTAAAAAAGGTATATGACAATGTTATCTCTTCGACATCTTTCATTGTTGGATCTTCATTAATTGAAGGGTCTATATAAAACACAACCGGCATTTCAACTGTTTCACCAGGTTTTAAAGCCTGCTTTTCAAAACAAAAACACTGTGTTTTAATAAAATACGGACCAACCTTTTCTGGTAAAACATTAAATGTCGCAGTTCCAATTGTTTCAACGTCAGATTGATTTGTAGCTTTATAGTTAACAAGTTTATTTTCACCAACCTTAAATTTAATATTTTCTGGTGCGGTGAATGTCCAATTTATACTATCATTAACATCGGCATTAAATTTAAGATTAATATCTCTTTCTAAAATTGATGATGAAAGGAACTCAGATGTACTTGTCTTACCACCATAACCAGTAACACGACAAAATAAGTCATATAAAGGTACCGAAAAAGCAACTAAAGTTATCATTGTTAAAACAATTAACGATAATCCTAAAGCTGTTCTAGTGTTTGTCATTATACTCCAAAAATATTAGCCTTAAATAAAGTCCACAAATAAAAGAATGCGACAATACAGAGTAGAATAATTAAAGTGATAATATTTTTTCTTCTTCTATTTTTCATCTTAGTACCACATGATCAATCAATAATGCTGAGAATAAACTGAATAAATAAAGAATTGAAATAGCAAAAAATTTTAAGCCTTCAGAATTTGGCATTGATTTTTTTTCTCTAGATTTTTTTAACTTTAAAGAACTATTAAATAATAATAAATTTAATGTAGTAACTATAGTTAAGTATATTATTCCAACATTGCTATCTAAGTATGGAAGATAACTCGATAAAATTAATATTACAGAATAATAAACAATCTGTTTTTTTGTATCTTCAATACTACTTACATTTGGTAACATAGGCACATTAGCATTTTTATAATCATTATATCTATATACGGATAGGGCCCAAAAATGAGGTGGGGTCCAAAAAAATATAATTATAAATAAACTAATTGGTAAGAAATTTAATTCAGGAACAACTGCTGTCCATCCAATAATTGGCGGAATTGCTCCTGCTGCTCCTCCAATAACTATATTTAATGAAGTTGTTCGTTTAAGCCAAAATGTATAGATAAATACATAAAAAAGAATTGTAAAAAGAAGTAAACTTGTTGCTAATGAATTTGAGAACCATTGCATCAAAATTAAAGAAATAGTTCCCGTTAATATCCCTAAAACTAAGGCTTCATTTTTAGAAACTATTCCAAGTGGAATTGGTCTTAGTTTTGTTCTTTCCATAGTTTTATCTATATCTTCATCGAACCACATATTAATTGCTGCTGATGAACCAGCTCCTAATGCAATAGCAACTATTACAAGAAAACTATTTAGAAATGTTATCTGCCCAGGTGCTAAAAACATTCCAACAAATGCAGTAAAAATAACCAAGGACATAACTCTTGGTTTCATTAGTTCATAATAACCTTTAAATTTTCTTAAAAGGAAATTATTGCTATAACCAGCTTCTAAGGATTTAGCATCCACGTAAATTATCCTTTGAATTTAGGTAAAGTCTCAAACTGATGGAATGGTGGAGGTGAAGAAAGTGTCCATTCAAGAGTATCAGCTCCCTCTCCCCATGGGTTTGCGACTTCTTTCTTTCCAAAAAATAAAGCATACACAATTGCGAAAAGAAATATCAAGGTAGCAGCAAAAGAGATGTAAGAACCATAAGTTGATACAAGATTCCAACCTGCATAAGCATCTGGATAATCTGGAATTCTTCTAGGCATTCCTGCAAGTCCTAAAAAATGTTGAGGGAAAAATGTTACATTTACTCCAATAAAAAATAACCAAAAATGTAGTTTGCCTAAAAATTCATTATATTTTCTACCAGACATTTTTCCAAACCAATAGTAAATACCCGCAAAAATTCCAAACATAGCTCCCATACTCAGAACATAATGGAAGTGTGCAACAACATAGTACGTATCATGCATTACAGTGTCTATTCCTGCATTGGCCAGAATGACTCCTGTTACTCCTCCAAGTGTAAATAAGAAAACAAATCCAATTGCAAATAACATTGGAGTTTCAAATGTAAGTGATCCACCCCACATAGTTGCAATCCAACTAAATATTTTAATACCAGTTGGAACAGCAATGATAATTGTGGCTAGCATAAAATATGCTCTTAAATCTGCACTCATACCAACTGTGAACATATGATGAGCCCAAACAATAAAACCTATAAATCCTATAGATATCATAGCATACACCATTCCTAGATATCCAAATACTGGCTTTCTTGAGAAAGTAGAAATGACCTGACTTACAATTCCAAAAGCTGGTAATATCATAATGTAAACTTCAGGATGACCAAAGAACCAAAATAAGTGCTGGAAGAGAACTGGATCTCCACCACCTGCAGGGTTGAAGAATGTTGTACCAAAATTTCTATCAGTTAGAAGCATTGTAATTGCTCCAGCTAAAACAGGAACAGCTAATAAAAGTAAGAATGCTGTAATTAACATAGCCCATACAAAAAGAGGCATCTTATGAAGAGTCATTCCAGGCGTTCTCATATTAAGTATTGTTGTTATAAAATTAACTGCACCTAAGATTGAGGAAGCACCTGCTAAATGAAGAGCAAAAATTGCCATATCAACAGAGGGTCCTGCGTGTCCGAGTTTATTTGAGAGTGGAGGATAAATTGTCCAACCTGTACCAGCGCCAGTTCCTATTGTTGCTGAAACAACTAATAAAACTAGAGCAGGAACAAGTATCCAAAAACTAAAGTTGTTCATTCTTGGAAAAGCCATGTCAGGTGCACCGATCATTAATGGGACAAACCAGTTTCCAAAGCCACCTATTAATGCTGGCATTACAACAAAAAATACCATTAACAAACCATGAGCAGTGATAATTACATTCCAAACTTGACCATCAGCTACAACATCTAATCCTGGGGCAGCTAATTCAGCTCTCATTAATAGTGAAAAGAAACCTCCAACTAATCCAGCTAGTATGGCAAATATTATATAGAGAGTTCCAATATCTTTATGGTTGGTAGAAAAAAACCATCTTTTTATAAAACCTGGTTTATGATCATGATGGTCGTGGCTTGCTGAATCTGCGTAACTCATTTTTCTCCTATTCTATTATATTCTCTTTAGTGGTTATTTCGTTTGCTAATGCTAACTTACTTTTTTGTTCAATTATCCAATTATTAAAATCCTTTTCATTAAGTGCTTCTATGACAATGGGCATGTACCCATGACCTGTTCCGCATAATTCGGAACATTGACCTCTATATATTCCTGGCTCATCTATATTGAACCATGTTTCATTAAGTCTTCCAGGAACCGCGTCTTTTTTTACACCTAATGAAGGCATAGCAAAACTATGAAGCACATCACCAGCAGTAACTAATACATGAATATTTTTATTTGCTGGTAAAACTAGGTGGTTATCTACTGTTAATAATCTAATGTCACCTGGTTCTAATTCTTCATCAGGTGTCATGTAACTCTCAAAAGAAATGTCACCATGTTCTGGGTATTGATACTCCCAATACCACTGATGGCCTATGACTTTAATTGTCATATCTGTTTCAGGTATTACATCTTGCTGATATACTAACTTAAATGATGGGATAGCCATAAAAATTAATATTATTACTGGAATCCCAGTCCAGAGTATTTCTATAAATGTGTTATGAGTAGTTTTAGAAGCAACTGGATTTACTTTTCTTCTAAATCTAAATACAACGTAAAAGATTAGAAACAAAACAAATATCGTGATTGCGGTCATCATAATTAATACAAAATTATGAAGATCATAAACATTTCTCATAACGTCACTTGCAGGTGTTTGAAAGCCTAACTGCCAATCAGAAATACCATTTGCTGAAGAAGCAAAAGTCACAAATGTAGCGGTAATAAAGGATAAAATGCGCATCTTAATTAGTTATTGTATACACTAATAAATAAATTATTCAGTAAATTAACCAGCGATTTAGAGGCAAAATTCTAGGACAGGTTGTCGCTCATTATAATTTATTCAATAACCGATTGAATTGAAAAAATTGCAGCTGTAGTTGCTGTGTCTGATCGTAGAATTCTTTTTCCCAAAGAGACGGATATACATGAAGACAAAGAAGAGATGGTTCTTCGTTCCTTTTCAGAAAAACCACCTTCAGGTCCAATAATGACAGACCATTTTTTGTATTTTTTTGTTTCATTAATTAATGCATTGTAAATAGTTGGTAAATTTTCATTTCCTTCGTCGCAAAATACTAAACCTCTATCAGACGGAAAATTGTCAACTAAATCATCTAGTTTAATTGTTTTTTCTAAAGTCGGAATTGACAATCTCTCAGATTGTTCTGATGCTTCAATGATATTTAATTCAAAATTTTTAAAATTTATTTTTGATTGATTTGTATATTCTGTCAAAATTGGAATAAATCTAGAAATACCAAGCTCGGTAGCTTTTTGAATGGTTATATTCATTCTATAAGATTTGATTGGGGCAAATATTAGCCATAAATCAGATTCTTGAGGAATATCTCTCAATTTGTTTTGTATTTGTAAAACAATGTTATCTCTATTGATAGAAATTACTTTAGATAGCCATTCACCTGTCAAACCATCGAATAAATTTATGTTATCTTCTTTTTTGATTCTAAGAACATTTTTCAAAAAGTGGTGCTGCTTATTTTTTATATAGATTAAAATATTGGCTGATAATTTTTTTGATACAAATAATCGTGTTTTAGACATTTTCATTACAATAGTTTAGAATTATAACATTATATTCATATATGTGGGATAACTTAGTTGTAAAAAAAATATTTGATTACTGCGAGTTAATCAGACTAAACAAACCTATTGGCTTCCTTCTATTAATGTGGCCTTGCTGGTTTGGTTTAGCGTTACTAAAAACAGAAACTTCTAAACTAATATTTTGGTATTTACTTTTTTTAATTGGTTCTTTTTTAATGAGAAGTGCAGGTTGTATAATTAATGACATCATTGATATTGATTTTGATCAAAAAGTTGCGCGCACCAAATTTAGACCTTTAGCATCAAAAAAGATTTCTATTACTGAAGCGATATTATTATTAATAATATTATTGGTAATTAGTTTTTTCATTCTTCTCGAGTTTAATTTTAAATCAATCGTATTAGGCTTGTTAAGTGTGCCATTTGTTATTTTATATCCGTTTATGAAAAGAATAACTTTCTTCCCACAATTATTCCTTGGAATTATTTTTAGTTGGGGCGTGCTAATAATTTCAATGCAATTTAATACACGAATTACATTTGATTTTCTTTTATTGTATTTTGTATGTATATTTTGGACATTAGCATATGATACTATTTATGCCTACCAAGATAAGGCAGATGATGTTTTAAATAAGATCAAATCTACTGCAGTTTATTTTGATAAAAATGGTAAAAGATTTGTTCAAACATGCTACCTTATTATCTTAATTATACTGTCTTATTTTGTATGGAATTCCTCAAATTTTTTACTAAGTTCAATTATTATAGCCACTATCACAATTTGTACGTATATAGCAATTCAGAAATGGGATATAACATCACCGGTAAGTTCAAATTATTATTTCAGACAAAATAATATTTTTGCAATTATGTTATTTTTACTTTTACAAACTTTTTAATGTCTTCAGATAAAAAACAGTCAGTTACTTCAAGAATAATTTTTCAATATTTAATGAGTCATAAACTCAAAATAATATTAGCTCTATTTATGATGGTTATCTCAGCGGCAGCAACAGGTTTGCATGCTTGGTTAGTTAGACCTGCACTCGATGAAGTATTGATCAAAGGGAATAAAGAAATGTTATTTTTAATTCCAATTGCAATTATTATAGTAACCCTCTGTAAAGGATTAGCAACGTATACTCACTCGTATCAAATGAGTAAAGTTGCACACTCTATTATTGCAAAACTTCAAACTCAGATGTTTGAAAAACTTATGTATTTGAATATGAAATTTTATAATGATTCTAAGTCAGGTAATTTAATTTCAAGACTTATAAATGATACCTACTATTTAAGACTTGCAATAGTTAAATCTGTGACAGGAATTATAAAGGATGTCTTAGTTATCATTTTTTTACTAGGTAATATGTTTTACCAAAGTTGGACCCTAACACTTTTTGCGTTTTTTGCATTTCCTTTAGCAATCTGGCCCATAAGAAAAATTGGAAAGAGTATTAGAAAAATTACCTACACTATCCAAAACGAAATAGCAGTTTTTTCTAATGTATTAGCTGAAAGTATTAAAGGTATTAGACAAGTAAAAGCATACTCAAGAGAAAACTTCGAAAAACAAAGAGCTTTTGAAACAATAAGTTACATTCAAAAATATTTTACAAAATCTGCTTTTATTAGCAATCGATTAAGTCCTTTAATGGAATTTATTGGGAGTTTAGCAGTAGCACTTTCAATTTATGCCGGGGGAGTTTTTGTATTGAATGAAAGTATGACAACAGGTCAGTTTATGAGTTTCCTAGTAAGTCTTCTTCTGGCTTATCAACCAGTAAAAGCTCTTGGAAATTTAAATATTAGTGTCCAAGAAGGGTTAGCTGGAGCTGAGAGAATATTTAAACTTTTAGATACAAGCGAAAAAAATATGGAAAATATTTCTACAGAAAAAACTATAGATCTAAATGGAGACATTGTTTTTAAAGATGTTTCATTTGCATATAACGATAATTTGGTGCTTGATAAAATAAATTTAACAATACCAAAAGGAAAAAAAGTTGCATTAGTTGGCTTATCTGGTTCTGGTAAATCGACGATAGCTAATATAATTTTGCGATTATATGATAATTTTTCAGGCTCTATAACAATTGATTCGAAAGATATAAAAGAGCTAGATCTGACGGATGTGAGAAAATGTGTTTCAATAGTTACGCAGGAAACAATTTTATTTAATGAGAGCATATTTAACAATATTAAATATGGAAACCTAAAAGCAAGTAATGAAGAAATAATTTTAGTTGCTAAAAATGCCGGAGTGAATAGTTTTTCAGATAAATTAGATCAAAAACTACATACTGTTGTCGGAGAAAACGGTATAAAATTGTCAGGTGGACAAAGACAAAGAATTGCTATTGCTCGAACTCTTATTAAAGATGCGCCGTTTTTAATTATGGACGAAGCTACATCTTCTCTTGATAATATAACTGAAAATAAGATTCATGAAACAATTAACAATCTTATGAGTAATAAAACCAAATTAATAATTGCACATAGATTAAGTACAATAGAAGATGCAGACATAATCTATGTTCTTGACAAAGGCAAAATTGAAAGTCAAGGATCACACCAAGAACTACTTTCAAAATCTACTATTTACAAAAAATTACAACTAAGAGAACAGTTGGAAAATGAGTTTTAAAAAAAAAATTCTTAAATTTTCTTTTTCTCAAAAAATTTTAGCATTAATAGGTTACCTATATATATTATTCGTAGGTTATACCTCTAAAATACAGATTAAAAATTCCGAATTACCAGAAAAATTATGGAGAGAAAACAAACCATTTATTCTTGCCTTTTGGCATGGTCAATTAATGATGATAGGACATGTATGGAAAAGCAAAGCTGTTTTAAATATGTTAGCATCTAGTCATAGTGATGGTCGCTTTGGCGCATATATTGCAGGTCATTTTAATTTAAAAAATGTTTCTATAATGTCAAAAAATAAATCACCTTCATTAAGGAAAGTATTTAAAATTTTAAAAGATGGAAATTATATTGGTGTTACTCCTGATGGTCCAAGAGGTCCCAATAGAAAAGTTTCGGAAGGAATCATAAAAATTGCAGTTCATTCTCAAGTTCCAATTATACCACTTGGTTTTGCTTCAAATAAAAATATCAAACTTAAATCTTGGGACTCATTTTTAATAACATACCCATTTTCAAAATGTAAATTTGTCTGGGGTGAACCAATTATTATTCCTTCATCTACAAAAGATGATAATTTAGATAAATATAGGAATTTCTTGGAAGAAAAAATTAATGATTGTATGAATTCGGCAGAACAAGATCTAAATGCTTAAAATATATCAAATAATTAGCATTCTTTTACTGCCTCTAATTATCGTTAATATTTTTATTAGAATTTATAGAAAAAAAGAAGATAAAGTAAGATTTATTGAAAGATTTGGAAAACCAACTGTAAAAAATAATAATGAAAAAAAAATTTTATGGATACATGCAGCTAGTATTGGGGAATTTAAGTCATCAGAATTAATTATAGATCGATATCATAAAGTATTTCATATTTTAATAACAACAACAACAAAGTCTTCAGCAGATTATATTAAGGAGTTTTATAAAAATAAAGTTATCCATCAATATATTCCATTTGATGTTTCAATATGGTGTTCAAGATTTTTAAATTTTTGGAAACCAAATTTAATACTATGGATAGAATCAGATATTTGGCCAAATATGCTTAATAAGATTAGAGAGAAAGATATCAATTGTTTATATTTAAATGCAAGAATCTCTCCAAACTCTTTTAAAAAATGGAAAAATGCAAAGAATTTTTATAAAAATTCATTAAAAAATTTTAATAAAATTTTTGCACAAAGTACTAATGATAAAAAAAGAATTCACGAATTAACAAACTTAGAAATAAACTATATTGGAAATTTAAAACTAGCTAAAAATAAACAAAATTCAGTTACAAATAGAGAACAATCAAACATAATAATGATAGCAAGTACACATTCTAATGAAGAAATAGAGATAATTAAAAATATTAAAAAAACAATTCGTGAATTTAATTTAAAAATTTACCTTGCACCAAGACAT
>CACIQI010000016.1 GCA_902588745.1 uncultured Alphaproteobacteria bacterium | reverse complement strand
ATAAGATTATTGTCAAATAATGACCCCGTTCAAATTTAGACTGCTAAAAAACATTATATTTTTATTAATTTTTTGTTTTAATACTGTCACTGTTGCAACTGAAGATCCACAACAATCAAGTAATTTTGATTACGATTATATTTTTGAGCAAGGTAGTGTTTGGATTGATAAAGATATTATTACAAAAAAAGATCCTAGCTCATTTGTTTCTTTAGAGTTTATTGAAGAAAAACAAATTGAATGGTGGGATCAAAGAACATGGAAAATTAATGAAAAACAATATGAAACTACTAATCAAAAAATTTTTTTTAATGCATTTATTTTTAGGGCATTTTTTGAGAAAAGTCATGACATATTAATAAGAGTTAATTCAGAATTTAAGACTCAAAAAAAAGCTGAAAAGCAAGCAGCTATTTATGCAAAAATATATGGGCAGATGCCAAATTTTTTAAAAGAAAGAGCTAGAAGTCTTACAATACATAAAGGTAATTTTGGATGGTTAGGCGGAAATGAAGATGTTATAATTTATACTAACCTTAGTAGAGCTCATAGTGAAGAAGCAATGTTTCATGAATTAACACATGTGTCACTTGATTTTCAATTTGATGGTTCCGTAAATGAGAACGAATGGAGGAATTCAATACTGCAGGATAAATATTATATTACTCGTTATGCATATGATTATTTTTTTCAAGAAGATATTGCAGAAACAACATTGTGGTGGTTTGCAACAAAATGTAAACCTAATACTGTATCTAAAAAAAATTATAATAAAGTAATTAAACATTTACCTAATCGTTTGAAATATTTGGATAGTCAAGATTATGATTTTTATCCTGTAGTTTGTGAATAAAATTTGTTGTCTTGTAGTTGCCCTACATTTCTAATTTAATGAAATAAGCTGATAGACTTAAGTTTAAAAACCAAGTAATACTTTCAAAAATAATATGGGAGTATGGCGGAACTGGTAGACGCGCCGGATTCAAAATCCGGTCACTTTGGTGGTGTGGGTTCGATTCCCTCTACTCCTACCAATTTATCTTCACGCATTATAAAAAACATTAGTAAAGCAATCAAAAACATTATTACGCCTAATGCATACATATTAAATGTTAAACCAAAAGTTTCAGCTGAAATTCCAACTACTGCAGGTCCAAATATAGCTCCAACAAAAGCAATACTTGATACATGGGAAATAGTAACTGGAATTGGATTTTGAGAATTTTTTACTGCCTGTCTAAATACTATGGGCATAACGTTCGAAATTAACATTCCAAAAAGTGTTATTGCTATAAAAATAATAATTATATTTTGAGAAAAAATACTTAACACTAATATTGTGGATCCAACCATTGCAAAACATGGACCTACAATTACTTCACCAAGTTTTGTAATTAATTTTGACGCAAACAAATTACTTATAATCTCTCCTAAATTAAAAAAAATAACTATTGAACCGACTAAAAAAATTGGCGCAGAAAGATCAGTAACGAGCCATAAGGGTGACCATTGAATTATTATTCCCATAAATGCGATAATACACATGTTAATTGATGCGAACATGATAATTTTATAATTTGGAATTGAAAATCTTGGATCCTTATTAACAACATCATATTTCATTTTCAATCCAAAGAAATACATAGTCAAAGTTGATATAAAAACAAACAAACCCACAACAAAAGTAGTAAAGACAGGATCAATTTCTAAACCAAGACATAAACTAGATATTCCTGCTCCAAGAAGAAAACCAAAATTAAAGGATGATTTAAATATTGGATTAAGGATTTTTTTTGTTTTCTCTTCTATTATCGCAACTTGTGTAAAAATATTTGGTGCTTGTATGCCAATAGAAATACCCCACAACATAGATACAAAAATAAAAATATTATAAGAAGAGAAGTAAAAAATAGAAAATGGAATAAATGCGTATAATAATCTAGCAATTATTAAACAATTTGTGCTACCTATTTTTGGGAGTAAAAAACGGGTTGTAAGTTGGTTTGTAATTACATTACAAATACCAAAAATAATAAATCCTAAAGAAAATTCTATTTTTGTCATATCAATCAATTCAAAAAGAATTGGTGAATTTACCATAAACATACTGAAGGTTAATGTTGCAAAGAACCCTTGTGAAAAGGTTGCATAAAATGCAGTTTTTAATTCTTTAGTCTCTATATTTTCCATTTAAGTAATATTTATGATAATTTAGATTTAAAATCATTAATAGTATAAATCAAAATTATAAAAAAAATAAATTAAATGAATTTTCTTAAAAGAACTTACAATTGGACATTAGAAAAAGCACAACATAAGAATGCAAAGTGGTATTTAAGTTTAATATCATTTGTAGAAAGCTCATTTTTTCCAATTCCACCAGATATACTCCTTATACCAATGGCGTTAGCATCCAAAGCAAATGCTCTATTTTACGCATTTATATGTACACTGTTTTCAGTACTAGGTGGCATACTAGGATATGCAATAGGATATTTTTTTTATAATTCAGTAGGTATTTACATTGTAGATTTTTATCATCTAGAAAATTCTTTTAATATTTTTGAAAGTTATTACAAAGAATTTGGTATATTGATTGTTCTTGGTGCTGGAATAACTCCATTTCCTTATAAGTTTATTACTATTGCCAGCGGAGTATTTGGATTAAATATTTTTTTGTTTATTATTGTTTCTATTATTGGTCGAGGATTAAGATTTTATTTGATAGCAATACTTCTTTATTTTTTTGGTGAAAAAATTAAGTTAATTATTGATAAATATTTTAATGTTTTAACCATTGTGTTTTTTATTTTACTTGTTGGAAGTGTTTTTATAATTAGATTTTTATGATAATTCGTAATTGGATAACACTTTTATTTTTTATTTCGCTTATTTCGATATCATCAGCGTTAATTGCAGAATATTTTTTTAATCTTCAGCCATGTGAATTGTGTTTAAAGCAAAGACATCCATATTATTTAATTTTAATATGTTTAATTTTGATATTTTTATTCAAAAATTTAAATAAAATTTGGCTTTATTTAGTAATTCAATTTGCATCAGTTTACGGGCTTTTTTATTCTATATGGCATGTAGGAGTTGAAAATAAAATTCTTAAAGGACCAGCAGGTTGTTCAGCAATGCTAACAAAAAGTGAAAATACTACAGACCTTAAAGCGCAGATATTATCAAAGCAGGTAGTTAGTTGTGATGAGGTTATATGGAGTTTTTTTGGAATTTCTGCTGCTTCAATTAATACGCTTGTTTTACTAGTTATTTTTATTTTAAATGCTATTTATTTATTTAGATACTATGGCATTAAAAAAGAAAAGGGCATCTAAAAAAAGTTCTTCAACAAAAAGTACCACTCATAGAGAGGTTTTGGAAGAGATCATAAGAGTCGATCATGCAGGTGAATATGGTGCGACTAAAATATATGATGGTCAAATAGCAATATTTGGCAAAAGTTCAAAGCTTGGCAAAACGATTCAACATATGGCTGACCAAGAACAAGAGCATATTGATAAATTCAATGAATTAATATTAGAACATAGAGTTAGACCAACTGCTCTCCTTCCTTTATGGAATGTTGCAGGTTATGCGCTTGGTGCATCCACTGCCTTGATGGGTGAAAAAGCTGCCATGGCATGTACTGTTGCTGTTGAAAAAGTAATCGGTGAACATTACCAAGAACAATTGGAACTCTTAGGAGATGACCATAAAGATTTAAAAAAAACAATTTCCAAATTTAGAGATGATGAGCTTGAACATCATGATATTGGAATTGAACATGATGCAGAAAGTGCGCCAGGATATAAAATTATGTCAAAAGTAATTGAACTTGGATGTAAAACTGCAATTGCTATCTCAAAAAAAATTTAATTTTCTAATTCAGTATCCCAATATAAATAATCTCTCCAAGTTTCATGTAAAAAATTAGGAGGGAAATTTCTTCCATTATTTTGTAGTTGAATTGATGATGGTCGGAGAGGTTTTTTAAAAAGTTTCATATCTGTATTCTGTATAAGTTTTCTTCCTTTTTTTAGATTACAAGATGTGCATGCAGAGACGACGTTTTCCCAAGTAGTTTTTCCATTCAGACATTTAGGAACTAAATGATCAAATGTTAGTTCATTTGCAGGGAAACGATTAGTGCAATACTGGCAAGTAAAATTATCTCTTAAAAATACATTAAAACGAGTGAACGCAGGTCTTCTTTGAGGCGTTACATAATCTTTAAGTGCAATTACACTTGGTAACTTAAAAGTAAGATTTGGAGAATGAACTTCATGCTCATAATTTTCAATCACTGAAACTCTTTCAAGAAAAACGGCTTTAATGGCATCTTGCCATGAGCATAAGGAAAGTGGATAATACGATAGTGGCCGAAAATCAGCATTAAGAACCAAAGCTGGATTTTCTGCGGTACTCATTTTAGTTTCTACTCACCCAAGTCATATTATTCAAATAGTAATATAATATGAAGATTCGATTACTTTAAATATTTTTTTTAATAAAATTCTGGAATAAAGTTATTGTTTCTTGTGACATTGTGTGCTCATCTTTTTCAATAAGATAATTTTCAAAATTGTAATTATAATTTTTTAATACTTGAACTGAATCATTATAATTGGAAATAGGCAAAACAGCGTCATGGCCACCATGAGAAATAAAAATTGGTGTTTTTAAAAATGCATTATTAGGCTTGTGCTCTTTTGATATAATTCTTGAAGATATAATTGCTAAGCCTGCCAACTGATTTTGTAATATCTGCCCAAGTTCAAAAGCCATCATACCTCCTTGAGAAAAACCCATAACAAAACAATCGGTCATTTCTAAATCTAAATTTTCTAATAAAAGAGAAATAGAGTTATGAATTTTTTCTACATTCTCAGATATTTTTTTTTTGGCTACATCATATTCTTTTGCACTAGCATTAGAAATATGTGTGCCATTTAGGTAAAGCTGAAACCACTCATACCCCATAGGATAATCTTGAATTGTATCTGGTGCATTTAATGCAACATATTTCATCTCAAAGTCATCTTGATCTATTAAATTTGCAATTTGAATGAAATTGGTAGCGTTATCACCATATCCATGAAGCATAATCATCAATTTTTTTGGATTTTGGTGTTTAGTAAGTGATGGACCTTTTAAAATTTCAACCATAAACAAACGCTTTATTTAGGACATCTTGTTTCATAAAATAAAAGTTTTATATAGATAATTATATGAGCACAATGCAAATAATATTAGTGTTGTTTATGGCTGCAACACTTGCTGTAGTAGTAATTGGTGTCATTGCAATGGCAGTCAATGGAAAACTAAATAAAAATCATAGTAATAAATTAATGCGTTTAAGAGTGCTTTTCCAAGCAATAGCTATATTTGTTTTCGTTGTTATTGTATGGCTAGCAAGAAATTAGTATTTAGACTCTAGAAATATTTTATAATATTTAGTATATAGACGCAGGGTTCATATGGGCATACACTTTAATCATAAATCTAAAGCGGGCGACCGCAAAATGCAAAAAGAGCTTAAGCTAAAAATGAAAGCTGAGGAGCGCAAAAAGAAACGTGAAGAGCAAGAAAGACTTAAAATGGAAGAGGAAATGCGTAAACTCGAAGAACTTACAAGACCTGATAAAGAAGAAAATAAGCAGTAGCAAAAATATTTATTACTAAAAATTTTTAATTTTAACTTATTGGTAATGGATAGTTTTCAGCTATGAATTTCTTTAGAATTTCTAATGTTTGATCTGCTTCTTCTAGGAGCATCATATGACCACAATCTTCAATAATCTTTACTTCCGAGCCTTTAATATAATCAGCAAGAATTTTTCCATCTTTTAAACGGCACATTCTATCTTGTGCACCTAATATAGAGAGAGTTGGTAAATCTAATTTTTTAGCAATCTCAGGTCCGTTTTTATAATTATCGCATGCTCTAAAATCCACACCTAAGGTATCTTTAATTTCTTTATTTTGAACTATCATAGAACCAACATTTAGGTGATATAAGCCAGGAACAGGATGACCTCCAAAATGTCCTGCAGGCCCGTGTGCAAAATCCATCATAAGATCAACAGCCTTAGGATTACTCTCTTCAGCAAGCCTTAATAGTTCAGGATTCATTGGAATTGCAGATGCGCCACCCATAAGAGTTAACGTTTTAATTTTTTCTGGGTGTTGAGCAACACATTCCATTGTTACAAGACATCCTTGAGAATGTCCAACAAGTGAAGCTTCTTTACATCCAACTGCTCCAATTACATCGCCAACCCAGTTTCCCATTTCTTCAATAGTTTTTAAACTTTCACCAGAAGAAAGTCCGTGACCTGGTAAATCAACAGCTAAAACGCTATATCCACGGAATGCAAAGTAGCGGGTTTGTAAAACCCAAACCATGTGACTTAGTCCACTGCCGTGAACGAAGATTATAAGGGGTTTATTTTTATCAAAAGGTCTGCCTCCAGTGGAGGCAAACGTATCAATTCCGCGAACTTTAAACTTCATTTATTTGTTTGCAACTAAACGAGGTTTTTTTGCAGCTCTGAATCCATCTTCGAAATCGTTTACAATATCTTCAAAGTCTTCTAAACCAACAGATAATCTAATCATATCATGAGATAATCCAGCAAATTTTAAAGTTGCCTCATCCATTTGTGAGTGTGTTGCAGATGCTGGGTGTATAACTAGTGTTCTTGCATCACCAACATTTGCTAAATGTGACGCAAGTTTAACATTATTAATAAAAGCAGCACCTGCTTCTTTTCCACCTTTAATTCCGAAGGCAATCATTGACCCAGTTCCTTTAGGAAGAATTTTTTCTGCAAGTTCTTTATCTGGATGTCCTGGTGCGCTAGCATGTGAAACCCAAGCAACACTCTCATGATTTGATAAATACTCAACCATTTTCAAAGCATTAGAACAATGTTTTTCCATTCGAAGAGAAAGAGTTTCTAAACCATGTAAAATATTCCAAGCATTTTGAGGAGCTAAACAAGGCCCCATATCTCTCATACCCTCAGCTCTTGCCATCATTGTAAAAGCTGTAGGACCAAATTCTTCTGCAAATGATAGTCCATGATAGCCCTCGTAAGGTTCTGTCATAGAAGGAAATTTATCATTTTGCATCCAATCAAAAGTTCCACCTTCAACTAATATTCCTGCCATAGAAGAACCATTACCACTCATCCATTTAGTTAGTGAGTGTACAACAAGGTCAGCTCCGTGTTCAAAAGGTCTGCACAAATAAGGAGTTTGATAAGTACTATCAATTATTAGTGGGATACCTGCTTCTTTTGCTATGTTTGAAACTTCAGGCATGTTCATTAATTCATTACCAGGATTACCAACAAGCTCACCAAAAATTCCTTTAGTATTTGGTTGAATTGCTTTTTTAAAACCTTCTGTATCTCTTGGTTTTACAAAAGTTGTTTTAATACCAAACTTTGGAAGTGTTAATCTAAATAAATTTACTGTTCCACCGTAAAGCTGAGAAGAAACAACCATGTGATCGCCAGCGTTACAAAGAGTCATAATAGTTAAAAATATTGCACTCATTCCAGATGCAGTTGCAAGAGCAGCTGTTCCTCCTTCAAGTGCACAAACTCTTTCTTCTAGGACTTGTACTGTTGGGTTGGACATACGACTATAAATATGACCGCCTCTTTCTAAATTAAAAAGTGCTGCCGCATGATCAACATCATCAAACATATATGAAGTTGTTTGATAAATTGGAACTTGTCTTGAGCCAGCGTTTTTACTCGGTTGATAACCAGCATGTAGACTGAGTGTGTCAAATTTATAAGTTTTTGGATCCATTATAACTCCTTTGCTTTTGTTCTTAATTCAAACTTTTGTATCTTCCCAGTTGAAGTTTTAGGTAATTCGCCAAAGATTACATGCTTTGGTCTTTTAAATCCAGCCATATTTTCTTTACAAAAGTGAATTATATCCTCTTCTGTGGCATTTTTTCCAGGTGCTAATTCTACAAAAGCACAAGGTGTTTCACCCCACTTCTCATCTGGTTTGGCGACTACTGCAACCAAGGAAACAGCTGGATGTTTTGCAACAACATTCTCCACTTCCACAGATGAAATATTTTCTCCACCAGAAATTATAATATCTTTCGATCTATCTTTTATTTGAATATATCCATCAGGATAGACAACAGCTAAATCACCAGAGTGAAACCATCCTTTTTTCATGGATGTTTCAGTCGCCTCTTTATTTTTGTAATATCCTTTCATCACAACATTTCCTCGAATTAAAATTTCTCCCATGGTTTCTCCATCCATTGGAACTTTTTCATAGGTCTCTGGATCTGCGACACAAACTTCTTCAGTATTTGGATAACGAACACCTTGTCTTGCTTTAATATCAGCTTTTTCAGATTTTGATTGTGACGCCCATTCTTCATTCCACGCGCATTGAAGAATATGGCCGTATGTTTCAGTTAACCCATATACATGCATAACTTCAAAACCTAAGTTGTCCATCTTTTCAAGAATTGCACTCGTTGGTGGAGCTCCAGCAGTTAATACATATACTTTATGATTTATTTCCTTTTTATCTCTCTCATCTGCGTTAGCAATTAAACTTAAAACTATAGGAGCGCCTCCGAAATGAGTTACTTTATATTTATCTATTAAATTATAGATATCTTTTGCAACAATATATCTACAACAAATAATCTTTGCATGTATTAAAGCGGCTGTCCAAGGGTAGCCCCATCCGTTACAGTGGAACATTGGAACGGTATATAGAAATGTTAATTTATTGGGCATGTTCCATGCCGTGACACTTCCTGTTGACATTAAATATGATCCACGGTGGTGATACACAACACCTTTTGGTTTACCAGTTGTGCCTGATGTATAGCTTAGTGAGATTGCTTGCCATTCATCTTCAGGTAAAGACCAATTAAAATTATCATCACCCGTTTGTAAGAATTCTTCATATGTCATTTCTCCAATTTTTTCACCCTCACCATCTTTAAAAACTGCCTGATCATCATGAATATCAATAATAGGAATATTCTTCCCATATATTTGCAAAGCTTTTTTCATTGTAGGTGAAAATTGAGTATCAGTTATAAGAAGTTTTGCATCACTATGATCTAGAATATACGCAATTGTATCTGCATCAAGTCTAGTATTGATCGTATTAATAACTCCACCAGTCATTGGTATAGAATAATGTGCTTCGAATAATTCAGGAGTATTTGCCGCTATGATTGAAACGGTACTTCCTTTTGTAATTCCTTTTTTTGCTAATGCACTAGCAAACTTGGTACATCGATTATAGGTTTCAAGCCAAGTGTAACTTCTTTTTCCATAAACTAACGAGTCATAGTTTGGATAAATATCTTTCACGCGAGTTATAAAACTTAATGGTGATAGTGGAACAAAATTGGCTGAATTTTTATCTAGGTTTGTATCAAAATTACTCATCTGTTTCCTAAAAGGATCAAATACTACAAGAAATTAATTTAATTTACTAATGGTTTTCCAGTTTCAAGTGTATGTTTTATTCGCTCTTGAGTTTTAGGCATCTGGATAAGTCTCATGAAAGCTTCTAATTCAAGATTATAAAGATCATCTTCACTTAATTCATTATCAATATTTGTATTTCCACCACTAAGCACAAAAGCAATTTGCTTACCTACTTCTAATCCATGGTCTAAAATTTTATTTTCATTATATAGTGCTTCAAGTTTTTCAATCATTTTATCTCTGACAGCACTACCGCCCAAATTGAATTTAGGTTGAGATGGTTTTTCATAGCCTCCCTCAATATTATTTAATAAATCGATAGCCGTTGATAATTGTCTGTCTCTATTTATTACCACCTTATCCTTTTCTAAAAAGAATTGATTTGGCAGCGCTTCATTTGGTGAGGTAGCAGTAACAGCATAACCAATAAGATCAAAAACTTTCATAGACGCATGTTCAGAACTTTCTTTACCTTCTGGAGTTTGTAACCAACGCCACAGCATTTCCTTACAACCCCCACCAGCAGGAATGAGTCCAACTAAAGATTCAACTAGTCCAAGAACAACATTTGTATGAGCAACGTTATAATCACAATGCAATACCACTTCAAAACCACCGCCAATAGCAAGTCCTGATGGCGCAGCAATAAAAGGCTTATCTGCATATTTTATTGTTTTACACGTTTGTTGGAAATCAATTATAAATTTTTCAATTTTAGACCATTCATTATTTTTAGCAAATTCCATGACATAATTTAAATTTACACCAGCAGAAAATTGCATTGCATCATTAATCACAATTGTGCTTTTATTATTTTGAGCAGCTTCTTTTAAAGCTAACATAGAGTCAGTATCTAAAGCGTTTGCCTTAGTAGTAAATTCAACAACCTGATATGATGAAGCATTTTTAATATTAGCAGAAGGGTTCTCAAAAGTTTTTTGTAAATTTAACGATCTTAGATTATCAATACTTGAATCTAAATATCCAGGTCTTTTATTAAATTCAAAAACTCCCTTTAGATCTTTAAAGAAGTTAATATCAGTATTTTGATCAATAAAATTTTTTGTATCAATATTTGAAAGCATTTCAAAAGGGCCAACAGTCCAATTAAAACCTAATCTTAGTGCATCATCTATGTCTATATATTTTGATGATACATCAGGGATTAAATATGCAGCATACCTAATTACTTTTGTCAGAATTGATTTTGCATATTCACCGTATTTGTCTTTTCTTTGAATGAGTTTATTTATGTCAATTTTATCTCCCATACCTAAATTAATTTTCTGACTTGGGTGATACTCGCCAGTTTCTAAATTAATTGCTTCAAGAATTTTTTTACCATCAGATTTATTCATTCTATAAAAACCACCCTTACCTTTTCTTCCTGTATACCCAGTTTCAATAAGTTTTGTGACCAATGGAATTTCTTGTGCAACCTCGTGGAAAGGATCTTCTTTTGGGAGTTCTTTGATAAAACTTTTTAAAACATCAGCCATCAAATCGATACCAATTAAATCGTATAGCCCAAAAATTCCAGTCTTCGGGATACCCATTGGTCTTCCAAATACTGCATCAGCTTCTTCAATTGATATCTTCATTTTAAAAGCTTCAGTCATAGCCACTTGCATTGCATAAACTCCAATTCTGTTTCCAATAAATCCTGGAGTGTCGTTACAAATAATTACACCTTTACCAAGTTTTTCATCACAAAATTGTTTTAATAAATTTATTTTTTCAATGTCATTAACTTCTTCAGTTACTATCTCGAGCAATGCCATATATCGAACTGGGTTAAAAAAATGGGTAATGCAAAAATTTTTTTTCATTTCATCTGACATATTTGCAGATAAGATTTTCAATGGAATTGTAGATGTATTAGATGAAATTATAGAATTGTTCTTTCTTGTAGTCTGAATTTTATCATAAATGTTATGTTTAATATCTATTCTCTCAACAACAGCCTCCACAACCCAATCAGCTTCCGCAACTTCATTAAAGTCATCCTCAATATTTCCAACCTTAATTAATTCTGCTTTGTTTTTTTCTACTAAAAGTGGAGGTCGTGATTTTTTAATTCTTTCTTTAGCGTTTTCTGTAATTTGGTTTCTAGATCCTTCTTTTGAAGGTAAGTCTAGAAGTGTAACATCAATATTAGCATTTGCTATTTGGGCTGCGATTCCACTGCCCATAGTACCAGATCCTATTACTACTACTTTTTTAATATTCATGTGAGTTCTATAAAGATGAGCTTATATAAGAAAAATTTGCCGTATGAAAATAATTTAAGCATAAGGGTGGAAATTAATATAAATATCTCTTATAGGCGCGCAAAATGAAAAAAAATCCTTCAAGAAATGTCCATTTTTCAAAAGGACCTAGTGAGATTTTAGATGCAATTAATACGTCTATAGATATCGATCAACGTCTGTATAAAGAAGATATAACTGGGTCAATAGCGCATGCTAGAATGCTCGGTAAACAAAAAATAATAAATAAAAAAGAACAAATTGCAATAGTCTCTGGACTTAAAGCAATTGAAAGAGATATTAAAAAAAACAAGGTCGTATTTTCAAAAAAACTTGAAGATATTCATATGAACATTGAAAGTTTATTATTTAAGAAAATTGGAAAAATTGCAGGAAAGCTTCATACTGCAAGATCTAGAAATGATCAGGTAGTAACTGATTTAAAATTATGGGTTAAAAAAGAATCTAAAATTTTAGATAGTGAACTAAAAAAATTTCAGAGAACTTTAATTAATATTGCAACAAAAAATACTGAAACAATTATGCCAGGTTACACTCATTTACAAATTGCTCAACCAATAACATTGGCTCATCATGTTTTAGCTTACGTTGAAATGATTGGTAGAGACAGAACAAGACTTGAAGATTGTTTATATCGTCTTAATGAAAACCCATTAGGTGCAGCTGCACTTGCAGGGACTTCTTTTCCTATTGATAGAAAATATACAACTAAAGAGTTGGGATTTAGAGAGCCAACAAAAAATGCTATGGACACTGTCTCAGATAGAGACTTTGTAATAGAATTTTTATTTGTTCTATCACTAATTGCTGTTCATTTATCAAAAATAGCAGAGGAAATAGTACTTTGGTCAAATCAACAATTTAATTTTATCAATTTACCAGATGATCTTTCAACTGGTAGTTCAATTATGCCTCAGAAAAAAAATCCAGATGGTGCAGAGCTTGTTAGAGGAAAAACAAGTATTATCATTAGTAATTTAAGTTCAATGCTTAATATTATTAAAGGGTTACCACTTTCTTATAGTAAAGACTTACAAGACGATAAACAGATAACATTTAATTCATACGACAATGTTTCTTTGTGTATAAAAGTTATGAATGAAATTTTATCAAAATCTACATTCAACAAAACTAGAATGAAAGAGTTGATTGATAATTCAAATGCAACCGCTACCGATTTGGCTAATTGGTTGGTTCAAAATCTTAGATATTCATTTAGAGATGCTTATGTTGTTACAGGAAAGATTGTTTCTTATTGTTCAAAACAAGATAGAAACATAGATTCATTATCTCTTGGAGAATTAAAAAAATTTGACAAAAATATAACGGCTGACGCAAAAAAAGTGCTATCAACTACTAACAGTGTTAAATCAAAATCAAGTTTTGGGGGTACGGCTCCTGAAATTACTAAAAAAATGATAAAACTTGTTATAAAAAAATACTTATAATGATCAGATTAATATTATTATCATTTTTGTTGTTTACTTTTAGCTGTGGTAAAGTTGGCCCTTTAAGTTTACCAGAAGATCAAGTAGACAAATCGGTAATTACATATCCATGTGATGAAGCCTGTTTAGAGAAATTAGAAGAAGAGAAAAAACGTCAACAATCCGTTATTATAAACACTGAATAAATGCTCACTTATAAAAATAATGACCCGTATATTGAGTGTACTTCTTTATATGACTTAGTTAAAGTTTGTCAGACACCTTTTTATGTGTATTCACAACAAAAAATTATTAATCAAGTTAATAAAACTAAAGAAATTTTAGGTAACAATATTTTTTATTCAATTAAGTCTAATTCAAATCAAGCTATTTTGAAATTAATGAACTCGTTAGATATTGGAGCAGATGTAGTGTCAGTTGGTGAATTAAAAAGAGCTTTGGAAGCTGGTTTTGATCCAAATAAAATAATTTTTGAAGGTGTTGGAAAATCTGATCAAGACTTACTCTATGCTATACATAAAAATATACGTTTAATTAATACTGAATCTTTAGAAGAAATAAAACTTCTCGATAATTTAGCAAATGAAAAAAATAAAATCGTTGATATTGGTGTTAGACTTAATCCAGATGTTGATGGTGAAACTTTAAGTAAAATTTCAACAGGAAAAAAAACTGATAAGTTTGGTATAGAATTCGATAACATAGATAAAATTATCAAATTAGTTAAAAGTTGCAAAAGTTTAAATTTAATTGGTATTAGTTGTCATATTGGAAGTCAAATTAGTAAAAATGAGGCCTATAAAAATACATTTTCTCAAATGAAAATGGCTGCAGATAAATTTATTGAATCAGGCATTAATATTAAACATGTAGATTTGGGAGGAGGTTTTCACGTTAAATATGAAGATTCTGATCCTGACTTTAATATCAAGAAGGTAAAAGAAGAGCTTGATTATTGTTTTACGCAAACAAACTATGAATTATCGTTTGAGCCTGGTCGATATTTAATTGCTGAGGCTGGAGTTACAGTTACCTCTATTCTTACAATTAAGAATAATGGAGGTATAAATTATTTAATTGTTGATGCTGGTATGAATACATTGATACGTCCAGCGATGTACGGTGCACATCATGAAATATCAGCGATAAATGTAAACTCAGAGGAATTTATGGATTATGCTATTGCTGGTCCTATTTGTGAAAGTTCAGATGTTTTTTTAAAAAATATTAAATTGGCTAAACAAAAAATTGGTAATCTACTAGTTATAAAAAATACAGGAGCCTATGGAAAAGTAATGTCTTCAAATTATAACTCTAGACCACTGCCCTCTGAAATTTTAGTACACAATGATAATTATGCAATTATTTATTCTCCAGAGAAAATTGAGAAAACAATCGAAGCTGATATTATTCCTAGCTGGTTGTAACTAATTTAAAGTATTGTGTATAATTTTAGCTAAGTCTGAAATTATCAAATTTAAATTAAAGAAGAATTCCCTAATATAGAAATCAATAATAATTAAAGTATTTACACCGTAGGATCGATAAATCCATATTGCTAAAATCACAACTATAGCCAGAATAATTACTATAGTTGAATTAATAACACTTGGTTTTTCTTGTCTTACAACTGTACTTGGTAAATTTCTGACTGGGCCTTTTTCTAATTTTTCTTTTTGTTTATTATTATTTAAATTTTGATCTAATTCTTCTTTTTTTGTAGACAGGACTGATGATGTTATGTCAGTATCATCTAATTCTTGAAACCATTGATGATTACAATTTGCGCATTCAACCATTCTACCATTTGGTTTAAGATCTGCAGAATTTACTAAATACTTGAATTCACAATTAGAGCAAACAATGAACATAAATTATATATAGATCAGTCAGGCTAGTATATAAAACAAAATCATTAAGTATGTTAATTTTAAAAAGTATAATATTTTATATTTCCTTGGTTATATGGACTGTGTTGATGGGTATTTTATGTTTACCTTTTCTCTTATTACCAAGTTATTTACTTAAATATCCAACGAAACTTTGGATACGTGTTATTTTTGTTTTTCTTAATCTTATATGTAATATTAAACATAAAATTGAGGGTTTAGAAAATATTCCAAATGAAAGTGTCTTAATTGCGTCTAAACATCAGTCCGCTTTTGAGACACTCGCACTCTATTACTATTTAAAAGATTGTTTCTTTGTCCATAAAAGAGAGCTTTTCTTTATACCAATTTTTGGACAATATTTATTCAAGTCTAATATGGTTGCGATTAATAGAGATGGTGGAACAAAAGCTATGAGAGATATGTTACAAAAAGTTCAATCAAAATTATCTTTTGGATCTTCAATTATTATTTTCCCCGAAGGAACAAGAAAGCTGCCTGGTAGTAAACCTGATTATAAGACAGGTTTTATTGGAATTTATAATCATACAAAAAGAAAAATCGTTCCTGTAGCTTTAAATTCAGGTTTATGTTGGCCAAAACAATCATGGGTATTAGAAAAAGGATTAATTACTATAAAATTTTTACCGACAATTGATGAAGGTTTAGATAAAAAAGTTTTATTAAAAGAAGTTCAAAATAGAATAGAAACTGCTTCAAATTTATTATTGGATAACTAATTCTTTTCTGTGGGATCAAAAGTTCCTGCTTGACCAATCTCTTCAATAATTTTTCTAATTTCTTTTGATTTTATAAATTTTTCTTCCAAATATTTTAAATCATTATTTCTTATTGCTTTTTGATAAGTAAGTAGATCTTCACTGAAACGACCAAGCATTTCTAAAACGGCTTCTTTATTTTTTTCATAAACATCACGCCACATTACTGGATCACTACCTGCCAATCTTGTGAAATCTCTAAAACCTGCAGCTGAATATTTAATTACTTCATCTTTCATTTGAGATTCAAGCTCTGTTGCAGTTCCTACGACAGAATATGCAATGAGTTGTGGAATATGAGATGTCATAGCTAGTACTCTGTCATGACGTTTAGGTTCCATGATTTCTATATTCATTCCGAATGACTCCCAAATATCTGAAACTGATCTTGTTATCTCACTCTGAGTTTCTGTTGGGGTCAAAATACAATACCTATTCTCAAACAGCTTTGCGAAACCAAATTCTGGTCCACTTTTCTCTAATCCAGCAATAGGGTGGGCAGGAACAAATAAAATTTTTTTATTATTAATTGATTCTTTAAAATCTTCTATAACACTTACTTTTGTTGAACCAACATCTGTTACTAGTGTTGTTTCATTAACATAGCTATTCAATTGCTTAAATATATCCCTATATGAACTCAGAGGCGTACAAATAAAAATAATATCAAATTGTTGATTATATTTATTTAAATCACTCTCTATTACATCCACAAGATTTAAATTTTTTGAAATATTTATTACCTCACTGTCCTTATCAATAGCAAAAATTTTTTTTGATAATTGTTTTTCCTTCAGAGCCCTTGCTATGGATGATCCAATTAATCCCATACCAATGACCAGAGCTGAGTCATAAGTTATTTTAGACATTAAATTTCTTCAAACTTTCAACTGTCAAATTCATTTCTTCTTTTGTACCAATACTAATTCTCAAAAAATTGGGTAAATTATAACTATTTAAACGCCTTATAATAATACCATCATTCATAAGATGATTACTTATTTTCTCAGCTTCTTCTTCTGAAGTTTCAATTAAAGTAAAATTACCTTCAGTTTGTCTGGTTTTAATATTTAGAAGTTTGAGCTCTTTTTCAAACCAATCTTTAATTTCAGCATTTAATTTAACAGAGTTTTCAATATGTTCTTTATCCTCCAAAGCTTTAATTGCAAGAGACTGTGAAATAGTTGTCGTATTAAAAGGAGGTTTTATTTTATTAATTATATCAGCTATTTTTTGACTGGTATAACACCAGCCTACTCTTAAAGCTGCAAGTCCATATGTTTTTGAAAATGTTCTTGTTAAAATAATATTCTCATATTCATCCGTTAAACTAAATCCTTTATCGTAATCGTCTTTTTGCACATATTCGACATATGCTCCGTCTATAACAACTATAATATTTTTAGAAATACTATTCATTAATTTAACAAGTTGGTCTCTGGACAAATAAGTTCCGGTTGGATTATTAGGTGATGCAATATAAATTACTTTAGTAGCGTCATTTGTTTGATCTATGAGATTTTCAATATTTAAATTGAAATTTACATCTTCCATAATTTTTTTTGGAACTGCACCAACTACTTTACTCACAATTGAATACATCTCAAAGCCGTGGTTTGCGTGGAGAATTTCATCACCATCTTGACAAAATGCCAAAGCTGCAAATAATAAAACTTCATCTGATCCAGAGCCAAGAATAATTCTATTACTATCAATAGAAAAATTTTTAGCTATTGCTTCTCTTAATGATGATCCATCAATTTCTGGGTATCTATGTAAATCATTATTAATATTTTTTGTTTCTAACAATTCAATTGCTTTCGGTGAAGCGCCATAGGGATTTTCATTTGAAGAAAGTTTTATAACTCTTTTATTGTTATTTAATTTTGCCTTACCACCTTTATAAACATTAATGTTTTCTATAGATCTTTTTGATTGAATATTTTCTTTAGTTAACTTCTGAAGTTTTTCAGAAGATTGAAAAATTTCTCTCCAAAGTCTAACAATGGTATCTTTCGGATAAGATCCTGTAAATTTAGAACTTAATCTGTCGAGAATTTTTTGTTCTCTATCTAGATCAACAACAGAATTATCTTTTTTGTGTTTTCCTATTTCTAAAACAATTTTAGATCGATTAGATAATAAAGATAAAATTTCATCATCAATGTTATTAATTTTGCTTCTTAAATTGTCTAATTCTTTATTTTTCATAATTTTGGACGTTTCTTTACAAACTATCTTACGATAAATCAAAATAAAGTAGTATTTAATTTAAAAAATGACGATTTATTGACTTAGAAAGATATATAAATATAAGACCGATTATCACCGATTTGAGACAGCTTGCGGGTGGAGCAATAATCAGCTAAAGCGTTTACACTCCTCCTTCATTCTTTCAAATAGTGTTAAACTAAAAAGATATGAAAACAAGATTTACTACTGACACAAAACTTGAAAGCGAAATAGCCTATTTCGAGAATATTAATTTAAAAATAGAATCAGGAGATATAATAGATAGTTTTAAACTAGCATTCAAAACATATGGCAAATTAAATGCTGATAAAACTAATGCTATTCTTGTTTGCCATGCTTTAACTGGAGATCAATATGTTGCTGGGAATAATCCCATTACTGGGAGAGAAGGTTGGTGGTCTAGAATGGTTGGGCCTAATAAACCAATTGATACAAACAAATTTTTTGTAATTTGCTCAAATGTACTCGGCGGTTGTGCTGGCTCAACGGGTCCTAAAGAGTTACAAAATGGAAGTGATGTTGCATATGGCGGTAATTTTCCTTCCATAACAATAAAAGATATGGTGAAGGCTCAATCTTTATTGATTGAAAGTTTAAATATAGAGAAGCTATTTTCTGTCATTGGTGGTTCGATGGGAGCAATGCAAGCACTTCAATGGGCAATCGATTTTCCAGATAAAATTTTAAATATAATACATATTGCAGGTGCGTTAAAACATTCAGCTCAAAACATTGCATTTCATGAAGTTGGGCGACAGGCAATAATGAGTGATCCTATTTGGAAAAATGGAAAGTATTTTGAAAATAATGAAGTGCCTGAAAGAGGTCTATCAGTAGCAAGAATGATTGCGCATATCACATATTTATCCGAAAATGCGATGCATAGAAAATTTGGAAGAAAACTTCAATCAAGAGATATTATTTCTTTTGGATTTGATGCTGATTTTCAAGTTGAAAGTTATCTGAGATATCAAGGTAAATCATTTGTTGAAAGATTTGATGCAAATTCATATCTTTATTTAACAAGGGCTATGGATTATTTTGATCATGATGAAACATTTAGAAAAAATATTGAGTTTAGTCATAATCCCAATAACCATTTAAAATATTTAATTGTCTCATTTACCTCGGATTGGTTATTCCCTACAATAGAAAGTAAAATGATTGTAAATCAATTAAATTCTCTATCAAGAGAAGTAAGCTTTCTAGAAATTGATACTGATAAAGGACATGATAGTTTTTTATTGGAGGAACCGCAGTTAGATGATGTAATAAAAGGTTTCCTAACAAACAACTTTGCGAAGATAGATGAATAAAATTAATAGCATAAGAAAAGATTGGTCACTTATTGAAACACTTATCACAGAAGATAGAAAAATCCTAGATATTGGATGTGGTGATGGCGGTCTTATGGAACAATTAGAAAATAATCGAAATGCGATAACTCATGGCATTGAATTAAATAGAGATCTAGCTGCAAATGCTATCGCAAGAGGTTTCAATGTTGTTCATGGAAATGCCGAATTAGACTTGTCTCAATATTCAAATAATAGTTTTGATTATGTAATTTTAAGTCAAACTTTACAAGCAATGATGAAGCCCAAAGATATTCTCTCTGAATTATTAAGAATAGGATCAAAAGCAATAGTTTCTTTTCCTAACTTTGGACATTGGAAAATAAGATTACAGCTTTTAATATCTGGAAAAATGCCAGTAACAGAAAGTTTACCTTATACATGGTATGACACACCTAACATTCATTTTTTTACAATTAAGGATTTTTTGAACTTGTGTAATGAAATGAATATTGTGATTGAAAAAAGTATTGGATTAACATCAAAAGGTAAGCAATTTGATATAAGTGAATCAGTTACTGGAGTTAATTTTTTCACTCACGAAGCTATCTTTTTATTAAGTTATAAAAATTATAAACCAATAAAAATTAAATCATCAAAAAAAGTTTTTGCAAAAAATTCTGTTATTGCAAATTAGTTATTAGATGAAAGTTGAAATTATAAATCAATTAAAAGATAACTACTCTTTTGTTTTATATAATGACACACTTAATAGCTGTGTTATAGATCCTGCTGATAGTAATCCTATATTAAATTTTGCTCTTAAAAACAATTTAACCATAGAAGATATATTTATTACACATCATCATAAAGATCACACATCAGGTGTAAAAGGAATACTTAATGCTTTTCCAGAAGTTAATATACACTCTCCAAGTGCTCAGATTGAAAATACAAGATTCGTTTTACGTGATGGAGATGAAGTCAACTCCTGCTTAAATACATTTAGAATAATAAAAACACCTGGGCATACATTAGATCATATAATTTACTATGATGAAAACAATGGTGTTTTATTTTGTGGTGATACACTATTCAGACTTGGTTGTGGTCGTGTGTTCGAAGGAACATTAAATGAAATGTTTAACAGTTTAAAAAAAATTAATGAGTTAAGTAAAAATACAATTATTTATTGTGGTCATGAATATACAATAGGCAATTTAAATTTTCTTGAGAAAACACTTAAAAAAGAAAGTGCTTATTTAACAGTTAGAAACAAAATTAATGATGATTTAAATAATAAAGGAAAATCCGTACCTTTTTTATTAGAAGATGAAAAACAATATAACTTATTCCTAAATCAAAATTCAAAATTAGGTAATATAATTAAGAAAGAGCTAGGTTTTACAGACTTTGAATTATTTGCTTATTTGCGAAAAGCAAAGGATAGCTTTTAAGGTTTTTATTTCCAGTATTTACGCCATATTTTTAATTTGACTATTAGCATAGTTCACTATAAACCCCGCCATCAAAAGATATGTTAGCAATTTTCAAAACTGGTGGAAAGCAATACTCAGCAAGAGCTGGTCAGATACTTAAAGTAGAAAAACTTGAGGGATCCAAAGGTGATAAAGTGTCTATTACTGATGTATTAGCGATCAGTGATCAAAGCACAAATAGTTTAGGCGAGCCGTTACTAAAAGATGCTTCAATTGAAGCAAAAATTGTTGATCAAATCAGAGATAAAAAAATAATAGTTTTTAAAAAAAGGAAAAGACAAAATTACAGATTAACACAAGGTCATAGACAATATCTAACTGTATTAAGAATAGAATCAATTTCTTATGGTGGAAAAAAGTCCACTGCTGAACCTGAAACAAAAAAAGTTAAAAAAACTGAAACTAAAGTTACTAAAGAAAAAATTGAGTCTAAAGAGGTAAAAGTTACAAAAAAGAAGACAGTTACAAAAAAATCAGTAAATAAAGCTTCACCTACTAAGAAAAAATCAGTAAAGAAAACTGTTAAAAAAACTGTTAAAACTAAAAAAGAAGATAAATAATGGCAACGAAAAAAGCAGGTGGTAGTTCTAGGAATGGAAGAGACTCGGCGGGTCGAAGACTTGGAGTTAAGAAATTTGGTGGTGAAAACGTAATAGCAGGAAACATTATTATTAGGCAAAGAGGCACAAAGTTTCATCCAGGTGATAATGTTGGCATAGGTAAAGATCACACAATATTTGCTACAATAAATGGAAAAGTAGCTTTTAAAAAAACAAGAGTAAGAACTTTTGTATCAGTTGTTCCCACAGAACAATAATCCCGATTAATTAAAAATTTATTATGAAATTTTTAGATCAAGCAAAAATATATATTGCATCTGGTAATGGTGGAGATGGCTGCGCTAGTTTTCGTAGGGAAAAATATATTGAGTTTGGTGGCCCTAATGGAGGCGATGGAGGCAAAGGTGGAAATATTATTTTTAAAGTGGATGATAATTTAAACACACTAATTGATTTTAGATACCAACAACATTTTAAAGCAAAAAAAGGTGAAAATGGGAGAGGAAAAAATCAAACAGGAGCGAATGGAAGCAACATGGTTATTAAAGTTCCACCTGGAACAGAAATTTACAATGAAGATAAAACTGTATTGCTAACTGATCTAAAAAAAATTGATGAAGAATACATTTTATTAAAGGGTGGTAATGGTGGTTTAGGAAATAATCATTTTAAATCATCAGTTAACCAAGCTCCAAGAAAATTTACAAAAGGTGAATTAGGAGAAGAGCGATGGATATGGTTATCACTAAAATTATTTGCAGATATAGGAGTAATAGGCTTACCTAATGCAGGTAAATCAACTCTGTTATCAACAATTTCTAATGCTAACCCAAAAATTGGGGATTATCCATTTACAACCTTACATCCTGTGCTTGGTACCGTGAAGCGCTTTGATAAAGAAATTGTATTAGCAGATATCCCAGGGTTGATTGAAGGTGCGCATGAGGGGAAAGGTTTGGGAGATAAATTTTTAGCACATATTGAGAGATGTAAATATTTACTTCATTTAGTAGATATAAATGACGACAATTGGTACGAAAACTATATTACAGTAAGAAACGAAATTTCAAAATATAGTGAAAAAGTATCTTCAAAAAAAGAAATAATTGTTTTAACCAAAGTTGATTTACTTCATGAAAATTTAGAGGAAAAAAAGATTAAGATCAATCAAAAATTAAATTCTGATATTCTTTTTATATCAAGTTTTAATAATGAAGGTATAGATGATCTAATTGATTATTTATTCAAATATAATGAAATCACAAATGATTAAAAAATATAAAAAAGTAGTTGTAAAAATTGGTTCAAATTCAATTGTTGATTCGAAAACAAAAAAGATCAAATCTAAGTGGTTAGATAATTTATGTAAAGACATTGCGGAATTGAATAAAACAAAAAAAATTGTGATTGTGTGTTCTGGCGCTATTGCTTTAGGTGCGAAAAGTATTTCAAATACAAAGTTAAGAAAATTAGAAGATAAACAGGCAGCAGCTTCAGTTGGTCAAATTGAATTAGCCCATCAATGGCGAAATAAACTAGGAAAATACAAGATAGGTGTTTCTCAAATTTTATTAACATTAGAAGATAGCGAAGAAAGGCGACGATATTTAAATGCTAGAAATACAATATCATCATTACAAAGTAAAAACATAATCCCAATCATTAATGAAAATGACACTGTTGCTACTGAGGAAATTCGCTATGGTGATAATGATAGACTTGCAGCCCGAGTAGCACAAATGATTGAAGCTGATTTATTAATTTTATTAAGTGATGTTGATGGTTTATATCAAGGTAATCCAAAAAAAGATAAAGATGTCAAAAAAATTTCAGAGGTATTTAAAATTGATAAAAAAATTGAAGAACTTGGTAATTATCAATCTTCTGAGCTAGGCAGTGGAGGAATGGCCACAAAAATTTTAGCAGCAAAGATATGTGTGGGAAACGGTTGTGCTACAATAATCACTAATAGTGATAAAAACAGACCAATCAGTAATATTAATAAGAAAAATTCAACAATTTTTTATCCCTTAACTTCTACAAATTCGTCTAAAAAGAAATGGTTATTAAATCATTTAAAACCATCAGGATCGATTATTATTGATATAGGGGCTCAAAATGCAATTTTGAAAAATAAAAGTCTTCTTCCTGCAGGAGTAATAGATATTAAAGGAAGGTTCAAAAGAGGTGATGTAATATCTATCTTAGTTGAGAATGGTCAGAAGGTAGCAATAGGTATATCTGCTTATGATTATAATGATGCAAAAAAAATTATTGGAAAGAAAAGTAAAGAAATTT
>CACIQI010000015.1 GCA_902588745.1 uncultured Alphaproteobacteria bacterium | reverse complement strand
TCAATCAAACACTCTAGTTGTATTCATAAATCAACTTAGAATGAAAATTGGCGTTATGTTTGGTAGTCCTGAGACAACTACAGGCGGTAATGCTTTAAAGTTTTATTCTTCTGTAAGAATGGACATTAGAAGAATTGGGGCAATTAAAGATAAAGATGAAATCATTGGAAATCAAACTAGAGTAAAAATAGTTAAAAATAAAGTTGCACCTCCATTCAAAGTTGTTGAATTTGATATAATGTACGGAGAGGGTATATCTAAATTAGGTGAATTAGTTGATTTAGGTGTCAAAGCAGAAATTATTGATAAATCTGGATCATGGTTTGCTTACAAAAATACTAAAATAGGACAAGGTAGAGAAAACGTTAAAAACTTTCTTAACGACAATCCAACTATAGCTAAAGAAATTGAAAATCAAATTCTACAAAATGCTGGAATAGTTGAAAAAGCTATGATGGAAGGAAAAGTAGAGAATAAAGAAAAAGAAAAAGAAGCTAAAGAAGCTGAAGAAATAAAAGAATAGTAAATTTTATTTTTGTTTGGCGCCTATTTCAAAATAGGCGCTTTTTTATTTAGACAATAGAGTTTTCAAGTTATAATACCTTTTCATGAATTCAAATCAGATTAGGTCAACATTTCTCAATTATTTTAAAAAAAATGGACATGAGGTTATTCATTCTAGCTCTTTAGTGCCAGATAATGATCCTACTCTAATGTTTGCTAACTCTGGAATGGTACAATTTAAAAATATTTTTACAGGTAAAGAAATAAGAGAATATAATAGAGCAACTACTGCTCAGAAATGTGTAAGAGCAGGCGGAAAGCACAATGATTTAGAAAATGTAGGATACACCACAAGACACCATACTTTTTTTGAAATGTTAGGAAATTTCTCTTTTGGAGATTATTTTAAAGAGTTGGCCATAGAACTAGCATGGAATCTAATTACTAAAGAATACGCAATAAATAAAGATAGACTATTAGTAACTGTTTATTCTGATGATCAGGAAGCTTTTGATTTATGGAAAAAAATAGCTGGATTGTCTGAAAATAAAATTATTAAAATAAGTACTTCAGATAATTTTTGGTCAATGGGTGAAACTGGTCCTTGCGGTCCATGTTCTGAAATATTTTATGATCACGGTGATAAATACGAAGGAGGCCCTCCAGGTTCTCCAAACGAAGATGGTGATAGATTTATAGAAATATGGAATTTAGTATTTATGCAATATGAGCAAATATCTAAATCTGAGAGAATAAATCTACCAAAACCCTCCATTGATACTGGAATGGGATTAGAGAGAATGACAGCTCTTCTAGATGGTTCTAATGATAATTATTCAACAGATTTATTTCAACCAATTATAAATGAATCAACAAAACTATGTGGTGATGAAAGTTCAATAACAAATCCTAGTCACAGAGTAATTGCAGATCACTTAAAATCCTCCTCTTTTTTAATTGCCGATGGAGTAATGCCTTCAAATGAAGGTAGAGGATACGTCTTACGAAGAATAATGAGAAGGGGAATGCGACACGCTCATTCTTTAGGTAATAAAGAGCCTGTATTTCATAAGCTATTTCCTATTTTTTTAGATGGAATTAAAAATTCATATCCTGAATTAGATAGAGCAAAAGATCTGATCACTAATACATTAATGAATGAAGAAACTAAATTCAAGGAAACTGTTGAAAAAGGAATTAAAATTTTAGATGAGGAAATTTCTAACTCAACAAATATATTTAATGGAGAGGTAGCATTTAAATTATACGACACCTATGGATTTCCCTTAGATTTAACACAAGATTATTTGAAAAGTAAAAATATTGAAGTCGATATAAAAACATTTGAACAAAAAATGTTAGATCAAAAGGAAAGAGCAAGACAAAGTTGGAAAGGTACAGGAGACATCGAGGATGAAGGTATTTGGTTTGAAATAACTTCTAAAATAGATCCAACAGAATTTTTAGGATATTCTGATATGGAAGCTGATTGTAAAATAATTTCAATCATATCAGAAAGTAAGTCAGTAGATAAAATTAAAAAAGATCAAGAAGCAATTATAATATTAAATCAAACACCTTTTTATGGAGAAAGTGGTGGTCAGGTGGGAGATCATGGTTTTTTTGAAAATGATAGCTTTAAGTTTGAAGTTATGAATACTACAAAAATATTTGGAAACTATTTTCTTCACAAAGGTAAAGTAATTAGTGGTGAATGCGAAATTGAAGATACTATTAAAGCAAGAATTAATACATTGAATAGAGATTTTATTAAATATAATCATTCTTCAACTCATTTATTACATGCTGCTCTTAGAAAAATACTGGGCAAGCATGTCACGCAGAAGGGCTCACTTGTAAATTCAGAAAAACTTAGATTTGATTTTAGTCACAATAATCCAATTGAAAAAGATCAACTCATGAATATTGAAGAAATTGTAAATGATCAAATTCAAAAAAATGGAATTGTTGAAATTAAAATTTTGGAACAAAAAAAAGCTATTGAAGAAGGTGCGATGGCACTGTTTGGAGAAAAATATAGCGATGAAGTAAGAGTAGTAACAATGGGTCAAGAAAATGAATCATTCTTTTCAAAAGAATTATGCGGAGGAACTCATGTAGTTAAATTAGGGGAAATAAATAAATTTAAAATAACTAATCAATCTAGTGTTGCGTCTGGCATAAGAAGAATAGAGGCTGTATCTAATGTTGCTGTGGATAAATATATTAAAGAAATAGAAAGAAATTTATTAGAAAAAAATAAAAACCAAGATAATCAAATTGAAGATTTAAAGAATAAAATTAAAAAGATTAATGCTGATTATAATTTTAAAAATCAATCTGAAGATAAAGGTTTGTTAATTAAAGAATTAATTCAGATACACGAAAAATTAAAACAAAATATGTCTATATCAAAAAATATTGATAATATTGTTGTAAAAAAAATCAAAGAATTAAATTTCATATACTTGATTGCTGAAGACTACCCTAATAAATCTTTGAAAACATTTATTGATGAGCAAAAAAAACAATATAACAAAAATAGTGTTTCGTTAATAATTTCAAATAATAATAACAAACTATCTGTAGTGCTAGGAGTTACTGAAGATATTACAGACCTTTTTGATGCTTCAAAAGAAATAAGAGAAATTTCGATTATTCTAGGTGGCAAGGGTGGGGGTGGTAGAAAAGATCTTGCTCAAGGAGGGGGATCAGATGTTAGTCAAATTAATGAAAGTATAAAATACGTAGAAGATAAATTAAATTCTATTAGTTAATTTGAAAATTGTTTTTTATTGCGCTTAAAAAATCTTGAGTGTTTAACCATTTCTGATCTTTGTTAATTAATATTGCTAGATCTTTTGTCATTTCACCACTTTCTACAGTTTTGATACACGTTTCTTCTAATTTTTTAGCAAAATTTATTAATTCATTATTACCATCAAATTCTCCTCTAAAACTTAAACCTCTTGTCCAAGCAAAGATTGATGCAATAGGATTAGTTGAAGTTTCTATACCTTTCTGATGATTTCTATAATGTCTTGTAACAGTTCCATGTGCTGCTTCAGCTTCTACTGTTTTACCATCTGGGGTCATTAACACACTTGTCATTAAACCTAGTGATCCAAATCCTTGAGCAACAGAATCTGATTGAACATCTCCATCATAATTTTTACAAGCCCAAATAAAATTACCTTCCCATTTTAAAGCTGAGGCCACCATATCATCGATTAATCTATGCTCATAAACTATGTCTTTTTCTTTAAACTTATTTATAAATTCAGTATCAAATACATCCTGAAATAAATCTTTAAATCTTCCATCGTAGACTTTTAAAATAGTATTTTTAGTAGAAAGGTAAACTGGCCAACCAAGGTTAAGTCCATAATTAAAACAAGCTCTAGCAAAGTCTTTAATTGAATTATCTAAATTATACATTGATAGGGCCACACCAGGTTTTTCAAATTCATATACATCTTTTGTAAATCCTTCAGATCCATCTTTAGGTTCAAAAACCATTTTAAGAGTTCCTGGTTTATTAACTAATGTGTCAGTCGCTCTATATTGATCACCAAAGGCATGTCTAGCAACTACAATTGGATGATTCCAGTTTGTAATTACTCTTGGAACATTTTTGCATATAATTGGCTGTCTAAATATTGTTCCTCCAAGTATATTTCTTATTGTTCCATTGGGAGAACGCCACATTTGTTTTAATTTGAATTCCTCTACTCGATTTTCATCAGGAGTAATTGTTGCACATTTTATTCCTACACCATATTTTTTCACCGCCTCGGCAGCATCTATTGTGATTTGATCATTTGTCTCATCTCTTTTAATCACTCCAAGATCAAAATATTTGATATCTATATCAATATAGGGCAAAATTAATTGTTCTTTGATGTACTCCCAGATGATTCTGGTCATTTCATCTCCATCCATTTCAACTACAGGGTTTTTAACTTTTATTTTTGCCATTTAATTAATATGTTTTTTAATTGATCAACCGTATCTATAATGTGAAAACTGTTTTGTAAATTTTTATTTGAAAAATTTTCATCTTCAAAAAATTTAAATTGCTGAAATAGATTATCCCAGAAATTATTTTTATTAAAAAATATTATTGGCTTATTATGAATCCCCATTACTTTCCAAGATACAACTTCTACTATTTCTTCTAAAGTACCTGTTCCTCCTGGTAATGCTAAATACGCATCACCTAACTCAAATAGTAACTTTTTTCTTTCAGACATATTATCCACTATTTTTAATTCATCTATATTTTCAAAAATTATTTCTCTCTCAGATAAAAAATTTGGAATAACTCCCGTAACTATATTTTTATATTTTTTTGCTGTCTTAGCAACCACACCCATAATACCAACTTTTGCCCCACCGTAGACAATATTTATTTTAAATGATGATATTAATTTGCTAATTTCTTCTGCATCTTGATAATATTTATTACTTAATTTATCTGAAGATGAGCAATAGACAGTAATAGATTTAATAGTCATAAATTTAATGTTTATTAGAAAAAATTTAACTAGAAATTTTATTCTTATACCAATTCTTAATGTTTTCTCTAAACATTAATGCTGATGGTGTTACAACTAATGTGAGAAATGTCGCAAAAAGTAGTCCAAATACTATAGCTGTTGATAATTGAACCCACCACTGGGTATCTGGCGAACCTCTGGTTATTTCTCTAGATATGAAGTCAACATTTGTCATTGTAACCATTGGTAATAATCCTAGTACTGTTGTAGTTGTTGTAAGTAAAACTGGTCTCAGTCTCTGTGCCCCTGTTTTGATAATGGCTTCTCTAATACTAGATGTTTTAGTCTTTAAAAAATCAAATGTATCAATCAATATAATATTATTATTTACAACTATTCCAGCAAGAGCAATTACTCCAACTCCTGACATAACAATACCAAATGGCTGTGCTGTTACCATTAGACCTATAAAAACACCAGCTGTGGACATTACTACTGCAAAAAGAATTAAGAATGCACTATAAAAACTATTAAACTGCAATAGAAGTATCATTAGCATTAAAAATAAAGCTACACCAAAAGCTCCTGTTAAAAATTCTTGAGCTTCTTTTTGATCTTCATTTTCTCCAATAAGTTCAGCTCTTACCTTGTTATCTAATTCATAACGAGGTAAATCTAAAGTTCTTCCTCTCCAAGACGGAGCAGTATCTGAAATTCCTAATACGTACTCAAGTTCTTTTACTTTTCCGTCAGGATAAGTTCCAGGCTCTACATCTGCCTGAATATTTATAGCATTTTTTGAATCTACTCTAATTATATTTCCTGTTCTGCTATTTGGAACAATTTCTACAAAATTGGATATTGGAACTAAACCATTTGAAGTAGTTACCCTTAAGTTATCAATTCTATCCAATGTTCTTCCTTCGTTTGGATAACGAAGATAAAGTGGTATACTTTCATTACTATCATCAGGTCTATATTCACCAAGTTTAAGACCGTTTGTTGCAAGTTTAATTACATTACCAATTGATGTAATGTTAGCTCCAAACTTAGAGGCTTGTTTTCTATCTACATTAATTTCCCATTCTATCCCAGGTGCTGGTAAATTATCTTCTACATTCATTAACTTTGGATAACTATCCATGAATTTTTTAAGCTTAATTCCTTCAGCTATTAAAAGTTGCTTATTATCACTGGTTAATTTAATGTTAATTGGTTTACCTTCACCAGGACCACCTTGTTGTTCTCTTGACTCTACTTTAATCCCATTTATGCTTTTTGTGGCTTCCAAAATTTCTGCAAGAATTACTTTTGATTTTCTTCTTTTATCCCAATCTGTATATTCCAAACTTATTGATCCAATAAAGTCTTCTGATGCCTCTGATTGTTCACTTACATTTCCACTTAAAGAATAAATATTTTTAAATTCTTGTCTTTCCGATTGAAGCTTTAAAATAATATTCTCAACTCTTGATACATATTCTTTTTTTTCTTCAACTGAGAGATTACCTCTTGCAAAGACTACAATTTTTGCAAGATCTGGCTCAACATCTGGGAAAAATTCTACACCTTCTCCAACTTTAGTATAGGTGTAGTTTACAGCAACTAATATTACTAAAGCACTAATCATCACCTTTAAAGGATGAAATAATAAGAAGTTTAATACTTTTGCATAAAATCCAACAAAACCAGTTACGTTTAAAACAGGTTCATTTGATTCTGAAGATAAGATTTTTGCATTATTAGAAACTAATTTATCTGTAGAATTTACATTTTCTGAAATTTTATAAACTCTTGGAATAATTCTTATAAATACAAATATAAATAAAGCGAAGCTCAGTAAATATTTTCCAATTGTTATAAATAAACTAAATCTTTCAAGATTTAATAATCCAAATCCATAAGATAATAGATTGTAAAATATTAATGATATTAGTAATGGTACAATAAATTGGAGAAGTATTCTTGAAACAGTATTTAAAATAGATCCTAAAACTGGGACAAACAGTAGTGCCATAAACAAAGAAGAAATAAGAACACATATAAGTGTTATTGGTAGATATTTCATAAATTCACCAGCTATACCAGGCCAGAATATTAAAGGTAGAAAGGCTGCCAGGGTAGTTGCAGTCGATGATATAATTGGTAGTGACATTTTTTTTGATGCATTTGCAAAAGCATCTTTTACACCAAGTCCTTCTTTCATTTTTCTATCTGCATATTCAACAACAACAATTGCTCCATCGACTAATAGTCCTACAGATAAAATTAGAGCAAATAATACAACTATATTAATAGTAAAACCCATTACAGAAAGAGCTAATAAACCTGATAAAAACGATCCTGGAATAGATACACCAACTAATAAACCAGACCTAACTCCTAATGCTCCTAAAATAATAATTAAAACAAGGATTATAGCTGCTATGACATTGTTTTGCAGACTATTTAACATAGTTTTAATTCCTTTTGATTGATCATTGCCAAAAGAAATTTCAACATTTTCAGGAAAACTTTTAGCAGTAATTGCAGTTATTCTTTTTACTTCTTCAATAGTATTAATAATATTTTCACCAATTCTTTTAGAAACATCAATAGTTATTGAATTAGATCCATTTACATTTGCATAAGATTGCCTATCTTCAAATGTTCTTTTAACTTCAGCAATATCCCTGAAAGTAATAACTGAATCTCCGTTAGTTTTAACAGGAGTATTTAATACATCTTCAATAGTTTCGTATAAACCTGGAACTTTAATATCAAAACTTCCGTCACCAGTGTCTTGACCACCAGCAGATACCATTTTATTATTTTCTCTAACAATATTAATAAGACTCTCAAGATTGATACCATAGCTATCAACTGCAGTTGGATTAATTAGTATGTCAACTTGTTCATTTCTTTTACCGCCTATTTTAGCTTCTAAAACACTAGGAATTGTTTCTATATCATCTTGCAAAATATCAGCTAAATCTTGAAGTGTTCTATTAGGCACATCTCCACTTAAAGAAATAGAAAGGATAGGAAACGTACTTATATTTACTTCGTTAACTGTTGGTTCATCTGCTTCACTAGGTAGATCACCCTTAGCTCTATCAACTTTATCCCTAATATCAACCATAGCTTGATCAGAGTCAAAACCAGCATCAAATTCTAATAAAACATTGCCTCCACCTGAATAAGCTGTTGATCTTACTTCTCTTACTCCTTCAACAGTTTTAACTTCGTCTTCAATTGGTTTAACTAAAAGCCTTTCAGAGTCTTGTGCAGAAATACCATTTTGACTTAATGAAATATAAACTATTGGTATGCTTACATCAGGAGATGATTCTTTAGGCATTGTGATATAAGTAGATGTGCCTGAAAAAATTATAAAAATAAGTATTCCCATGAAAACTCGGGAATGGCTAATTGCATAGTCTATAATATTTATTTTCATTTAGATTAGTTTATTGTTTCACCAATACTTATATATTCTTGACCACTTACAATTAAATTTACTTTCTCGGGTAATCCAGAAACCCACATGCCGTCTATTGTATCCTTAATTGTTTTGGTTGGATAGAATGTAACCTTATTATCATTATCTACAGCTTTAACACCTACGGTCCCATCGTCTAATAAAGTTAGTATAGAAGGTGGTATTTTGTGAGCTTTAAGTTCTGAACCTTTGATAATAATTTTAGTTGTTATTCCACTTTTATAAGAGAGATCTTTATTATCTGCTTCAATCGTAATTTCGAATGTTCTAGTACTAGTTTCGGCTGATGGAGAAATAAAAGATATTATTCCATTTTTTTTAATACCATTACTATCTTCAATTAAAGCTTTAGTACCAACACTCACTTTATTTACATCAAATTCAGATAAATAACCTTCAATCTTGATAGGGTCTAAATCAATTATAGTAAATAGGGGAGTACCAATTGTGATAAATTCAGTTTCCTCAACCATCTTTTCTGAAATAATTCCATCAAATGGTGCCTTGATAGTAGTTTTTTCTATATCTAGTTTTATGTTCTTTAAAATTGATTTTACATTTGAAATTTGAGCTTCAAGGTTTGCTAAGGTAGATTCAAATTTTATTTTAATATCTTCTCTATCCGCTTGCGCATTGGCAAGATTAAAAGATGCTAAACTTAATTTTGATTTTGAACTTAAACCTTTATCAATAAGTTGTTTTGCAGATGCATATTCAATTTCATACAATTCAATTCTCTCAACATTTTGTCTAAGTAGATTATCTCTGTTTTTTTCATTTAAAATTAATTCTTTATTAAGTCTTTCTAAATCTTTTTTTGCACTAGAAAGCTTTTCATTTCTATCCTCTAGTGAGATTGTAATCATTTCAGCATTTAGAGATACTCTATCTCCTCTTGCAAATTGAATATTATCTATGTTGCCAGATGTTTCAGATTTAACATCAATTTTTTTATTATGAATAGTTTGACCTTGTAATTCAATAGATTGATCAATTAAACTGGAAATAAATACCTTTGTTTCAACAGAAAATATAAAATCTTTATTATCGTTATTTTCTGTATTTTGTGAATATGATGTTTCTGTTTCAGTACTAGTTTCTGTATTATCGTCTTGCGCAACAACATTATTTGTGAATTGACCAGAACCAATCCATCCAACAACAGCGGCAAGTATTATGAAGGCTATAAATATTGATCTTTTCATTAAATATCGTACATGTCATATATATTAAAGTTACTAAAAAACAATTTTTTGTTAACTTTATTATCTTTTATGAAATCAAAAAACTGGGTTAATAGACAAAAAAATGATCAGTTTGTAAAGAAAGCTAAACAGTTAGGGTATATAAATCGAGCTGCGTTTAAACTAGAAGAGATTGAGCAAAAATATAAAATAATTGAACACTCTAGAGAAATACTAGAGCTTGGATCTTCTCCAGGTGGTTGGACTCAAGTCATCTTAAATTACAATTCAAAAACTAATATAACCTGTTTTGATTTATTAGATATGAAAATTAATAATCAACGTATAGCTTTCTATAGAGAGGATTTTTTAAAATTTAATTTTACTAATTTAAAAAATAAATTTGATTTGGTTTTATCAGATGTAGCTCCTAATACAACTGGTCATCAATCAACAGATCATCTCAGAATAAGTCAATTAATATATGAAGTTATAGATAGATTAGAAATAATATTAAAAAAACAAGGATCATTTATATTCAAAATTTGGAAGGGAGAGGAAGAAAAGGAAATTATAAAGATACTTAAAAAAATTTTTGATAAAGTTGAGTATTTTAAGCCAAAATCATCAAGACAAGAATCAAGTGAAATATTTATAATATCAAGAGGATTTAGATTGCATGAAGAGTAAATTAGAAACTATATTAATTGTAGATTATGGATCTCAATACACACAATTAATAGCTAGAAGAATAAGAGAGTTAGAAGTCTTTTGTCTTGTCTATCCTTTTAATAAAATTACGAAAAAAATTTTAAATGAAATCAAACCATCGGCATTTATATTATCTGGAGGACCTAGATCAGTACTCGACAAAAATGCCCCAAAATTAAATCAAGAAATTTTAAAAATGAAAAAACCAGTTTTAGCAATTTGCTATGGTATGCAATTAGTAACCAAAAATTTGAAAGGTGTAGTAAAACGTTCTACGCATAGAGAGTATGGTCACACTATTATAAATATTAAGAAAAAATCACTTTTATTTAAAGGAATAAACAAACGAAAAATCAAAGTATGGATGTCTCACGGAGATAATATCAATAAAATACCAAAATTTTTTTCAATAACATCTTTATCAAACAATAAAATTATTTCATCAATTGAAAATAATAAAAATAAAATTTATTGCCTTCAATTTCATCCTGAGGTCTATCATACAGATTTTGGTTCAAAAATAATTAATAATTTTATTTTAAATATTGTAAATATAAAAAATAAATTCAAAATTCAAAAATTTATTGAAAATAAAGTATCAGAATTAAAAAATGAAATTAAGAATAAAAAAATAATCTGTGGTTTATCTGGAGGTGTAGATTCCACAGTTACTGCATATTTATTAAGCAAAGCCGTTAACAAAAATCTTTATTGTATTTTTGTTGATCACGGTCTTCTAAGAAAAAATGAAGCTAACGAAGTGTCAAAAATATTTTCCAAAAAATTTGGCAAAAACTTTACTAAAATAAATGCTTCTAATATTTTTTTAAAAAATTTAAAAAATGTTTCTGATCCAGAGAAAAAAAGAAAAATTATTGGCAAAACATTTATAGAAGTTTTTGATAAAGCAGCTAAAAAAATATCAAATGTAGATTATTTAGGGCAGGGGACTCTTTATCCAGATATTATAGAAAGTATTCCATTTTTTGGCGGTCCAACAGCTAAAATCAAAAGTCACCATAATGTTGGGGGTTTACCAAAAAAAATGAAATTAAAAATTGTGGAGCCATTAAGAGAATTATTTAAAGATGAGGTAAGAAATGTTGGAAGGCAATTAAAAATAGATAAACATTTACTTTTAAGACATCCTTTCCCAGGTCCAGGTTTAGCAATCCGAATACCTGGTGTAATTGATAAAAAAAAGATCTTAATTCTTCAAGAGGCAGATCATATTTTTATAGAGTATCTAAAAGAGAAAAATCTTTATAATAAAATTTGGCAAGCTTTTGTTGTTCTTTTACCAGTAAAATCAGTAGGTGTTATGGGGGATGAAAGAACATACAATTACTCTGTTTCACTTAGAGCTATTACTTCAGTGGATGGAATGACAGCGGATTTTTATATGTTTACAAATAATCAATTAAAAGAAATATCATCTCGTATAATTAATAATGTTAAAGGTATTAACAGAGTATTATATGACTTTACATCTAAACCTCCTGGAACCATTGAGTGGGAATAATATAAATAATTGATTTTGTTATATTTTTAAATTTAAGATTTATGTATGCATTTTAAGAATTACTAAATTGCCTATATCGTATTATTAAAAAAACACATTTAAAATAACCTCAGATTTAAATTAGGAGGTATAATCAAATGAAAATATTTTTACTATTTATTACTTCAGTTCTATTATCTTTCAATAGTTTTGCAAATACTAAAATATCTTTTGCTTTAGATTGGAAATTTGAAGGACCAAGTGCACCTTATTTCTATGCAATAGATAAGGGACATTTTGGTGAAGAAAATTTAGAAGTTGAAATATCTGCGGGTAAAGGATCCTTAGATGCAATCCCAAAGGTTGCAACAGGAGCTTTTCCTATTGGCTTTGCAGATATAAACAGTTTAATCAAATTCTTAGATCAAAATCCTGGAGCGCCAGTTATGGCAGTTATGATGGTTTATGATAAACCTCCATTTGCAATTGCTGGAAGAAAAAGTCTTGGTGTTACAACTCCATCTGATTTAGAGGGAAAAATTCTTGGTGCGCCACCACCTGATGGTGCATGGGCACAATTCCCACCATTTGCTTCTGCAAATAATATCAATGTTGATAATATAACAGTGGAGCCAGTAGGTTTCCCAACAAGAGAACCGATGTTAGCTGAAAAAAACGTTGATGCTATAACAGGGTTTTCATTTTCAATGTTTTTAAATTTAGTTCGTCTTGGTGTTCCTGAGGATGATATATCAATTATGTTGATGGCAAACTATGGATTAGAATTATATGGTAATGCCATAATAGTTAACACTGATTATGCAGATGCAAATCCTGAAATAGTTAAAGGTTTTTTAAAAGCTGTATCTAAAGGATGGGCTGATGCTATGAAAAATCCTGAAGACGCGGTGAAGAGTATGGTTGAAAGAAATCCAGCTGCTGATTTAGCTTTAGAGACAAGAAGATTGATACTAGCAATAGAAGGAAATGTTAATACTGATTATGTAAAAGAAAACGGTATGGGTAATATTGACATTGCAAGAATGGAAAAAGCTTTAGGACAGTTAGCAGAAACATACGAATTCTCATCTGATCCAGAGATTTCATCATTTTTTACCGATAAATATTTACCTTAATATTTTTTTATGGGGTAGACTATTTCTACCCCATATACTAATCATAACTTATGCATATCAATATTGAAAAGGTTTCTCATCAATATGAAACTAAACAAGGTATGCTTCCTGTTTTAAAGGATCTTTCCCTATCAATTAAAAGAAAAGGTTTTACTGCTATTGTTGGACCTTCAGGTTGTGGAAAATCTACAATAACTAGATTAGTCAGTGGATTAATAAAACCAACTCAAGGTAGTATTTTTATTTCAAATAAAAAAATTATATCCCCACTTTCTACTGTAGGAATGGCTTTTCAAAATCCAGTTTTATTAGAATGGAGAAATGTAATTAAAAATATAATTCTTCCACTTGAGATAGTATCAAAAAATATGACTTATAATCAAAAAAGATCGAATGCATTAGATCTACTTAAGTTAGTAGGATTAGAGGAATTTGAAAATAATTTACCATCTGAATTATCTGGTGGGATGAAACAAAGAGTTTCACTTTGTAGATCTCTAGTTCATAATCCAGAAGTATTAATTTTAGATGAACCTTTTGCAGCTCTAGATGCATTTACAAAAGAAGATTTGTGGGACGTTATGCACAAATTAAAAAAAGAAAGAGATTTTACATGTATTTTAATAACTCATGATTTAAGAGAAGCTGTTTATTTAGCTGATCAAGTAATTGTTTTATCCGGAAGACCAGCTTCATTACAATATGACGTCAAAACTAATTTTAATGAAGAAAAAAAAATCTCTGATTTATATTCATCAGAAGTTTCACAATTACTTGCAACACTTAGAAATCAAATCGAAATAGCTCAGAATAACAATGATTAGAATCAATAATTTTATTATACCTTTATTTAGCCTTATAATTTTTTGTTTATTATGGGAATTGTTGGTTTGGTATAATAATTGGCCAAATTATAAAATGGCTTCCCCTTCAGATTTATGGCCAGCATTTTGGAAATTTAAACATCTCTTTTTAATCTACGGTTGGGAAACTTTTTGGAGAACTGTTGTAGGATTAATATTGTCTGTTTTGGTAGGATTAAGTTTAGGTATTTTGATGGGGTTTTCAAAAACTATTAGAATAGGATTATATCCTATTCTTGTTGGTTTTAATGCTATTCCTAAAGCAACTGTAGTTCCAGTAATTGCATTAATATTTGTCGGTATGCACAATATGAATACAATTATAATTGTAATTCTTATTTCATTTTTCCCCATCTGTGTTTCAATTTCGATTGGGTTGTCAACTTTGGAAAGAGAATATGAAGATATACTTTTATCTTTAGGTGCAAATAAATTTGAGATTTTTTATAAAATTGCTTTACCAAAAACATTACCAGAATTTTTTGGAGCATTAAAAGTATCAACAACACTTGCGTTTATTGGAACTAATTTAATGGAGATTATTGAACCCCATGGAAAAGGATTAGGACATTTGTTTGATAGTGGAAAAATTAGCGCAGATTATCCATTAATGTTTGCAGTATTGATCACATTGGCTGTTATGGGAATATTTTTATATTATATTGTAGTTTATCTTGAAAATATTTTTGCTGGTTGGGCCATCAGAAAATAATGTGTAGAAAGATGAAGTTTAATAATACAAATTGTTAAATAAAATCGTTAATATTTAATTTACTAACTTAAAAATATTTCGATTTAAAGATGATATCAGTGCGTCTAAACTTTCAAATTTCTTATTTTGATTTTTTGATTTTAAATTATAAAAAATTTTTCTTTTTTTTCTCTCTATTGATTTATTTAGAATGCATTCTGGAGCTGCTAGGCTATGTTTAAATATATAAAAAAATGCATTATTTTTATTAAAATCAATAGCATAATCTTTCCATTCTCCACTAGAGACTCCTTTAGAATAAAGATTTAAGATTTTGGCAAGCTCATCTTTGGAAAAGTAGAGATTGTGATTGTTAGTTGAAGCACTAGATGTTACTAAGCCCATAATTTAAGAATATAACAAAAATTTATGCCTGTAAATGCTCCAAATGATAATTTAGATGTATTAGCACCATCATTTAATCTTAAAAATATTGATGATGAAATGCTTTCATTAGATAATGCAAAAGGATTAAATGGTACTGTTATTGTTTTTATATGTAATCATTGTCCTTATGTTAAAGCAATTGCAAGTAGATTAAAAAAAGATGCTGATGAGTTACTAGAACACTCAATTAATACAATTGCCATTATGTCAAATGATGTAATTAACTATCCAGATGACTCATTTGATAATATGAAAATTTTCTCTGATAAATATAACTTTAATTTTCCATATCTTTATGATGAAACACAAGAAGTGGCAAAAAATTATAATGCTGTTTGTACTCCAGATTTTTTTGGTTTTGATAAAGATCTAAAATTAAAATATAGGGGGAGAATAGATTCAGGAGTAATGAATGCAAATCAAAATTCAATTATTGAAAGAGATCTTTTTAATGCAATGATTAAAATCAAAAATGAGGGAGTAGGCCCAGCTAATCAAATGAATAGTATTGGTTGTTCTATAAAATGGAAATAGTATGAGTGACGAGAATAAAAATAATACTTTATTAAAAAAAATACAAAATTTTATTTTCGCAAACTATAGACAATTAATTATTTCGTTAGTATTTTTGTTTATTCTATTAATTGGTTTCCAAACATATAATTATTTTAAAATTCAAGATATTAAAAACTCTAGTATAAGTTTTTTTGATATTATCCAAGGTGATCAAAATGATTTAAATAGTTTAGAAAACTTAATTGATGATAATAATATTTTCTCTATTTTATCAAAATTAAAATTAATTCAGCAAAATAATGAAAATAAAAACTTTAGTTACTCTAATGAATTGTATAAAGAATTACTTGCTTCATCAAATTTAGATGATCTATATAAATCTTCTATCGCTGCAAATGCTTCATATACAATGATTAACGCATCTTATGAAGACCAAACAAGTAATTACCTAAATGATATATCAGTATATATAAATAATATTAGTGACAAGTTGGATGGATATTTTTCAATAAAAAAAGAATTAGAATATTTATTAATTGTTACAGAAATTGATCTCAATAAATCTGAATATAATAATAGTTTAAAAGCTTTGGATAAATATAATGAAATATTTAATTCAAGCTTAGTTTCTGCCTCTATAAAAGAAAGAGTGAAAAAGATTCATGAATTTCAGCTTTATAAGTAAAATCTCACTAATTCTAACTTCTATTTTTATTTTTTCGTGTCAGGATACAATATTATCATTGAGTGATAAAGATAATCTGGCTTATAAAAAAGAAATATTTAAATTTGAAAAAAATGATAATTTAGATTTAAATAGTTATTATTATTACGAGAAAAATACCATAGATATTTATACTACGCATAGTTCTTCAGCTAATTTTCTAAATAAAATAAATAACTTAAAAATTAATAACTATGAAAATAATTATTTAGAAAATACACCTATTAACATTATCTATGCTGAAAATAATTTTTTTTCATTTAATAAAAATGGAGAGCTCCTAAAATTTAAAGCTGATACTGGTAAATTAATTACTAGATATTTAATTGATTATGAAATTAGAGATAGAACCCCAGTTTCTTTTTCTTTGCATAACAATGATTTTATAGTTGGGTTTAAATCAGGAGAAGTTATTAGAATCAATAAATTAGGAAAATTGATTTGGTCTTTTGATAATAAAGATTTACTTATTACGCCTATAAAAATTTATGATAATAAAATTATAATATTGTATTCAGAAAAAATTATAATTTTATCACCATTAAATGGTGAAATTGATTTTGAAAAAGATTTTAAAGCTAGCAATATTATCCAATCATCTGGAGGTAAAATTATTGATTATTATAATTTATTATTCTTTATTTTACCTAATAGTGAATTTAAATCTTTGGATATACTTTTATTTGATCTTCATAATTCAGATCTTGATAAAATAGAATTAAATACAACTATTAATAATCTAAACGATAAAATAAATATATTTAATAATTATTTTATTTATTTAGATAATGGAAATACAGTTTACACATATGATTTAATTAAGAATAAATTTCTATTATCTAATTTTATATTAAATAATTCCTCATCCTCTGTATTATTCAATAATTCTATTATAATAAAAAATGAAAAATTTCTAAATTTTTATAACATTATAAATGGCAACTTGTTTTTTCAACTTAATATAGAGGATCTTTTAAGTCAAAACTCAAAACTAGTAAATGCTTTGATAATTAACAAAAAACTCCACTTATTTATGGATAATGGAAAAATAATTATAATAAAAAAAGATTTTAGTATTGAAGAAGTCATTAATGTAAAAATAAAAGATATTATTCAAGTATATAGTTATCAAAGTAAAATATTTATTAATACAGAAAAAGGTATTACTTACATTTATTAAGATGAATATATTAATTTTAGGTATGCCTAATGTTGGCAAAACATCATTGTACAATCTTATCACAAATAATAAAAATAATAATATAATTCACGATACAATAGGAACAACAAGAGATTGGCATGTATCTCCTCTTAAATCAAATAGCAATATTGATGTTTATGATACGCCGGGAATAATTAATCAAAAAAGTATAGTTACAAAGAATGTCAATAATATAATAAAAAAAATAGATATTTTTGTTTATGTAGTAGATTATAAAAATAATAATTACTTTATAGATAAAGAATTTATAAATGAATTAAGAAAATTTAATAAAGAAATATTAGTTATTATAAATAAAGATGATAATTTTAAACAAGATAAAAAAATTGACAATCTTGGTATAGAAAATATTTTTTTTATTTCCTGTTCGCATAATATAGGCATTAATGACTTTCTAAATTTTTTATTAAAATATGATATTAAAGAAAATAGTATAAAGAAATATGATTTTTCTTTAGGATTATTTGGTAAAACAAATGTAGGAAAAAGTACTCTATTAAACAAATTAGTAGGATTTGAGAGATCAATTGTCAGTAATAAGCCAAAAACTACAACAGATGTTGTTTCTTCTTCATATAATTTTAAAGGCAATACATATTCAATTAAAGATACTGCAGGCTTAATAAAAAAAAATAAAATTGATAAAAATAGTCTTGATTTTTATGTTACTAAAAAAACTTTGTCAGTTATTAATGAAATTGATTTAAACATATTTCTTATTGATATAGAGCAAGGCTTTGACACACAATCTAAAAAAATATTTAACTTAATATATCAAAAATCTAATATATTATTATTTTTAATTAATAAAATTGATTTGATTAAAAAAAATAAGAAGAAGATAATTAATGAATTAATTAAAGATATTAATTATGAATTTTCACACTCAAAAAATATAAAAATTCTTCCAATTTCAACACTTAGTAAAAAAGATATTTATTTTTTAAAAAATAAGATACATGAACTTACGTTAGAATTAGATACAAATATATCAACTTCTCAAATTAATAAATGGCTAAATCATGTTGTAGAAAATAATTCTCATCCAAGAATACATGGAAAAGAAGTGAAGTTTAAATACGGTACTCAAGTTTCAAGCAATCCTTTAACAATAAAAATTTTTTCAAACTTTTCTAAAGAAATATCAAAATCTTATAAAAGATATCTGCTCAACAATTTTTATAAATTCTTTAAAATTAAAAGTAGAAATTTAAAAATTTCGATTACTAAATCTAAAAATCCTTATAATTATTAATTATTGATCTGTATTAGTATATGTCTCAATAATATTATTATTATACTCAGAGATTTGTTTAAGAATATTTGAATTTTCTACGAGGAATGAATAAAAATTATTTAAAAACTTTAATTCATTACCATCTACTAAGAATAATAAACTACTAAAAATTATGTATGAGAATACAATCCCATATAGAATTCCGAAAAATTTATCAAAAATTATTCCTAAAATTTGTTTATCTAAATCGCTATTTAAGAATTTTCTAAATCTTTTTAAAATAAATAAACTAAATAAAAAAATTAAGGGTATTGATATAACAATACTTATTACACTAACAAATTGTTCAAATCTTTGCAAAAAATTAATATTTAAAAACTGTTCACTTAAAAAATTTGAAAGATATTGGTATGCATAAATGGTTATAAATACTGAGCCAATCCATGTTAATAATCCAAGTATAGAATTTATAAAGCCTTTCCAGAAACTAAAAATAATGATTATTGCAGTCAAAATTAATACCACATAATCAAAAAATATTAATTCAAAGTTTAAAAAAATCATTTTTGATATTTCAATATTGATGGTAAAGTAATTAACACTCCAATCATAGCAAATATCATTGCTAGACTTGTAAATAATCCAAAATAAACTGTAGGAACAAAATTTGACAAACAAAGTGTAAGAAATCCTGCAGTAATTGCAATAGAGGTGATTAAAACAGCATTACCTACGCTTAGATGTGTTTTTTCAATGATTTCACTAACATTATTTTTATCTAATTTTAAATTTTCTTTATAACGATAAATATAGTGAATAGTATTATCTACAGCTATACCTATTGATATGGCTGCAATAGTGATTGTCATTATATCCAATGGTATTTTTAATAATCCAATTATGCCAAGAATAAAAGTTGAGGCTAAAATGTTTGGAATTATTCCAATTATACTTAATTTTAACGATCTGAATAATATAACAAACATTATAAAAATAGCCAATATTACAAAACCTAACGATTTTATTTGTGAGCTAAATAAAGATTTTAACATATTGTTATATAAAACTAGTAAACCATTAACTTTGTATTCTTCCAAGTTATCAAATTCACTTGATAGATAAGAATTTATTTCATTGACAAGATCATTTCTATTAATATCATTAGAATCTTTTACTCTTGCAGAAATCTTAGTAATATTATTTTCTACATTTAGATAAGGGTCGACTATATCAGATTTATAATCAATAGGTATTTCATTATACAACACTGATAATTCAAACACTGATAGTTTATTTTTATTTATTTGATTGGCTGTATCTATAAGTGAATAAATTGAAGAAACTTTTCCAATTTCTTTTCTATTTTCTAGATATTTATGAACAGATTTAATCGTTTCAATTTTTTCATTTGTAAACCAAATATTATTATCTTCTTCAAATAGATCATCTGAAAAGAAATCATCTTCTATCTCTAAGTCATCTTCTTCTACAACTTCAACTGACGTATCAAATTTATTACTATCAACTTTGAATTTAAGAATAATATCTAATGGTGTAGTTCCACCTAATTCATTATCTATTAAAAACATTCCTTTATAAATATCTGTATTTTTTTTGAAATATTTTACAAATGAGTTTTCAACATTAAGATTTGTTATTCCATATAGAGAAATAAAAAATAACAGAATGTTAATTCCAATAATATATCTACTATATTTATATGCAAAAGGATAAAATGATTTTAAAAAACGTAAACTTAGAGAATTGCTACTTGCTTCCTTTGTAAAAAAAGAAATAACCAAAGGTAAAATTATAAATGATGAAATCAAAACAATCAGTAATGCAACTATCATTATAATTCCAAAATCTATTACTGGTTTTATGTCTGAAATTATAAGTGATACAAATGCTACAATTGTAGTCAGAAAGGTATACAAACATGGCCAAAACATCATACTAAAATTTTCGATAATGCTAATTTTCCTTTGCAAATAATTATTCATTATGTGAACATTCATCGAAATAGATAAGACAAACATTAAAGATATGAAATTTGCTGACACAGCTGTGATTTCAAAATTTATAAAGCCAGCCAAACCGATCATTAAATATACGGCACAAATTGATGTAAATAAGATTGCAAACACCCATTTGAGTCTTTTAAAAATTAAGAAAAGAATTAAAATTATAATTATAAGAACTGTAATACTAAATAAAATAATATCACTTTTTACATAAGAAATCACATCGCTAGATATCATTTCTACACCGCCTAAATAATATGAATAGTTTTGATTGCTATTATAAATAATATTTCTTATTTTTTTTATTAATTCATTTCTTTCAGTATCTATTTCTGTTTTTATTTTGTAATATTTCCCTTGAGATAGATATAATTTTTTATTATCTCTAAGATTTATTGCTTTACTATTTTCATTAAGGAAAATTATTATAGAAGTTATATTTTCGCTATCATTAATAATTTGATCACTGTAGATAGGGCTTTTTGAAAACTCATTAAGAACATCTTTAATTTCTAAATTTGTATCTAATATTGTTTCATAATTATCATTTGCTAAATCTAAAAGATTAGTGTTATTTAAAAGAAGAATAGGAGCTTTATTAATATTAAAAACAGAATAAACTTCTGATAAATCAGATAATTTTTTACTTATCTTTTCTATTTCTGATAATAATGATCTATCTATTCCATCATTACCTTTGACAGCTATAATAAGACTGCTTTTTGTAGGAAATAGATCTTGATAATAAGTGAAATATTTAAAATCTTCATCATTTTGTGATACTAAACTATCTGAAGAAGCATCTATTCTAAAATCTTTAATATAGAAACTCGCTAAAAATAAAGATAAGACAAAAAAAAATGATAAAATAAATACTAATTTTTTACTCATAATTTCTATACACTCTTTTACCTATAGAAGTTAAAACTTCGTATGATATTGTTTTGCATTTTTTAGCAAATTTATCTACTCTATGTTCATCATTAATAATATCTACGTACATTCCTACTTTTAAATCATGACTACATTTTGATATATCTATTGTAAATGAATCCATTGAAATTCTTCCAATAATCTTAAATTTATCTTTCCTGAAGTAGACAAACCCTTTATTGCTTAAAGATCTAGGTATTCCATCTTCATAACCTAGGCCAACAATTGCCACTATTGTGCTATTTTTTGTTTTATATGTTCGATTATATCCAACATATTGATTTTTTTTAATTTTTTTGATTTGAATTATTTTTCCTTTGAAATTAATTACATTTTTAATTTTTTGTTTTAATTTTTTATTTTCATAACATCCATATAAACCTATACCTGGCCTAATCATGTCGTATAAGTATGAATTATGCAAAATAGCTCCATGTGCATTAGCTAAACTAAACAATAGTTTTTTGTGATTTTTTTTTACTAAATTGTCGAAAATTATTCGTTGTTTTAAATTGTAATTGTTTTTGTATTCATCAGAACTTGATAAATGGCTAATAATTAATTTAATATTTCTATTTCTAAAATCTATATTGTGTGCATCTTCATTTGGAATACCTAATCTGTTTATTCCTGTATCTATATGAATTGCAAAATTAATATTAGAATTTTTTATTCTTTCATACTCCTCAATACTATTTATTACTGGAATTAAATTTGCTTTTGTAAATGTATTGAGTTTATAATTTTGTAATCCATTAAGGACATATATTTTTATTGTATTCTTTTTATTATTTAATTTTAAACCCTCTTTTAATGTTGCAACAAAAAAATGTTTACAACCTTTTTTTAATAAAAGTTGAAATATATTTTTATCCCCCAATCCATATGCATCAGCTTTTATTGTGGGAGCAACAATTAGGTTTTTTTTTAGTTTTTTAAATAAATTATAGTTATAAATTATATTTTTAATTTTAATGTTAAGAATGCCACTTTCGTTAATCACTCTATAATATTATCATAATCTTTCGTTGTTAAGTCACTGAATTTTGTATAATTTGCATCAAAGTGCATTTTAATTGAACCAATTGGACCGTGTCTTTGTTTAGCAATAATAATTTCTGCCTTATTATAATTTTCATTTGTCAATTGTTGCCAACGAGAGACTCTTTCATTGTACTTAATATCATCTTCTTCTGATTTCCTAATTGGTTCTAATCTCTCTAGATAATAACTCTCTCTATAAATAAACATTACAACATCTGAGTCTTGTTCGATTGTACCACTTTCTCTTAAATCAGATAATTGAGGTCTTTTATCCTCTCTTTGTTCTACTTGTCGTGAAAGTTGAGACAAGGCAATAATTGGAATATTTAACTCTTTAGCGATAGATTTTAAGCCTCTTGTGATTTCAGAAATCTCCTGAACTCTTCCATCATTTCTATTATTTGAAGATGATGACATTAATTGTAAATAATCTATTATTATTAAGTTAATATCATGTAATCTTTTTAGCCTTCTACTTCTTGCCCTAAGTGTTGGAATTGTTAAAACTGGATTATCATCAATGATTAAGTTTAGGTTTTCTAATTCAGATGAAGTTTTAGCAATTTTATTAAAATCATTTTTGTTTAGTTCAGCTTTGCGCATTTTATCTCCAGAAATTTTAGTTTGTTCAGCTAATATTCTAGTAGCTAATTGCTCAGATGACATTTCTAAGGAAAAAAATGCAACTTTGCCACCATCAACAATTTTTTTATTTCCAAATTCATCTTTTTGCTCTTGATATTTAATTGCGCAATTAAAAGCAATATTTGTACCCAATGCAGTTTTACCCATCGACGGTCTTCCTGCTATTATAATTAAATCAGATTTATGTAATCCACCTAATTTATTATCTAAGTCTTTAAAGCCTGAAGGAACACCTGCGATTTTACCTTCTCTTTTATATGCTTCACTAATGATATCTACAGCGCCCTGTAGAGCATTCCCAAAATTAATAAATGACCTATCGGAGTTTCCTGTTTGAGATAAATTGTATAAATCATTTTCAGCATTTTCTATAAGATTTTCTGCAGTTTCATTATTATTTGAATTTGTTTCAGTTATAAGATTATGTGCAATACCTACTAAATTTCTTTTTACGTAAAGATCATATATAATTTTACCGTAATTGTAGGTATTTTGAGTAGAAGGTGTACTATCTTTAAGTTGATTTAAATAATTTACTTTATTAATATCATTATCCTCTGGGAGATAATTCTTTAATGTTATTGGAGAAACTAAAATATTTTTATCTAATAAATTTTTTATAGTTGAAAAAATTATTTTATTAGTTTCATCAACAAAGTGATTTTCATTGAGAAAATCAGATATTTTTTCATAATTTCTATTATCCCATAAAATACACCCAATGAGTGCTAGTTCTGCATCTGTATTTGAAAAATTATCAATCTGATTTATTTTTGCTTCATTTGAATTAATTAATTCAACAGACATCATTACTAAGTAAACTATCTAGAAATAATCAACAAGAATAAGAAATAAAATTAAGTTAATAATTTATTAATTGTGTGAATAAATTAGTTTTTATTTATAAAAATTGATATTTCCTCATTTATTCCTTCATAAGGACTTACCTCAACTTTATGTTCACCAATAGATTTTATTTGGCTTCTAATGATGAGATCATCTGATTTGACTTTTATATCATTACTTAATAGATAATCTATTATTTCTTTCTTTGAAATTGATCCATACAATTGATCTTTTTCGTCAGCTTCTTTATTAAATGTTATTTTTATTTTTCTGATTTTTTCAATTATAATTTTTGCATCATTTAATTTAAGATCTTCATTTTTTTTAATTTCATCTTTAATCTTTTCATAATATTCAATATTTTTTTTGCTTTCTCTTAATGCCATTTGATTTGGAAATAGATAATTTCTTGCATATCCAGCTTTGACTGTAACTTTATCACCCATCTTACCAAGTTTTTTAATATTTGTAGTTAAAATTACTTTCATGATGTAAATGATTTATTTGTGTATGATAATAATGAAAGGAATCTTGCTCTTTTAATAGCTTTAGCTAATTCCTTTTGTTTTTTTCTTGATACTCCAGTTATTCTACTTGGTATAATTTTTCCCTTTTCTGTAATATAGCGAGATAATAATCTGGTATCTTTATAATCAATTTTTGGTGAACCAGGTTGACTGAAGGGACAAAATTTCTTTTTATTTTCAAATGGAGAATTAGATTTCTCATCTCTTTTGGATTTAAATTTATTTTTTTTCATTGGTTAACATGGTTGGAAGTTCTTGATGATCTTTAACTTTTATAAAGATGTATCTTATTAAATTTTCTGATTGATTAAGCTCATTATTTATTGCTTTTATTAATTCCCCTGAAGCTTCAATTTGAAAAAATCTGTAAAAAGCTTTTTTAAATTTATTAATGGAATAGCTAAGATCTCTTAGTCCCCAGTTTTCTTCATTTATAATTTTTGCTGAATTAGATGTTAGTTTAGATTTAAAACTTTCAATTTCACTGTTGAGTGTATTTGAAGTTAAATCAGGATTTAAAATTAAAACTACTTCAAATTTATTCATAAAACTCCATGGTTTATCTTATATTCTTTAATATAAGAGAAGTTGATGTTGCATATATTAAATTTTTAAAATAAATCAAGTTTTAATGACATCTCTAGTTTTTCCTGGTCAAGGTAGCCAAACTGTAGGCATGGCAAAGGATTTCAATGATAATTTCAAAATAGCAAGTCTAGCCTTTGAAGAAATTGAAGATTATACAAATATAAATATTAGAAAAATAATTTTCTTTAATGAAAATAATCAATTAGATTTAACACAATTCACACAAATCTGTATTTTTGCAGCCTCATATGTAATTTATAGAACCTATATCGATGTAGTTGATATAGATAAAGAGAATATTAAAGTAATGATGGGTCATTCTCTTGGAGAATACACTGCTTTGGCTTGCAGTAATAGAATCAGTTTGAAAGACTGTAGTTTGATTCTAAAGAGAAGAGGGGAACTAATGAATAACGCAGTTGAGCCTAATAAAACTGGCATGGTAGCTTTAATAGGTAAAGATTCTAGTTATGTCCAAAAACTTATAGATGAAAATAATATAAATTTAGAAATTGCCAATGATAACTCACCTATGCAATTAGTGTTATCTGGGAGTTTAGAAGATATAGATAAAAGTAAAGATATATTTTTGCAAAATAATATTAAAAGATTTGTACCGTTAAAGGTTTCAGCTGCTTTTCATAGTAAATACATGCTTGATGCTCAAAAAATATTAAGTAAAGAAATTAATAAAGTAACTTTTAAAAATAATAATATAAAGATTATATCAAACTATGATGGCGGTATTTATGAAGATAATTCAATGATTATGAAAAACTTACAAAATCAAATGGCAAATAAAGTTAATTGGACAAAAAGTATAAAAACTTTAGAACAAACACAAGAAAGAAAAATTATTGAATTTGGACCAAATAAAGTATTAAGCGGGTTAATAAAGAGAATCTCAGATAAATTTGATATTATTTCTATAAATGAAATAAGTGACATAAAATAAAATGAATCAAAATTTAAAAATATTTATAACTGGAGCTTCTGGAGGAATTGGTTCTGCAATTTGTGAAAAATTTAAAAATAAAAATTATATTTTAATTTTAACTTCATCATCTGAAAATAAAATAGAAAGTTTGAAAAAAAAATATGGTGATGATCATTATTATTATAAGGTTGATTTATCTGATGATAAAAATCTACAATATAACTTAGACATAATATCTAAAGAACATAAGGATATTTCAATAATAGTTAATAACGCAGGTACTACTCAAGACAATTTGATATTTAGAATGAAGGATGATCAGTGGTCAAAAGTAATACAAACTAATCTTAATTCTAATTATCAAATTATAAAAACTTTACTTCCAAATATGCTTTCAAAAAGATATGGAAAAATTATTGGTATATCATCTATTGTTGGATCAACAGGTAATCCTGGACAAGCAAACTATGTTGCCTCAAAATCTGGATTAGTAGGTCTTTATAAATCTATAGCCTTGGAAGTAGCTAAAAGAAATATAAATGTTAACATAATATCTCCTGGTTTTATTTCTACATCGATGACTGATAATCTAAATGAAGATCAAAAGAATAGCTATCTATCAAGAATTCCAATGATGAGATTTGGAAGTCCAAAAGATGTAGCTAATTTAGTAGATTTTTTATCAACAGATGAGGCTGCATACATAACTGGGCAAAATATACATGTAAACGGTGGTATGTTAATGGTTTAATTGGTTGACATATATTAAAAAAATAATTTAAAAGAAAAATAAGGAGAAAAATATGAGTGAAATTCAAGATCAGGTAAAAAAAATTGTTGTAGATCATTTAGGAATTGATGAATCAAAAGTAGTGCCTGAGGCAAAATTTATTGATGATTTAGGTGCTGATAGCTTAGATACTGTTGAGTTAGTAATGGCTTTTGAAGAAAAATTTGCAATTGAGATACCTGACGATGCCGCTGAAACTATTCAAACTGTTCAAAATGCTATAGATTATATTCAAAGTAAAAAATAATTAAAATATTTTTCATGAAAAGAGTTGTTGTTACTGGAATGGGTCTTTTAACATCAATTGGTAATGATAAAGAAGCTACTTGGAATAATTTAATTAACTTAAAATCTGGTATAAAAAAAATTAATCAATTTGATGTATCTGATTTACCTGCAAAAATTGCAGGATACATAGCTAATGACCAAGAAGATGAATATTACTTTAACAAATCTTCTTTTCTAGAAACAAGAGATATAAAAAGAAATGATAGATTTATACAATATGGTCTTGTTGCAGCAAATATGGCTATAGAAGATGCTGGATTAAATAATTTAAGTGATCAAGAAAAGTTAAGAGTTGGTGTTTCTGTTGGTTCTGGGATAGGTGGTCTTGAAACAATTTACGAAGGTTCACTTACTATTAATAATAAAGAAAATAAAAAACTATCTCCTTTTTTTATTCCTTCTTCATTAGTCAATCTATTGTCTGGCCAGATTTCAATAAAGTACGGTTTTAAGGGACCTAATCATTCTGTCGTTACTGCATGTGCAACAGGAGCACATTCAATTGGTGATTCTGGAGAAATGATCAAAAGAGGTGCTGCAGATGTAATGATTGCAGGCGGCTCAGAAGCAGCAGTTTGTAAATTAGGAATTGCTGGTTTCTGTGCTGCGAGAAGTTTGAGTACTTCATTTAATGATACACCTGAACAAGCTTCAAGGCCTTGGGATAGAGATAGAGATGGCTTTGTTATGGGTGAAGGAGCTGGAATAATAGTTCTTGAAGAAATGGAATATGCAAAAAAAAGAGGAGCAAATATATACGCTGAACTTATTGGTTATGGAATGTCAGGTGATGCACATCATATTACTGCGCCTGCAGAAGACGGAGATGGCGGTTTCAGAGCTATGAAAAGTGCTCTTGATATGGCAAATGTTTCCTCAGAAAGCGTTGATTATATTAATGCTCATGGTACATCAACAATTAAGGGTGATGAAATAGAACTTAATGCCATATCAAGGTTATTTAAGCACAATATCTTTGTAAGCTCAACTAAATCATCAATAGGTCATTTACTAGGTGCAGCTGGAAGTGTTGAGTCAATTTTTTCTATAATGTCATTAAATGATAATATTTTGCCAGCTACATTAAATTTAGATAATCCAATCGAAACAACAAATATTAACTTAATAACAAAAAATGTTTTAGAAAAGAATATCAACTACGCTTTAAGTAATTCTTTTGGTTTTGGAGGAACAAATACTGCACTATTATTTAAGAGTATTTAAATTAATTATAATCTTTATTTTAATTTTAATCTTTTTTTATTCTTATTACATTATTAATAAAGAAGTAGTGTTGTCAAGTAACTCAATTACAATTCAAAAAGGCGAAAGTATCGAAGAAGTTTTAGAACAAAATACGACTAATTTTTCAGAATTTGATATTTTCGTTATAAAAATTTATATTAAAATTAAAAATACTATTACGAATGAATTTATACACTTTGGTGATTTTATTTTACAAAATAATTTAACAATTGCTGAAATTTTAAAAATTATTTCAAAGCCTAGCAATGTTATAAATAAAGTTACTATAATAGAAGGCTGGTCGCAAAAAGATTTAGAAAAAGAATTATCTAAATATTTTGATGATGTTTATCAAATCCCTTTTGAAGATATCATTGCGGATACTTATTTTTTAAATAAGAACAATGATTTCAACTATTTTGTTAATAATTTAAAAAAAATAAAATTAGAATTTCTATCTAAATATAAAGATTACAATTTATATAAAAATTATTCAGAACTAGATATTATGATAATTGGCTCAATGATAGAAAAGGAAGGTTTAGATTATAGGGATAAAAAGAAAATTGCATCTGTTATAATTAATAGATTAAATAAAAATATGAAGTTACAAATAGATGCAACAGTTTTATATGCAATTACAGAAGGTAATTATGATTTAAAAAGAAATTTATTATACAATGACTTAAAATTTGAAAGTCCATTTAATACATATCTTTACAAAGGATTACCTCCAAAACCCATATCCTACGTAGGAAAGAAAACATTAGATATATTGTTTGAAAATCATAAAACAGATTTTCTATTTTATTTTTTTAATAATTCTTTAAAAAGGCATGAATTTTCAAAAACCTTTAATGATCATAAAAAAAAATTAAATGAATATAGAGACACAAAATAAACTAATAATTATCTCTTCTCCTTCTGGAGCTGGTAAAACAACATTATGCAAATTATTAATTAAGAAAATGAAAAATGTTAAATTATCAATTTCATATACATCAAGAAATAAAAGATTAAATGAGGTAAACGGTAAAGATTATTATTTTGTGTCAAAAACAAAATTTGAAAAATTAAAAGAACAAAATTTCTTTATAGAAACAGCAAAGAATTTTAATAATTTATATGGATCACCTTTTCGAAACATAAATAATTCAAGAAAAAGAAATGAGCTCATTTTATTTGATATAGATTGGAAAGGGGCAAGAAATATTAGAAAGCATTATAATAAAACGAATATAATTGATTTTTTTATTTTACCACCTTCCAAAAGCGAACTTAAAAGAAGATTAATTAAAAGAGGAAGAGATAATAATGAAGAAATTAAACTTAGATTATCTTATGCTTTTGATGAAATGAAACATTATAAAGAATATAGGTATGTGTTAATTAATGAAAATGTCCAAAATACTGTGAACCATATAAAAAAAATAATTGAGTACAATCAATTAATTCGTGATCAAAATATTAAGCTTACAAAAAAATTAAAAAAAATTATAAATTTTCAATAATTCTTCGATCGATAGCTCATTGACTCTTTTATTAGATAATTGATTATTTTTATTAATATTAATATTATTATGTATTTTCTTTCTAACATTTTTAAATATTAAATTACAAAAATTTTTGATTTTGTTAAAATCTAACTTTTTCTTTTTTAATATAAATTTAACTACAGTAGATTTTACTTTAGGTTTTGGAGTAAAAACATTTGAGCTAACATCAAAACATCTTGAATATTTAGAGAAAATTTTTGTATAAAATTTATATTTATTCATTTTAGGTAAGTTATAATCAAATTTTTGCGCAACTTCCTTTTGAATCATTAATATCATTTCAGTTATGTTTTGATTGAAACTAAATAAATAAAGTATAACTTTAGTGCTTATATTATAAGGTAAATTTGAAATTATAATTATATTTTTTAATTTTTTTAAATCATATTCAAGAATATTATTGCCTTCTATAAAAACTTTCTTATTCTTTTTATATTTATTTGTTAAAAATTTTCTGAGATAAATATCTTTTTCAATTAAAATAATTTTATTTGGCTTCTTTGACAAGATGATATCAGTCAAAAAACCATAACCTGGGCCAATTTCTAGTATATCACTATTCTCTATCTCTGTAAGATTTATTATTTTTTTACAAATATTTTTATCGATTAAAAAATTTTGACTTAATGATTTTTTAGCTTTTAACATTAATCATTCTATTTTTATAAATTTTTTTAATTAATTTATAACAATTAATAAATGATCTGGTTGATATTTTTTTTGATCCAACAAGATTGTAGGCAGTTCCATGATCTGGAGATGTTCTAATGATACTCAGGTTTCCGGTGTAATTAACTCCGGTAAATTGACTCATTAATTTAAACGGAATTAGCGCCTGATCATGAAACATAAAAATAAAACAATCATATATTAAAAAATTCTTTTTAATTAAAAGGCTATCAGCTGATAATGGACCATCTATATTTATTCCATTATTATTAAGTTTTTTTATTATTGGTTTAATTATATTTACTTCTTCCAATCCAATCTCTCCATTTTCTCCAGCATGAGGATTAAGTCCTGAGACAATTATTCTAGGTTTTTTTATATTAAAATCTATTTTTAATGTATTATTTAAATTTATTATTTGATTATATAAGAATTTTTTATTTGTAATTTTTCTTGATATTTTTTTGATCTCAATGTGTGTAGTAAGTGTAGAAATAATAAATTTATTATGAAATAAAATCATATTCGAGTATAGTTTTTTATCTAATTTTTGAAAATATTCTGTTTGACCAATAAAATTTTTATTTATATTTTTTTTTATTAAATCTTTTCTTAATGGAAGTGTAATTATCCCAATGCAAATTTTCTTTTTACAAAATTCATATGCATATTTAAGTGATTTATAAGTATTTTCTTCTAATGAGTTTGACCTAAATGAATAAATATTTATTTTTTTGTTATCATAATTTAAATAATCATTCTTTATTTCTATAATGTTAAGAATATTTTTTAATTTTTTTTTATCTAAATATTTTTTAATAATATTATAATTAGAGAAAAGAATAAATTTATTTATTTTTTTCTTTTTCCACGCAGCTATAAGAATTTCAATACCAACACCATTTATATCAC
>CACIQI010000014.1 GCA_902588745.1 uncultured Alphaproteobacteria bacterium | reverse complement strand
ACCTGCAAGTTACGGATGTGTTGTTATTAGCGGAAAATATGTTGATAATTGGACTAATATTTATGAAGATATGGTAAAAGCTAATTCATGTATAATTGTAAATACGTTTAAAGAAATTGATATAAAGATGAAAGAATTGCTAAATAATGATTTTGAAACTAAAAAAATCCAAAGAAATGCATTGAACTTTTCTAATACTTGTTTTTTTGAAAAGGAACAACTTTTCCAAGACATTGAAGGATATATAAATTAAAGTGCTTAAGGCTCCTAAATTTTGGTATAAAAAAAATGATACATATTTATCTAATACTTTATATCCACTCTCATTACTATTTAGATTTGGAACAAAAGTAAGAAATTTCATAAGCAGAAAAATATCTTCTGGGATACCTGTAATTTGTATCGGTAATATAGTAGTGGGAGGCGCTGGTAAAACACCAGTTGCTTTAAAAATTGGAAATTTATTAAAACTTAATGGATATAATCCTCACTTTGTTTCAAGAGGGTATGGTGGTGCTGAAAAATCAAATGTTCTTGTTAAGGATTGGCATTCAGCAAAAAGTGTTGGTGATGAAGCTTTATTATTAGCTGAAGTTGCACCAACCTGGATTGGGCAAGATAGAAATAAATCTTTTTTCTTAGCTAAAGAAAAAGGTGCTGACTGTATAATTATGGATGATGGGTTTCAAAATCCAAGCCTCCAAAAAGATTTTTCAATAATTGTAATTAATGGTGAACAAGGGTTTGGAAATAAACGAGTGATTCCATCTGGTCCTCTTAGGGAAAGTATATCAAGAGGTATTTCAAGAGCTAATCTTGTAATTGCAATTGGAGATATATCGAAAGAAGTAAAGGATAAAATTCCAAGCACAGTTCCAATTATTCACGCTAAATTTGAAATTAGTAAAGATAATAAAATATATAAAAATCAAAAAGTAACAGCTTTTGCAGGTATTGCTTATCCGGAAAAATTTTATAGTTCACTTTCTGAACAAGGCGCTATTTTAGAAAAAAAAATAAGTTATCCTGATCATCATATATTTGATGAGAATGATATGCTAAATCTTGCAGAAAATGCTAATCTTACAAAATCTATTTTAGTTACTACTAAAAAAGATTTTGTAAGAATACCAAAATCGTATAGATCTTTAGTCAGCTCACTTAATGGTGAAATCAAATTTGAAGATGAAAATTTACTTAAAGAGATTCTAAGCAATATACTTGAAAATAAGATTAACGATTTAGCAATATGAAAAAATTAATTCATTTTTTTGAATATATTGGATTTATGTTAATTTATTTTGTATGTAAAATTCTTCCTCTTCGTTTATCTGTAAGGTTTTCATCTTTTTTATTTAGAAATTTTGGTAAATTTTCAAAAGCAAATAAAACTGCTTTAAATAATTGTAGACACGTTTTTCCAAATCTTAATGATGAAGAAATTCAAATTATTATAGAAAAAAGTTGGCATAATCTTGGAGTAACAATTTGTGAACTTTTAAGAATAAATGATATTTTTAATCAAAATAAAATTAAATATAATAAAGTAGAGAATATTGAAGATTTTATAATAAATAAAAAACAAGCGATTTTTATAGGCATACATCAATCAAATTGGGAGGTATTAGTTCCAAGTCTGGATAGAATTGGAATTAGTATTGGAGCTATATATAGGCATATTAATAATACATTTATAGACAAACTAATTCTTAACATTAGACAAAATTCACTTGTGTCTAAAAGAAGTTTTTATACTCCAAAAGGCAGAAAGAGCGCAAAAGATATAATTGAAGGAATTGGAAAATCTGTATCTATTTTGTTACTAATTGATCAAAAAGATTCATCAGGAGAAGAAGTAACATTTTTTAATAAAAAAGTTAAAACTCAAACAGGTTTCTTAAAAATAGCTAGAAAATATAATTTACCAATAATTCCTATACAAAATAAAAGAATTAATAATGGATATATTGAGCTGACATTTTTAGAGCCAATTTATCATAATAATATAGAGATAAATGATAATCAAATGATGGAAGTAATTCACAATAAAATTGAAGAGTGGATCAAAGCGGAACCAACTCAATGGTTCTGGCAACATAAAAGATTTAGCTAATTTTTGTTACTTTTATATCAATTGTACCATCAATAAGTTTCACTGATAATTGATCGTCAGTAGTAATTTTTTTACTTGTCTTAACAATTTTCTTTTTATCCATCAAAATTGAGTATCCTTTTTTAAGATTTGAAGAAATAGAATTTGAATTGAGCAATCTTATATTAGACTTATATTTTTCAAGCTTATCTTTGTAATTATTGGCTATAATCAAATTAAGATTTTTTGAAAGATTGTTAATCTTTGTTTGTTTTAAATTTATTGATGAATCTGGTGCAATAATAGATTTTCCCAAGTTAACAAGATTTAATTTTGATATACTAAATTTATTTTCAATTGATAATGTTAAATTTTTAAAATCGTCTAAAAGCTTTTCCTTATAATTATTAACTATCAAGCTTGGAGATTTGAGAAATTTATTTAAATATTCATAATTTTCTTTTTTGGATTGAATTTGTGAATTTACTTTTGTTCTTAATCTAAGTTGTAAATTTTTAATTTTTTCTATTAATTCAAATCTAACTGGGGTAGCTTTTTCAGCTGCTGCAGTAGGTGTAGAAGCTCTCATATCTGATACTAAATCAATAATTGTTGTATCTGTTTCATGACCTATTGCTGAAATAATTGGTATCTTTGATTCAAAAACACTTGTTGCAAGATTTTCATCATTAAATGCCATTAAGTCTTCAGTACTACCTCCGCCTCTAGCAACAATAAGAATATCTGGTTTACTAGATTTAATCTTATTGAAACCTTCAATAGCATTTATAATGCTATCTGCTGCGTCAACACCCTGAACAGAAACAGGCCATATATCTAATGGCATTGGAAAACGATCATTCACCCTATTAATTATATCATGTACTACAGAACCAGTGGGAGAGGTAATAATACCTAATCTCTCAGGCAAAAAAGGTAATGGGATTTTTTTATCTTCATCAAAATAGCCTTTTTTTTGTAGTCTTTTTTTTCTTTCTTCAATAAGTTTTAAAAGTGCTCCCTCTCCTGCAATTTCAATTTTATCAATATCTATTTGGTAAGTAGTTTTATAGCGAGACCAAGTGGTGATTCTCCCAGTTGCTATTATCTCTAGTCCTATTTCTGGATTTATATCTAAATATTTTTTTTTCTGATCCCATATAACTCCACTTAAAATAGAATCTTCGTCTTTAAGTGTTAGATAGATTTGACCTCTCGTTGCAGTTTTAACTTCTGAAATCTCTCCTTTAACTCTTACATAATTAAAATTGGACTCAATTAATTCTTTAAACGCTTGATTAAATTCAGAAACTTCAAACTCAGGTATATTAATTTTATCTATCACTTTTATTTTTAAAAAATTTTTTTAATAAATTACTACATTCTTTTTCCATAATGCCACCATAAACAGTTGGCATAAATATATTTTCTCTCTGAAAAGCAACTCGGAGTTTTTCAATTCCTCCATTTTTTTCATCATATGCGCCAAAATAAACATTTTTAATATGTGCTTCACTTATAGCACTAGCGCACATAGTGCATGGTTCCAAGGTTACAAACAATGTCATATTCTCTAAATATTTAAGCTTTAGTCTTTCGCAAGTTTTTTGAATAAGATTTAATTCACAATGTTTAATAGCATTTTTATGTTTATTTACTGTATTGTAACTTCTGGCTAAAATTTTATTCGTTGTATTATCAACAAGTACTCCCCCAACTGGAACTTCATTTAAATTATAAGCTTTGTCTGCTTCAATAATTGCTTCTTTCATAAAAAAATCAACGTTCATTCTGGAACACATTTATGTTGTACATTATAGTTGAATTATAATGAAAAAGCCAATTATTGGAATAACTCTTGATAGTGAAAAAAAGAAAACATACTCAAAGTTTCCATGGTATGCATTAAGGGAAAATTACTTAACTTCTTTAACAAAATTTAACGCTATTCCATTTCCTTTGTTACATGAAAAAAAATATATTGATGATTTTTGTAATTTAATTGATGGTCTCATTATTACTGGAGGAGATTTTGATATTCATCCCAAATTATATAAAACAAGTAATACTCAATCTAAAAATATTAAAAATAAGAGAACGAATTTTGAATTAAATATTTTCAATAAATTTTTTAAATATAACAAACCTATATTGGGAATTTGTGGTGGTGCACAACTTATTAATGTTGCATGTGGTGGAACATTAATACAAGATTTAAAAAGACATCCGATAAACCATGAACAATTAAATCCAAGAAATCAAACTAGTCACAGTGTTAATATTTCAAAAAATACTCAACTACATAGAATATGTGGGACTCAAAAAATAAATGTTAATAGTGCACATCATCAATCAGTAAAAAAAGTAGGTAAAGACTTAAATGTTTCATGTACAGCAAATGATGCTGTTATTGAAGGAATAGAGCATAAAAAACACAAATGGTGTATTGGCTTACAATGGCATCCAGAATTTTTAATAACAAAATATGATATTAAAATAATTAAAAATTTTATTAGTGAAACAAAGTGAATATTAGAATTTCAAAATATCTATCAAGTGCTGGAATTTGTTCACGAAGAGATGCAGAAAAATTAATTGTAGAAAAAAAAATTAAAATTAATAATCAAGTATGCCTTCATCCAAGTCATAAAGTAAATAATTTAGATATAATTAAAGTTAATAATAAAATTGTTAAAAAAGCAAATAAAGTTGAGGTATGGAAGTTATACAAACCAATTAAATATATTTGTAGTACAAAAGATAATTTGGGAAGAAAAAAAATTTTTGATTTATTACCAAAAAAAGTCGGTCAATTAATAAGCGTTGGAAGATTAGATTATATGAGTGAAGGATTGATTTTACTAACTAATAATGGTGATTATTCAAGATATTTAGAACATCCATCTTCAAACATTGAGCGGGTCTATAGAGTTTGTATAAATAGCAATGTACAAAATACTGATTTACAAAAAATAAATAAAGGCATTAAAATTAAAGAAATAAATTATAAAAAAATTAAAGTTGCCTTTGAAAAAAAATTAAAAAATCATAATTGGTTAATTTTTAAACTTAAAGAAGGAAAAAATAGAGAAATTAGAAATATTTGTAATTATTTTTCATGGAATATAGTTAAATTAATAAGAATTGGATATGGTCCTTATAAGCTCGGTAGACTCAAAGAAGGAGAATTTCAAAAATTAAATTCAATTATCAAATGATACGGATTACTGGAGGAAAGTTTAAGCAAAAAAAATTGGCTAGCATTAATGATTTTGTAAGACCAACTTCTTCTCTAAAAAGAGAAGCTTTTTTTTCAATTATTGAAAGTTATGCAATTAAAAATTCTATCGAATTATATAAAAATAAAATTTTTTTAGATCTTTTCGCAGGTATTGGCACAATGGGTTTAGAAGCAATTTCTAGAGGTATAAGTGAGGTAATTTTTTTTGAGAATAATATTGAGGTTATTAATATTTTAAGAAAAAATTGTTTAGATATTTGTAAAAATAATCAATTTAAAATTTATGATGAAGACCTTATTCATTCTAAATTAGAAATAGAATTTCAAAATATTTCAGTTATTTATATTGATCCACCATATGCAAAATATAATTTAGGAAAACTTTTAGAAAATTTATCAAATAAAATTAAAGGTACTACTTTGATTGGTTTGGAAACTAGTGTGAAAGATAATATTATTGTACCAGAAAATTTAGATCTGCTTCAAAAAAAAACTTACGGTAAAACAATAATTTATTTTTTTAAATTATCTTAAATAAGTTTTAGTTAGTTTTTTACCCTGTTCAACAGCAGGTTGATCAAAAGGATCAACATCTAAATACATACAGGAAGCAATTGTTTCTATTATACTAAACGATAATAATTTACCTAAGTTTTGCTCATCTATTTTAGGAATATAGATTTCTCTAAAACTAAAATTATTTAATTTAAAAGTTTCAATGGTTGCGCGCTGTTCAGCTTCCATTAAATCTCCCATTGTTTTATCTTTAAAATAGTCAATAGCAGTACCTTCAAACATATCATTATTAATTTTTATGCCCTTATTTGAATGATCTGTAGTTATAAAAGTAAAATATTTATCTTTAGGTCCATCTAAATACAGTTGTAATTGACTATGCTGATCAGTGGTCCCTACTGAATGAATTGCTGTAATACCTTTATTATTTTTTCCTATACTTTCTGCCCAAAGTTGCAGATACCATTTTCCAAAAAAATACAGTGAATCAGAATATGTCATTAAAACATTATTAGTAAATTTTTCATTTTTTTTTTGAGTTAAATATCTTCCAAGATCGTACGGTTTGTAATTATCAATATTATTAATTACTTCAGATGCTCCACCAAAAAGTGCATCTATATTTAATCCAGAAATGATTGCAGGAATTATACCAACATTGGTAAATATAGAATATCTGCCTCCAACATCTTTATGATGCTCTAATAGTAAACAATTATTATCTTTTGCAATTTTATAAAGTGGTGATTCTTTAAATTCAGTTATGATTAGAGTATTTGAAAAAAAATCTTCAATTTTGTTAGCTTCTATTGCCTTTTGATAGAGACATGAAAATTGAGATAATGTCTCTGGTGTAGTACCCGATTTTGAAATAACCAAGAAGCCAGTTAGCTCAAAATTAATATTTTGAAAATTTTTTTCAAAATTAATAGGGTCAACATTATCATAAAATTCTAAGATAATTTTATTATTGGAAATAATATTATTTAATGCTCTAGCTCCTAAATTTGAACCTCCTGTACCAAATACAATTATTTTTTCTTTTTTCTCTTTAAATTGATTTGAAATTTTTATGGTTTCTTCTAATAAATTTTTATCTGAAATAATATTGAGAGAAGGAAGTTTTTCTATTAAATTAGTTATACTTTGATCAGTATCTTTATTTTGAGTGATTTTATCAAAATTTGAATTAAAGTATTTTATTTCCATTTATAAAATTAAAAGAAGAAAAATCTTTTTTTCTTTTTAGGTTCACCTTCATTGCCATTTTCATTTTCTTCTTCACTGTTGAAAAAGAAAAATCTTTTCTTCTTTTTTGGCTCTTCTATATTTTCACTTTCAACATTTGTGTTGTCTGCAGTTACTTCATCTTCTGAGTTCCTATCAAGATCTTCCCTGATACTATTATCTACTTGATCTGCTTCAGTTTCTTTTAAAATATTGTCGATAACAGAATTTTCAGAAGGTGTTTCATCACTTTCTTCATCTAGACCAAAAAGAATTTCCTTGGCAAGTTCGCTATCTGTATTATCAATATCTTTTGATTCAATCTGATCAGGTGGTAGTAAATTAAAATTTGGTGGGATTACTAATGGAGGATTTTCAACTACATTGTATTCATCTATTACTTTTCTTTCTACACCTGCACTACTTCTTATAGTATTACAAGAGGATAGAAAAATTGAGGAAATGATTGTTACAAAAATAACTTTTTTCATTTTACTGTTTTAGATTTTATAAAAAAACTCATTATTAACATGATAATTCCAATTGTAATATAAATATCTGCTAGATTAAATGCGGGCCAATAAAAATTTTCATAATGTAGTAAGATAAAATCAACAACATAACTATTTATCAATCTATCAATAATATTTGACAAAGCCCCAATTATAACAAAGAAATAAGCTAGTTTTTCAAGTTGTTTATCTGATTTAATAAATAAATAAAAAATCAATATAACAACTATTAAAGCTATAAATATTAAAATCCAATGAGAAACGTACCCAGAAAATAAACCGAAAGAAACGCCAAAGTTCTGAACATAAACTAAATTAAAATATTCATTAATTTTTATCGATTGATTTAAAAACAAATTATCTTGAATTAAATACTTAGTTATTAGATCAAAAAAAATTAATGATACTAGTATAACAATTTTAATCACTTAACTTATTGCGTCATTACAGCGATTGCAAATTTCATTATTCACTAAATCTTGTTCATATTTCCAGCATCTTTGGCATTTTTGACCACCAACTTTTGAAGCTTGTACCTTCACATTTTCAATATCGTCTATTGAAAAACCTTGGCTATTTTCATCAAGTATATGCACTTTAAATGATGAGGTAATAGCAATTTCATCAAACATAACATCATTAACTTTATCAAAACTTTCTTTAGAAATAAATATATCCAAATGTGCTTCTAAGCTTGAACGTATAATTTTTTCTTCTCTGATTTTCTCAATTGCTCCAGTGGCAACTTTCCTAATATTTTTAATTAAATTCCATTTTTCATTTAATTGATTATCTTCATATTCATTTTTACAATGTAAAAAATCTTGTAGGTGTATACTTTCTTTATTGCCCATAGCTTTCCACGCTTCTTCAGAGGTAAAGGAAATAGATGGTGCAAACCATCTTACTAAATGATTAAAAATTATATTTAATAAAGTTCTAGTAGATCTTCTTTTAATCGATTCTTTGCTATCACAATATATAGTGTCCTTTCTAATATCAAAATAAAAAGCTGAAAGATCAGTTGAGCAAAAGTTTAATAGTGTTGTAAACATCAAGTGAAAGTTAAATGTTGATACACATTTTTGAACAACTTGATCAACTTCCCACAATCGATGAAGAAGATATTTTTCTAACTCTGGAAACTCACTCTCATCAATAACTTCCTCTTTAGTAAATTCATTTAAATTGCCAATTAAAAAACGAAAGGTATTTCTTATTCTTCTATAAGACTCAGCTTGTGATTGGAGGATAGCATTATCAAGCTTCAGATCATCATAATAATCGGATGCGACTACCCACAATCTTAAAATATCTACTCCATATTTTTTTAAAATATCATCTGGAGAAATAACATTACCTAGAGATTTAGACATTTTACGACCTCTTCCGTCAACAACAAAGCCGTGGGTTAAAACACTTTCATATGGTGCTTTTCCTCTAGTTCCCGAAGACTCTAAAAGAGATGAATGAAACCAACCTCTATGTTGGTCACTTCCTTCTAAATACATTGATGCAGGCCATTTCAAATCTTCTCTTTGTTCTAGACAAAAGGCATGTGTGGAACCGCTATCGAACCATACTTCAACGACATCTTTTACCTGTTCATAATCATCAAGTAAGTATTCATCACCTAAAAATCTTTGTGGATCTTCAGTAAACCATGTATTGCTTCCTTCTTTCTCATATATGTCAGCTATTCTATTGATAATATTTTCATCTCTTAAAGGTTGACCCGTTTTTTTGTTTACAAATAATGGTAAAGGTACACCCCACACTCTTTGTCTGGAGACACACCAATCTGGTCTAGTTTCAATCATTGATCTAAGCCTTGTTTGGCCTTGAGGAGGATAAAAAATAGTTTCATCAATTGATTTAAGAGCAATGTCTCTTAGGTTATTTTTTTCCATGGAAATGAACCATTGTGGCGTATTTCTATAAATAAGAGGGGCTTTAGACCTCCATGAATGTGGATAGCTATGACGAAGCGTTCCTTTAAATAATAATTTTGAAAATTCTTCTAACTTATTTGCAATTTTATGATCTACTTTATAAATATGTTCACCTTCAAAACCAACAGCATGTTGATTATATTTACCATCATCTTGAACTGTCTGGATTATATCAACATTATTTTCTATCCCTAAAACATAGTCGTCATCTCCATGTCCAGGGGCAATGTGAACTACTCCTGTTCCCTGTTCTAAGTTTACAAAATCCCCATGAAATGGTTTTACAATAAAATCATATCCCAATTCTTTAAATGGATGCTCACATTCACAAGAAGATAAATTATCTCCTTTAAATTTCTTTATTGTACTAAATTTTTTAATACCAATTTCTTTAGTTACACTTTCTAAAAGTTCTGAAGCAAATATTAATTTATCATTTTTTTTAACTAAACTATCCTCTTCTAATTCTTCAACAACTATAAGAGAATAATCTAACTCTTTACCATAAGCCAAAGCTCTATTTCCTGGAATAGTCCAAGGAGTTGTTGTCCAAATAACAATATTTGAATCAATTAAATCTTTATCAGTAGAATTTTTAATTAAAAATTTAACATATATAGTGTTAGACGTATGATCTTCATATTCAACCTCAGCATCAGCTAGAGCTGTCTTTTCTACAACTGACCATAGAACTGGTTTTGCTCCTTTATACAAACTTTCATCAAGTAAAAATTTTCCAAGCTCTCGAACAATTTGTGCTTCTGCTTGATTTGACATTGTTAGATATGGATTTTCCCAATCCCCTTCAACACCAAGTCGTCTAAATTCTTTTTTTTGTATCTCGATCCATTTTTCTGCAAACTCTCTACACTCATTTCTAAATTGAACAGTTGGAACATCATCCTTGTTCTTTCCTTTTTTTCTATATTCTTCTTCTATTTTCCATTCAATTGGTAAGCCGTGACAATCCCATCCAGGAACATAGATAGAGTCTTTACCAGCCATTTGTTGAGTTCGCACAATGACATCTTTTAAAATTTTATTAAGAGCTGTCCCCATATGAATATGTCCATTTGCATATGGTGGGCCATCATGAAGAACAAATTTTTCTCTACCTTTAGATTTATCTCTTAGCTTTTTAAAAATATTTTCTTTATCCCACTCCTCTATTATTGCAGGTTCTTTTGAGGGAAGGTTAGCTCTCATTTCAAAAGATGTTTTGGGAAGAAAAATTGTATCTTTATATTCCATTATAGTTGATGATATTCTTTAGCTTTATTTATATCTTTGTTGATTTGCTTAGTTAGTTCTTTAAAATTATTAAATTTTTGTTCAGACCTAATAAATGTAAGGAATTCAACAGTCAATTCTTTACCATATATTTCTCGACTAAAATTAAACATATGTGTCTCTAGAAGGAGATTGCTTCCATCGACTGTTGGTCTTAAACCAAAATTTGAAACACCTTTGTATTTTTTACCCTCTAAAAGCACTTCTACACAGTAAACACCTCTTTTGGGTAATATGTGTTGATCTGGTATCATATTAGCAGTCGGAAAATTGATTTCTCTAGCTCTTTTATCACCTTCAATTATTGTTCCATGCATATGCCAGGGTCTACCTAAAGACTCAGTAACATCTTCCATATAACCATCTTTTATTTGAGATCGAATTATTGAAGATGAATATTTATCAGATTTATCTGCAAGCATAATAGGATCGATTAAATGTATATAAAAATTATTTTTTTCAGCATACTTTTCTAATGTTTTAAAATTACCTTTTCTGTCTTTTCCAAACTTAAAGTCAGACCCTATAACTAAGTATTTAATATTTAATTTATCAATTAGAATTTTAGTTACAAAATCATCAGCTGATAATATTGATAGATTATTATCAAAAGAAAAATCTATGAATATATCTAAGCCTAATCTTTGAAGAAAATTTATTTTATCACTTTGAGTATAAATATTAAAAGGCTCATTAATTTGGTTAAAATAAATACGAGGATGAGGGTTAAAACTCATTATAGAAGATAATAAATTATTGTTTGAAGCAATCTCCTTAATTTTATTTATTATTTCTTGGTGCCCTTTATGTATTCCATCAAAATTACCTATTGCTAGACAAAGGTCTAATTTTTCAAAATCTGATGCTGTATCTAATTTATAAATTTTCATAATATTTATAAATCAATTAGTATAGAAACTTATGGATAGTAACTACAAATATTTATTTAAGATATTTTCCAGATATTCTTGTCTTCCTGAACGAGGTTCTGGTTCAATATTATCATCGATTACTTTTTTATTTATATCATCTAATCCAGTATCTTTATTATGAATAAACTTACCCAAATTTTTATTCCAGTCTTCATATCTATCTTCAATAAACTTAGGAATAACATTATCATTCATCAGTTTTTCAACAGCAATAAGTGTTTTTGCACAAACATCCATGCCTCCAATATGAGCATGGAATAAATCTTCAGCATCGATAGATTGTCTTCTTATTTTTGCATCAAAGTTCATGCCTCCTTGGCCTAAGCCGCCATTCTTAAAAATAAAATAAAATGACATAATTAAGTCTGCAGGATTATTTGGGAATTGATCCGTATCCCAACCTATTAAAGTATCACCTCTATTAATATCAATACTTCCTAAGGCGCTGTTTGAAGTTGCGTAAGCAATTTCATGTTCAAAATTATGACCAGATAAAGTTGCATGATTAACTTCAACATTTAGTTTAATCTCATTTTCTAAACCTGCCTTTCGTAAAAACGCTAAGCAAGTTGCAGAATCAAAGTCATATTGATGTTTAGTTGGTTCATGAGGTTTTGGTTCCAATAAAATTTGACCTTTAAATCCTATCTTGTGTTTATAATTTACAACTAATTCGAGAAATCTTTGAAGATTAGCTGTTTCCTTAGTCATGTCAGTATTAAGAATAGTTTCGTATCCTTCTCTTCCACCCCAAAGAACATAGTTTTGACCGCCCAATCTCATCGTTGCATCCATACAATCTTTTACTTGTGCAGCTTTATATGCAAAAACTTCTGGGTCTGGATTGGTAGAAGCACCACTCATATATCTTTTATGAGAAAAAGCATTTGCTGTTCCCCACAGTAATTTCATTCCTGAGTCATTAATTTTTTGTTCCATTAAGTCTACAATATGAAAGAAATTTTTTTGTGTCTCAGCATAATTTGAACCTTCAGGAGAAATATCTCTATCGTGAAAGCAGAAAAAGGGTGTTTTTATTTTAGTGAAAAAATCAAATGCAGCATCAAGTTTCATTTCAGCCATTTTCATTTCATCACCTGCTTGCATCCAAGGTCTGTCAAATGTTTGACCACCAAATGGATCAAGGCCAGGCCAAGTAAATGTATGCCAATAACAAGTAGCAAAACTTAAATGCTCTTTCATAGACTTGCCTAAAACTTTCTTGTTTTCATCATAAAACTTAAAAGCAAATGGATTTGTGCTTTCTTCGCCTTCAAATTTAATATCTGGTATTTTACTAAAATATTCTGTCATATGATTTCCTATATAATATTACTCTATCTTGATGCCCAAAGTAAACCACGTTTATAAATTTTATTCATTTGTGGATGGTTTAATTCATGTGCAAAATGACCAAGAGAAATATAAAAAATTTTACCTTTCCCAATTCGTCTTTTCCAAGCAACTGGCATTTCTACACCCTTTAACCATTCTGTTGTATATGCATCGCCACTTGATGAACCAGGTTCTTGTTCAAGCTTCCAAACTTCGTTACCCTTAAAAGTTGTTGTTGCTAAAACCTCATTTAATGGATCCACATGCATATAATATTGCTCTGAATGATAATCAAAATCTTCGATGCCTTCCATGATTGGATCATCTTTTTTTGTTATATTTACCTTATAATCATGAATACCATTTGGGTGACTTACCCATTGACCTCCTGTTAAGAATTGCCAATCAATTGATTGTCTAAATGCATCACACATTCCGCCATGATGACCAGCAAGACCACATCCGTTGTGAACAGCTTTAATAACATTATTAACAGCAGTTTTTTTTATTTCTCCTCTTGGATCAAAATGAAAGGCCATCGTCACTATAGGAATGAGCAGATCCATTTCGTGAACATAGTCTTCTGCAAATGCAGAAGTTTGATATTCTGCTCTTACCTCATATCCTTCAGGCTCCAGCATTCCTTTAATTATTTCAGTACATTTTTCTGGCTCATGTCCAGGCCAACCTCCATAAACTATTAAAGCTTTTTTCATTTTATTCCTTTCACTTTAATAAATTACTAATCTCATCTTCAGAGAAGTAATTTAAATTTTTAATAGAACTTCTAAGTTCTATTTTTTTATTTTCTTTTGATGACTTAATAATACTATCTAGTATATCTAAAACGTGAAGACTTAATTCTCCACTACATCTATTTAAACGATTATTTTTTATTGAATCAACAGTTTCGCTCACACCAATACCTCTATAGTTCGCAATACCCGCTGACTCATTTGCTTTTTCAGATTTATTTTTAATATTTATTTTACCTAAATTGTTATTCTTGGTATCAAGATTTTCCCAAGGTCCATTTTTTGATTTACAAACTAGAATATCACCACCAAACATATTTGGATCAGGAATATTTATTGAACCCTTATCACCATATAACTCAATGTGATTTTTACTATGTTTCCAAATATCAAAAGAAAAAAATGAATCGATTAATGCACCGTTCTGAAATTCTATTTGTGAAACTAATGTTGTTGGGATTTCAACTTCTATTTCTTGCCCTTGTCTATCGCCACTACCAATAACTCTTTTTTGATAAACTGTTCTTGATTGTGTAAAAACATTTTTTGCAGGACCGAGTAAATTTACTAGTGCTGTAAAATAGTATGGACCCATATCAAGAATTGGACCACCTCCATATTTGTAATAAAAATCTGGATTTGGATGCCAAATTTCATGTCCAGCTACACCCATTGAAATACTACCAAGATTTATTTTACCTATTTCATTTTGATCAATAATTTTTTTTGCTTCCTGTATACCAGCACCAAGAAATGTATCTGGGGCACAGCCCACATGTAGACCTTTTGAATTACCTAAATTTACTAACTCTTCACCATGTTCAAATTTTATAGAAAGTGGTTTTTCTGAATAAGAATGTTTTCCAGCTTCAAGAATTGATTTTGAAACTTCAAAATGAACATCTGGTATTGTTAAATTTATAATTAACTCAATTTCTTTATTAGATAATATCTGATCTACTGATAATTGTTCTACTCCATATTTTTCTGCATAGTTTTTTGCAGCTTCATTTTTAATATCAGCACATGCAACTATTTGAAAATTATTAAAGTACTTCTGGGAGTTACTGAAATAAATATCAGCAATATTTCCACAACCAATAATTCCTACTTTCATAAAACTATTCCTTAACTGCTCCACCTGTTAAACCTGCAACAATATATTTTTGTAAAGCAAAAAAGAAAACTACTGCTGGAACTAGGGTTAATGAAACATAAGCTAATATTTTACCCCAATCAGTAAAGTACTCACCTCTAAAAACCATTATACCCATCGGCCATGAATAAAGAGATTCATCATTAATCATTATTAGAGGCAAAAGGTAATTATTCCAGCTGCCTGTAAGAGTAATAACGCTAACTGTTGCTAAGATTGGAGTTGATAAAGGAAGAGTAAACCTAAAATAAAATTGGGTATAACTACAGCCATCGCAAACAGCGGCTTCAAATATCTCTTTTGGCATTTGTCTAAAAAATCCTCGAAAAAGAATTATAGAAAAACCAAGCCCAAATGCAATTTGTGGAATTATAACAGCCCAACTTGTACCCAATAAACCAAAATCACGAACTCTTAAAAACAAAGGTAAAATAGCAGTTGCAAATGGAAACATCAGTCCTAGTAAAAAATAATTATAAAGAAATTTATTTGCTGCAAATTTTACATGAGCAAAAACAAAGGCTGTCATAGAGGCAAATAAGACTACAAAAAAAGTAGTTCCGACTGCGTATACTGTTGAGTTCCATAAAAAAAGCCAGAAATCAGAATTAATTAAAAGAGATGTATAATTTTCAACCTTCCAGTCTATTGGTAAGCCTAAAGAGTTTGTTCTGAGTTCACCAGTGTGTTTAAAGCCTCCCATTACTGAAACATATAATGGAATAATAATTACTCCTGCTAGAAAAAATAGAAGAAGATATAAATAATAAGTTCTAAAATTTGTTTTCATTATCATCTCTCATTAATGTTCTTTGATAACCAATTGCAATAAATAAACAAATTAAAAATATTACAACTCCAACTGCACTTCCAAATCCAACTTTCATTCGCATTACACCAAAGTAATATAAATAGGAAACCATCGAGTGTGTTACATTTGAAGGCCCTCCTCCTGTTAGTGGCATAATAATATCAAAAAGCTGTAAGCTACCTAATAGTGATAAAAAAACTGAAAGCTTAATTGTTGGAATAAGCATTGGTATTTTAATTCTAAAGGCAGTTGTTATTGGGCCTGCTCCATCTACTTTAGCAGCTTCTAAAACTTCTTTTGAAATAGCTTGCAATCCTGCAATATAAATCATCATGTGAATTCCAAAAAATTTCCAAAATATAACAATTAAAATTGCTACTAACGCCCAATCCTTATCACCAAGTACAAATGGTGCCTCTGCACCAAAAAATCCCCATATTGCAGCAACTAAACCATAATTACCATCATAAATATATGCCCAGATTAACGCTGTTACTATTTCTGCTAAAATAAATGGAAGAAAAAAAACTGTTCTAAAAAATGCTGCTCCTCTGAGTTTATCTGAAATCATTAAAGCAATTAAAAGAGCAAATGGTAATTGAACAAATAATGATATAGCAATTATATAAAAATTATTTTTGAGTGACATAATAAACACTCTATTTTTGAATAAAAATTCATAATTTTTAAGTCCAACAAATTTCTCAGGTGCGCCATAGCCATTCCATCTAAAAAAACTGTAATAGGCTGCTTCACCTATTGGAAGAACTACAAACAAAGTAAATATTGTTAAAGCAGGTATTAAAAAAATTATTATTGTATAATACCTACTAAGTAGTGCATCAAATTTTGCTGATCTCATAGCTATGAACAGGGCCCTTAATTAAAAAAAGGGCCCTGATATTTATATTATTGATTAAATTCCCAAGCTTCTTGAACAGCTTGAGTAGCTTCTTCAGGAGTAATAATTCCTGCCGCTAAATCAGTAGATACGTCATTAACAACTCTACCAATATCTGCACCCAAGAACTGATCATAAAATATTTGATGATATTCTGAGTTAGAGATATTTTGTGCAACTTGTTGCAAGAAAGGATTTGTAAGAGATACATCAGCACCTTTCACGATAGGTATATAAGCACCTTTTCCTGCATCATCTTTTTGAATATCAAGAGATACATAATGCATAATAAATTCAACTGCTGAGTCAGGAGCACTACTTGAGAATAACCAACCATTTATACCGCCAAGTGTGTCCCCAGCATCACCGAGACCACCACTCGTCATTGGCATATTAAACATTCCCATATTATCATCTCCTAAACCTTCACCACTTGAACTGTTAGCTTTTTGAGAACCATACATCCAGTTACCCATAAGTGCCATTGCACATTTACCATCTCCAAAAAAACCTGCTTGATCTGGCCAAGTGTGTGATAAAAATCCTTTTTGAAAAGGTTCTAAAGCAACTAGCTCGAGCATTTGCTCACCTGATTTTAAGTATTCTGGTCTATCCCAACCACCATTATTAAGTGATTCAAGGAATAATCCTTTTCCACCATTTCTTATGTGGAGGTGTGTCCAAAGAAAGTGAACAGGCCATTTATCTTTACCGCCCATACAAATAGGAGTAATTCCTGCTGCTTTGATTTGTTTTACAGCACTAATTAAATCATCCCATTCTTTGATGGCTGAAACGTCAACTCCGGCTTGATTAATAAGATCTTTATTATACCACCAAGCAACTTGTGATACTTGTAAAGGTAAACCTACTCTTTGACCTTCAAATGTAAAAGCATCTGCTGCTGCTGCACTAACAGTATCCAAATAACTATCTGGTACAACATTGGAGATATCTCTTAAAAAACCAGCTCTGGCTTGATCATACATAACTCCGCCACTCCAACTATAAAATATATCTGGTCTATCATTTGATTGAAGCATTGTAGGTAACTTTGCTTTGAATGATTCATTTTCTAAATACTGCATAACAACAGTGTGTCCTGTTTTAGCTTCAAATTCTTCAACAGCCCTAACCATGTTAGCATATGAACTTGAGTCTTCACCAAATAAGTGAAGCCACTTTATAGTATCTGCTTTAACAGAACTAAATGACATCAAAATAGTTAGTGAGAAAAATATTTTTAGTAATAATTTCATTTAATCCTCCCTAAGATTATCGTAGTAAGAAATTTATAACACTAAAGGGATTTTTTTAAACTAAAAAAGGCAATTTTTAGGCTTAAAACCATCTATTTATGCTGTAAGATTAAGCAAAAATTTTTAATGAAAGATAAACCAAACATCATTATATTTAATCCAGATCAATGGAGAGGAGATATGCTTGGATATCTTGGTTATCCAGGCGCACAAACTCCTAATTTAGATAATATAATTAAAGAAGACGCAGTTGCATTTAAGAATGCTTTTTGCCAAGCGACAGTTTGTACACCAAGTCGTTGCTCATTTATGACTGGCTGGTATCCACATGTACATGGTCATAGAACAATGCATTATATGCTACATACTGATCAAGGGGACTCTAGCATTTTATCCGAACTAAAAAATAAAGATTACTTTATATGGTGGGGTGGAAAAAATGATTTGATAGCAGGGCAAGAGGGTTATCGTAATCATTGTGATATTTATTTTGAACCAACTGATAGAGATTTTCAAAAATGGGGCTATACTCAACAACCAGGCACACATGGGGGAGATTTATCATGGAGAGGACCTGAAGATGGAGATAATTATTATAGTTTCTTCAAAGGAAAATTAGATAAAAAAGATAAAGATATTTATTTCGATGACGATTGGTCCATGGTTTATGGAGCATTAGATTTTATAAAAGATTATAAAGAAGATAAACCATTCTGTTTATTTCTACCACTTGGTTATCCGCATCCTCCTTACTGTGTAGAAGATCCATGGTTCTCTTCAATTGATCGAAGCGTAATACCTAATAGATATCAATACAAAACTTGGGAAGACAAACCAAGTCTTTTAAAAGGAATTATGGATGGACAAAGAATGCAAGATTGGACCGATGAACGTTGGAATGAATTACGAGCGGTATATCTTGGTATGTGTGCAAGAGTAGATTATCAATTTGGACTTTTGGTCAATCAACTAAAAGAAAATAATTTGTATGATGATACTTTAATAATTTTTTTATCTGATCATGGTGACTTTACAGGTGATTATAATTTAGTTGAAAAAACACAAAATACTTTTCAAGACTGTCTTACTAATGTTCCTCTTATTATTAAACCACCAAAAAGTGAAAATACATTAAGTGGTGTAAGCGATACAATGATTGAATTAATTGATATTGCAGGAACCATATATGATTACAGTAATATCGAACCCTCATATTGGCATTTTGGCAAAAGTATTAAAAATTTTATTGAACAGAAAACTGATAATCATAGAGAAGAAGTATTTACGGAGGGTGGTAGACTTAGATTAGAAAGACAAGCAAGTGAAAATCAAAGTCTTCAATTACCCCATGGTCTTTATTATCCTAGAGTTAGTTTACAAGGTCAAGAGGATGAAATTTTAATGCATACTAAAGCAACAATGTGCAGAAATAAAAAATTTAAATACATTAAAAGAGCTTACGAAAAAGATGAGTTTTATAATTTAATCGAAGATCCTGGAGAAATTAATAATGTTATTGATGATCCTCAATATGCCTCAGAACTTAAAAAACTAAAAGATAAAATGCTTTCATGGTATCAAGAAACTTGTGATGTTGTTCCACTAAAAGGTGATGAAAGAGATTTCAATTAATATAATTCGTTTTCAATTCTTGTAAGCCAATAGTCGACATCCATTTTCTTGTGACCAGTTAATAACCTCCAAAACTTGACAACATTTATTTTATCAAGTCTATTAGTATCTGCTTCTTGCCAAGGATAGGACCTCATTAAAATATCATTGATAGTTTGATCTTTAGTTTCATCAGTCCAATACAAAGCTCGGTTTGGTAAAGGTTGATATTTTTTTTCAGGATCCCATAATAGTTCCTGTTTCTCAGTAGGCTGTAATCTTACTTTAAACATATATCTGATATCATCTGAAAAATTAACTCCAGCACCATGCCACAATCCATTATGGAAAATTCCTATTGTACCTGCTTTACATATGATATTTTTTTGTCCTTTTATATTTTGATATTTTGCGATTCCCATTTCATTTACTATTCTTAAATGTGTACCAGGAATATATCTTGTACCACCCATTTCTTTAGTAACATCAGTTGGAAAGTAAAATAATTGGATATCGAAAGTAGTTCTTGGATCAATTGTGCTATCTTGATGATTAACTTGTGACATTTGTCTTTGATTTGCTTTTGCATAATATTTAGAAGGAAATGTTAAGTGAAGAAATTGATGATCAACTACAGTTTTTGAACCAACTAAACTATTGATTGCTCCTGAGACAATTTCATTTTTAAATATTTTTTCCAAAGGAGAGTTTAAAGGGTAGGCATCTTTCAGTGCAGTCCCAGCAGGTATTCTAGGTATACTACTAGAGGATTTTATATTTTGAAAGTAGTGCTGAATATTATCAACATCATCAATATCAGTATGCCCAATATCATTTAAAAATTCTTTATTGATATCTTCATCAATTAAACCTTCAAAAAAAAGACAGCCACTATTTGCAAATTCTGCCATTTTCTCAGTTGACAATAATTTTGTCATTTTAAAAATCTCCTTCTTCTATTTTTTCAAAAAAAAACTCATGCTTTAAATATGAAGTTCTAAATTCTTGACCAGGATGCTCTGGAATAGATTGACTCGATTGAAACAATCTCCATCCATCCAATAAAGCGTCAAGACCAGTGGGATAAGGTGGTTCATCACTATCGCCTGTCATATGAAGTTTTTTTCCTGTCCCATCAAATGTTGCCCAAGAAATAACTTCTGCTTCTAGACTTGGAAACTTTAAATAAAGAACTAAAACTTTTTGTCTTTTAGTCATTTAGTTTTCTTTAAAATAATTTTTTAATAATTCCTTTGGAGGATCATATGTTTTAATTTCATTCAGCATAAGATTTTTATATTTGTTTATTAAATCTTTATCATTAATAGGATTTAATTGGCCAGGATCTTCCTTCAAATTATAAAGAGCACATTTAGTATCTTCTAATGATTTATGTGGATCCGATTTTCTAAGAATTCTATTAACTTTCATTACTGGAATATTTTTAGTAAAGTTAAATGGCTCATGCATTGTAGCAGTTTGCAACTCTTCGTGTGAAAAAAATTGCCTCATATTGGTTGGCATCAATGTATATTGAAATCTACTTCTATCGTATTGATCAAAATTTTCTGGAAAATGAAAATATGTGTAATTTCCATCGGATATATTTATTCCCCCACCCCAATATCCATACAAAGCAAAATGCTCATTTTCACTGTCTTTATCTAGAAAGTTTAATATAGATTTACCTTTAACCTCTTTAGGAAGATTATGACCATGCATTGTCATGAATGTTGGCATCAAATCAATATTTTGAGTTACAACATTTCTTTGCTCGCCCGAATATTGTTTGTATTCCGGGTGATAAAAATAAAAAGGTATATTTGCAATTTCATTATACAAAGGCATTCTGTTTTTAGCCCACCAATCATGTTCTCCAAGCATGAAACCATGATCCGTAGTTAAAATCAATGCAGTGTTATTCCATAAATTATTTTCATCAAAATAATCTAAAACCGTACCAAGTAAATAATCACATAGACCAACTAAAGCAATGTAATTGGCTTTTAACTCTGCAACCTCATCATCTGTTTCTTTCACTCTATCATACTGAGGCCAATCTAATCTTGGGCCAGTATAATTTGTTTTTAGTTTTTCTCTAAATCGCTCTGGCGCAAAAAAAGGTTCGTGAGGATCAAAAGTTTCGAGTTGAAGAAACCAATTATCAGAATCTTTATTAATATTTATAAAGTCTAAACCAGATTCAAAACATTTAACTGAAGGAAAATCTTTTTCTTCTTTAATAAATTCACTATTGATTGCGTAATGATAATAACCTGTTTCTCTATCAGTTAAATTTAATTGTGATTGATGATATTTTTCTCTTAATTTTTCAAGTGGTGGTTGAACCATGGCTTTCCACGGGTCACTCTCTTGTCCTCTAATAAAATCCCATGAGTTAAATCTATTATGATAGGTTGCGCCACCATCTTCGAAGTAATGATAATGATCAGTCACAAGATGGGTATACGTATTATTTAGTCTTAAGATTTCTGGAAATGAATTATCAAATGGTTCTAAAGGACCCCATGCACGGTGAAGAAAACTTAATCGACCTGAATGCATATCACGTCTTGCCGGCATACAGGGCATACTACCAATATAATGATTATTAAATTGAACTGATTTTTTTGCTAATCTGTTAAAATTTGGTGTTTCAATATATTTACCACCATAAGAATTTAACATTCTTTTATTTAATGAATCAAATAAAAGAAAAACTGTTTTCATAAATACCAGACTAATACGAAAAAAATAATTATTAAAGTTTTTTCTTTAATCTATGAAAAGAATCAGGATTTAATCCCATTTGACCAGGATTATTTACATTTTTAGCTTTTGTAATTTTAGTTGTTGTATTTTCAACTTTTTTAATTTTACTTTTAATCCTTTTTCTTAAGGAGGTTACTATTTCATCATAAGTACTAATACCAATTAAGTTATTTAATTCATACGGATCAGCATCAAGATCGTATAAATTTGTTTCTGTGTATTGATTAGATGAAGGTTTATCACTCCCATTAGAGTCTTGATCAGCAATACAATATTTCCATTTTTCAGTTCTTAAACTTCTAGCTAATTGACTCTCACTTATTTGAACAAAAATTTCGTTTTCCCATTTTTTTGATGTTTTATTTACTAAGGGCAATACTGAACTACCATCACAATGAGAGGTATTTTTTACTTTTGCCAAATCTAATATTGTTGCATGAATATCTAATATATTGGTTAGTTCTTTTATTCGTCCACCTTGTTGGAAAACATTTCCAATTAAAGAAGTAGGAACCCGTATTGAACTTTCATGACATGAACGTTTATATTCTCTATTTCGTGTTTTAAAATTATTTCCATGATCTGATGTAAAAATAATTGCACTATCATCAAATAATTTTAAGCTTTTAATAACATCAATCATTCTTCCATAAGCTTCATCTATTCTCTTCACCATTCCATAATAACCTCCTAAATGTCGAGGAGAAGATCCAACCAGAGATGAAAGATCTGGAGGAGACCACTTGCCTGTATATTTTTCTCTGTATCCAATAGGTGGTGGATAATCATCTGTATTGTTTTGGTGATGTGGCTCAATAAGAGAAACGAAAAGAAAAAATGGTTTTTTTTGATTAAGTTTTATAAAATTTATAGCTGCATCAGTTATTGCATCAACTCTATATCCTGGAAGAAATACTTTTTTATTTTGTCCATCATAAACATATGTTTCATAAGCATCAGATGTAAATTCTAATAGATTTGATCCTAACCAATAATCATAACCACCTCTATCCTCTTTTTTAACTGGTTCAGAAGAGCCGAGATGCCATTTTCCAATATATCCAGTGGCATAACCTTCTTTTGATAAATATTTTGCAAGAGTTTTAATATTTTTTTTTAAAGGTATTTTATTTTTAAAACATCCAGTTTTTGTTGCATACATTCCTGATTGTAATGAAGCTCTTGCAGGTCCACAAACTGGTTGGCATGTAAATGAATTATATAGATGTGTACCTTCGACTGCATAATGATCAAAGTTCTCCATCAATGATAATGGATTGCCATGTAAACCAGAAGTGTCCCAGCGTTGTTGATCTGTAAAAAATACGATGATGTTTGGTTTAGATTTAATATTCATTATGATTTAGATTTATTTACTAAAAGGTTTTCCTTTATATTTCCTAAGATTGTCAGCATGTTTTTTTCTATCTGTTTTTTCTAGACGCTCAACATATGTATTCCAGACTTTTGAATAAATATTTGCATGATGAGGGCCGCCTTCTCTAATTACACCTTGAAGTGGATCTCCTCTATCAGCCTCATACATATTTTCCTCAATCCACTCATCGATTAAAAACATTCCATGCGCTACGAGATCTTTATGTTGATCTGCGAGATTATTCAACTCATGTGGATCCTTTTCAATATCAAAAAGCATATATTTTGGAAAATCTTTTAATCCAGTGTCGTACGTTCTTATCAATAACCAATTATCCCATCTTACAGATCTTTGACAACTCCAAGCGCCATGACTAATAACTAAATAATCTCTTCCATTTGATGATTTACTATTAGTTAAATTTTCAGTGAAATTAATACCATCCCATCTATCAGGTTGAGAAGATGAAGTAATTTGAGAAATAGTTGAAGTTAAATCTAAATTATAAAATTTATTCTCTACAGTACTTCCTTTATTTGTATCTGTTATCCCCGGCCATCTAATTATTAATGGGACTCTATTAGTTATATGATCAGCTGTTTGGTGATCTCCCCAAACATTTAATTCGCCTTGATTTTCTCCATGGTCTGCCGAAATAATTATTGCTGTATCATCCCAAAGGTTCATTTTTTTTAAGTCTTCAAAAACTTTATTTAAATAAAAATCAGCGTACTTAATTCCAGTATCATATGCATCAATTTGCTCTTTAGCATCAGAAGTGTTTTTAATTTCGCCCACTCCCATTGTATACTTTCCTCCAAGATCTTCATCAAATCCTGGAACTTCTCTAGCGCTATGCGGTCCGAAACTATTCCTTTGTTTATGAATTAATTCTTCTGTCACCCATTCTTCGATATGATCATCTTTAAAAGGATTTCCAAAGTCTTCAGGCGTATCATACGGAGTATGAGGATCCCACATATTTACATGTAAGAACCAATTTTCTTTTTCTCCATTATTTTCTAACCACTTTTTTATAACAGGGTAGACTTCATCAGCATTTTCTAAGCCACCTTTTCCAGTGTCATATGTTTCGGTAAAACCAAACCAAACTTGATAGGCCGTATGTCTTTCAGGAAAAGGACTAATACTTGCTGTATAATATCCTGCATCTCGCAGAACTTTTCCAAGAGATGTAAAAGCATATTCTCCTCTTAAACCGCCTTTAAATTCTCTATTCCAAATATTTTTTCTAGGAGCAATGTCAGAGAATTCACCACCATGATTAACAACTCCAGTTTTGAAACCAAAATTGCCACCGAACAAAGCAGTTCTACTAGGTAGGCATGGTGTGTCAGTTGAATAAAAATTTGTAAACTTGACTCCTTCTTTTGCTATTGAGTCAATCGTAGGAGATGTATTTCTATGATAACCATAACATCCTAAATGATCAGGTCTTAAAGAGTCTATGTCTACGTATAAAATTCTCATCTTTATCCTTTCTTAATTAAGCGCCTGAAACTCTTTTCATTTTTGATGTTTCATCTTTTAATGTGGCTTGCGCAAACTTAAATAATAAATCTTTTTTTAATGTTTGTGCGTTCGTATTATCCCATAAATTATTATATTCGTTTGGATCATTTTCTAAATCAAAAAGTTCACCGTAGTTAGCCTCTCGGTAAATAGAAATTTTATAATTATCATTTATGTAAGTTTTTAAATGTGGCATTCTTGGATTATGTCTATTTTCAACAAATATATGTGAACGTATACTTTCCTTATTACCATAAAATACATCCGTTTGATCTACTCCTTGCATTTGAGTTGGTATATCAATGCCCGCTACTTTTAAAAATGTTGGTGCAAGATCAACTAAACTTAATAAAGATGAAGATGATGAATTTTGAGGAACTTTATCTGGCCATCTAACAATAAATGGTAAACGGAGCATATCTTCATAGTGGAATGGTCCTTTAGCAATTAAACCATGCTGTCCTATAAAGTGACCATGATCAGTAGTAAAAATAATTATGGTATTATCAAGTTCACCCATTTGATCTAACTTATTAATTATTCTACCAATATTTTTATCCATAAAACTAACCATGCCATAATAAATTGCCATGTCTTTTTTTAATTCTTCCATTGGATACAGATGACTCATGCATCCATGAGCATTAAATGGTGAATGCCAATTTTCGAAATCAGGATTTGTCGTTTGTGTTTTTCCAAAATGTGGTGGATTTAATTCGTGCTCACCTTCTTTTAACGTTCCAGGTGACATGTCTTCTGGATTATACATTGATGCCCATGGTTCACTTAATACATATGGTGGGTGTGGATCTTGAAAACTTGTCCAAAGAAAAAATGGCTTGTCATCTTTTTGTTGATTTAAAAATTCAATTGATCTTTCAGCTGTCCAGTTTGTGTAGTGATGTTTTTCGTCTAACTTCCAAACCCTATCCGGTCTCGCCCAGTAATCATATTCACGAGCAATAGGAGGAGCATATTTAGAAGTTTCACCAGGCACTGGTTGAAAATATTCTTTCCAATCACTAAGACCGTTTTGTTCCATCCAAATTGCATAATGTTGACCTACATGACTTTCATCTGCATGATTACGTGCTAGCTCAATATGTTCAAAGCCATACCAAGGTCCTTTAAAATTTTTCCAAAATTCTAAATCTCTTAAAGTTGGTTGTCCTTCTATAGACTCCTGACCTGGAACTGAAGTTAATGGCTGGAAATGTGCTTTACCTATTAACCCAGTTGAATATCCATTTTTATATAAAAGTTCTCCAATAGTTTCTACTTCTTCATCTAATTTAACACCAATTGTCCAAGCTCCATGAGAAGACGGATATTGGCCAGTAATAATACTTGCTCTTGACGGCGTGCAAACTGGTGATGGACAATAAGCTCTTGTAAAATTCATTCCCTCATCACAAAGCTTATCTAAATACGGTGTTTGTATTTTTGAATTAAATTTTCCGATAGTATCGTGATGCTGTTGATCAGAAGTTATTAATAAAATATTTGGCCTTTTCATATTTACCCTTTTACAGCTCCTTGAACGCCTTCAACAAAATATTTTTGCATAAACAAAAATAAAATAATTATAGGTAAAATAGTTATAACAGACGCAGCTGCCATACCAGACCAATCGACAAAGTATTCACCTTTAAAAGCGTAGACACCTACGGATAGTGTTCGTATATCAGGATTACCTAATGTGATGACGACTGGTAATAAAAAGTCATTCCATGCATGTAAAACTTGTAGAATAGAAACTGTGGCTACTACTGGTTTTGTTAAAGGTAACATAATTGAAATAAATGTTCGAACAAAACCCGCTCCATCCATTTTAGCTGCTTCTTCAAGCTCTACAGGAACTCTTGAAAAATATCCTGCAAACAATAAAATATAAATTACAGGGGTGTGTCCTGCTGTTGCGAGTGTTAGTCCAATTAAGTTTTTAGAAATATTTAAATTATTTAATAAATCAAAAACAGGAATAATTGTGTAACCTTGAGGAATAAAAATTGTACCAATTAAAATTCCAATAAGTATTTTTTTTCCTGGAAAAGAATATCTTCCAATTACGTAACCAAACATACCAGTTGTTACGACAACTATAATTACCGAAACAACTGTAATAATAAGGGTATTAAAAAAATACCTACCCATATTTGCACCAAACCATGCTCTTTCAAAATTTTCCCAAACAAGCCGGTCAGGGATCAACCCTAAACCACCCCAAATTTCAAAATCAGTTTTGAAAGAGGCTGAAAGTACCCATAGTAATGGATAGATCCAAAAGAAAGAGAAAATAATAAAAGCTATTGTTATAATTAAATATTTAACTTGGTTTTTTTCAGCAATAAAATTTAAGTATCTACTCATATTCTTCGAGTTCTCCTCATCCATAATCCTTGAAGCACTGTGATAAATAAAACAGCAACACCCCAAAATACTCCTGCAGCACAAGCGTATCCAAGCCGAGGCATTGTGCCAGAGTCAGTTACAAAAGCTGTTCTAAAAATATATATTTCCATAACTTCACTACTAAAGAATGGTCCTCCAGCCGTCATAGTTTCAATTAAAGGAAAAACATTTAGCGCTCCAACTGCCTCCACAAGAATAATGACAATAGCAAAAGGTAGTACAATTGGTAAAATAATATGTATCCATAATCTGTATCCCTCAGCACCATCAATTTTTGCAGCATCGTAAACATCTTGTGGAACTGTTTGTAAAGCAGCAAGCCAATACATCATAGTTATGCCTAACCATTTCCAAACATATACTCCCATTACAGTCGGAAGCACCGTATCTGGGTTTCCAAGAAAATCAATTGGAGCAGAAGTTAAATTAGTAGACATTAAAAATTTATTTGCAGGTCCATTAAAAGGACTGAAGACAAAGGTCATTACAATACCAATAATTGCAATTGCAGTAACAACAGGCATAAAAATTACAGTTCGAAAAAAAGGAGCTAGTTTCAAAACTTGATTATTTAAAAATACTGCAATTATAAATCCTAAAACAATTTTTACTGGAACTGTTCCAAACATAAAAATAAAAGAACGAATAAATGCATCCCAAAAAAATTGATCATTTACTGCTTCATAATAATTTTGGAGACCAATAAATTTTGCCTCTTTTGTAAAGCCACTCCAATCTAATAAAGAAAAATACCAAGACATGCCAATCGGATAAATGACAAACATTCCTGTTAAAATTAAACATGGTAAAACAAATACATAGCACCATCTCGCATCATATATTTGTTTGGATAAAGATTTTTTATTCATGATAAAAAGGCGAGTATAAACTCGCCTTTTAATAATTGATATTAAAGTTCGCTATATTTTGACGCGCCATAATTGGAGTTGATATCCCAATTTGGGAACACCCAATCATCACGAGTAACGTTAGCACCATCTGCCCTTGCATCTTCAACTGCTTGATCAAGCGCATCTTCATATCTCTGGTTACAATCTTTTAGTTGTGCTTCGACACCTTTAAGTTGTCCAGTATATAGCCCTTGAATAACTAAAGCTAAAGATGGATCTGGAACTCTAGACTTAGCAGCTACAACACCTACATCTTTATTTCTAACTATTGGATTTGGTCCAACAAGTAGATTTTCAGCAAACATTGCAAGTGCTTGAGCTGATGGTCCAGTCAAACCAGCTTTTGCAACTGCTTCTGGATTAACAGCAGGATCTGCTGCACCAACAGTTTGTGCCCAATAAATTTGACCTTGCTCGGTTCCCATAAATCTAATTAGGTCACCAGCAAATGGTCCCATTGTACTATTAGCACTTAACCAAAGCGTATTTGATCCACCCTCTGCAATATAAAGTGGTTGAGCTTTTTTTCCATCTGGAACAGGCTCACTAGCAATACCGTATTTCCACTCTGGAGCATCTCTACCCCAAACTCCAATACACCAAGGACCTTGGAATATCATTCCTGCTGCACCTTGAGGCATAAGAGCTCTAGCTTGAGGAGCGTTCATACTCATGACACCAGGGAAAGCACTTCCATCAGATTTTAATTGAAGAAGTAATTCAACTGCTTCCATATATTGATCAGAAGCAATTTGGAATTTACCATTTTGGAAATTAATGTGTCTATTTGTAAAGCCACCTCTTCCTCCATGTGCTCCAGCTACTTGACCAAAAGTGTGAACAACATCTTCCCATCGATTAACTTGGTTTCCACCAATAATCCAACCATAATACTGACCATTACCTCTTTTAGTAATTTTTTTTGCAGCATCTCTGATTTCAGAATATGTCATACGACCAGCTTGAGGATCATAACCAGCTTCACTCATATATTTTTCACTATAGAGAAGACAAGTTCCTGTTCTTTTGTTAGCTGTTAAGCATAAACCATATGTCTTTCCATTGAATTGGTTGACACCAGGTAAATAAACTCCAGCAGGGAAATTTGCTAACCATTCATCTAGGTTTTCAATGTAATCATCCCAAGGTTGAACCCAACCTTCAGATACAGCAACACCTGGATCCATTCCTAAAGGTAATTGGAATACATCATGAACAGTTCCATTTCTTATAGCTATTGGAACAATTTTATTTATTTCTTTCCATGGCAAACCATCATATTCAATAGTGATACCTCTTGAAGCTGCATATTCTGGAAAAAGTTTTTTCCAAAAGACACCTTTCATGTCACCACTATCAATCCATCGCATATTACCACCTGTTGTTGGTAATGGTTTTAGTGGATCAGGAATATTAAATTCTCCAGCAAATAGTTTTGAAGGAATAGATCCTGCTGACATCATTGCACCAGCAGCAAGAGCACCCTTCATTACTGTACGTCTAGAGATTTTTAAATCTTTTTTCTTTTTCATTAATTCCTCCCTATTTGTGTTTTATCTTACGTGAAATAGGTAAAATAACAATTGAAAATAAATTTAAAATTGTGTTAATATTTATTAGTTTATATGAAATATTTACACACAATGGTGAGGGTTGAGAATATTGATGCTTCGCTAGACTTTTATTGCAACAAACTTGGATTAAAAGAAGTACGACGAGTTGAAAACGAAAAAGGTCGTTTCACCTTAATATTTTTAGCCGCTGAAAATAGTGATGAAAGGACCGGTCTTCTTGAATTAACATACAATTGGGATCCAGAAAAATATTCTGGGGGAAGAAATTTTGGTCATCTAGCTTACAGTGTTAACAATATTTATGAAGTGTGTGAAAAATTAATGAACAACGGCGTCACAATTAATAGACCACCTCGTGATGGACATATGGCTTTTGTTCGATCCCCTGATGGAATTTCCATTGAGATCTTACAAGAAGGGGAATCTTTACCTGAACAAGAACCATGGAAGTCTATGGAAAATTCTGGTTCTTGGTAGTTTAATTATTTAACTTCACTTTATAATATTTATTTTGATCAGTAGCCAAAGCTATGACAGCTGGCAAAACTTTTTTATAAAAATCAAAAAGACTCGTAAACGGTTGTGGTAATTCTTTATCAATTTCTTTTCGTAATTTTTTTAAATTGTATGAAGGCACCATGGGAAACATATGATGTTCTAAATGATATTCCATATGCCAATATAAAAAACTTAATATTGGATTTATTCTCACAGAGTAAGTGCTTAAGCGGTGATCTTTTGTGTCAACTTTAGCAGCTAGGTGTTGAGTCACATTTACAGCAAACCAAATTGGCTTCCCAATATAAGTTGGTAAAATAATATAAATTATTGGTAAAAAAGAACCTGTATAAAAAGAATATGCAATGACCGATAACCAAATAAAGACATATAATCTTGAGTTCCAAAGAATTTTTTTCTTTTCTTCTTTAGGTGCGGTTACATCAATAACTGGAGTGAATTTTCCAAAAGCATGTTTTAGAACTTCAAACTTAATTAATTTATGTGGGTATAATAAATCTGTAAGAGGTATAAAATTCAAAAAGAATGCAAATAATTCTATCGGTCTTGATACTTGTATTTCGTGATCATAATCATCTTCTGTTTGTAATGTCTTTGAATGATGGAAAGTATGGCTCCAACGCCATCTAAAACCTTCAAAGTCACACATGAAAGAACTGATGTGATAAAAAAATTCATTTATCCAACGAGTCTTGAATGCAGTTCGATGAACAGTTTCATGCCAGTTCGCTACACTGAACGCATAAATCGTACCATAAATAAAAAAGAATAGATATGTCCACCACGTACCTAAAGTAATGTATGCTAAATATCCTGAAATAAATAAAGATAAAAAATAAAAGAAGAAATGGATTAGTCCAGGTAGATCTCTTCTTTTACTTAAGGCTTTTAATTTTTTTCTGTCGACTTCTGGTCTGTACCAATCATCGAGATTAACTTCCATGCTTGATAATTAAATTAATTATCCCAACGATCTAACCATGACCCATCAACTGTGGAGTCAAATTGGTCTTTTTTTGAAGTCCCTCTAAATTTAGTGTGTTGTTCTTCATAACCTTTAAACCAAGAATCCCAATCAGCTGTATAGCTTGGGTCTTCTGATTTTCTCATTATGATTGGATCAACCAAACCAGTATGAAAACCAGCTTCATCTTTTGGATTTTGAAATCGTAGGTCAACGCTCCACCTTACATCCTCAGATAAATTTTCAAGTGATCGATGAGGAACTAATTGATGTAAAAATAAAACTGAACCAGCCTTCATTTCACAAGTAACGACTTTCTCTTCTGGAATATCTTTGTCTTCAATAAATAAATACCAAGAATCTTTTACTGAACCATCTTTCTTTTCTAATTTATGATTTAAAACTCTTTCAGGTCTATGTCCTCCAGGAACAACTTGCATGCATCCATTATTTTTATTTACATCTAGAAATGGAATCCACGCAGCAGGCTGAGTGGTTTTTTCTGCTCCATCTTTTAAATAAGCAGAATCTTGGTGCCATGGAACTGTCATCCTAGCTGTCTGAGGTGTTTTAGATCTAATATTCCAAACTGGATGACCAGAAATATCTTTGCCAACCCAATTTTCAACCATATCTAAAAGTTTT
>CACIQI010000013.1 GCA_902588745.1 uncultured Alphaproteobacteria bacterium | reverse complement strand
CTTGAGCATTTAAGCCTTTGAAAGCTGGAAGATAAGATGGATGAATATTGATTAATCGCGATCGCCACTGCCTGACAAATATTGAGTCTAAAACTTGCATAAAACCAGCCAAACAAATGATATCTATATTTTTTAGATACTTCATGACTCTGTTTTCAAAATTTTTTCTTGGAATAAAATGTATGAATGGAATTTTATTTTTTTTGGCAATAGTTAAACCTTTTGCTTTGGAGTTATTAGAGACTACTAATTGAACCTCTACTAAACTTTGTTTTTTCAATGATGATTGTATTAGTGATTCTAAATTGGAACCTCTTCCCGATATGAAAATAGCAACTTGTAATTTTTTCAACTAATTGTGCACCTTGATGATTTGTTAACTTCTATTTTCCCAATTTCAAAAATATCTAAATTTTCATCTTTTATTAATTGTTCAAATTCTTTGTAATTATTTTTTGAAATAGTCATTATCAAACCTAATCCACAATTAAAGGTCTTGAACATTTCTTCTTCTGAAATGTTAGCTAAACTTTGAAACCATTGAAAAATTTCTTCATCACAAATAAATTTTTTATCAATCCTTGCTGATAAATTTTCAGATAGCATTCTTGGTGCATTACCAACAATACCTCCGCCTGTTATATGCGAAATACCGTTGATAAGATTTGTTGTTAAAATATTTTTTAAAAAAGGAAAATATAATTTTGTTGGAGCCATTAAGGCTGCTGCATTTGTTTCGTAAGATGATTTAAATTCTGTTTTTTTTTGTAAATCTATATTTTTATCTTTTAAAACCTTTCTAATGAGAGAATATCCATTTGAGTGAAAACCCGAAGATCTAATCCCATATATAAGATCATCTTCTTTCATGAGATTTCTTTTAGGTAAAATTTTTTTTCTCTCCACTGCACCAACACAAAATCCAGCAAAATCAAAATCATCTTTTTTATAGAGCCCAGGCATCTCTGCTGTTTCACCACCAATAAGAGAACAATTATTTATCTTACAAGCTTCAGTGATGCTTTTCATAATTTTTAAAAAAGAATTTTTATCAATCTTGGAAGAAGCATAATAATCTAAAAAAAATAATGGCTCTGCACCGTGGCAAAGAATATCATTAAGGCACATACCAACAAGATCATGACCCAAACCATCTAAAATGTCAGTTTCAATCCCTAGTAATATTTTTGTCCCTATGCCATCTGTACCAGAGACCAATAAAGGATCTTCATATCCACAATTTTTAAGATCAAAAATACCACCAAATCCACCAATTTTATCAAAATTTCCGTTTCTGTTAGTTGATTTGCTTAGCTCAGAAATATCTTCAACAAGGGCATCTGTATTTTCTATATCAACACCTGCTTCTTTATATGTTGTCATATTTAATTAGTTTTAAACGAATCGTTAACGAGTAAACTATTAATATAGTAAATTAAGTTGATTCGTACTCATAATGACAAATACAATTCAAATTCTCTCCATTGAGAAGACAGGGAAAGAAAGTTCACTACAAAAAGAACACAATAATAAATCCATCAAAATTATAGATGGATATTTCTTTTCAAGAAATCTTGATGATCAAAAGTTTACTAAAATAAGTAAACTTATTTCTAATGACGTTTCTCAAACAATATTAACAAAAAAAAATGTAAATAAGGTTTTATCTAGTTATTGTAATTTCAACTGGGTTGTAGAAATAAAATTTTTACCAGGTGTAACTGATAATATAGCTACAACTGTAAAAGAAATAATCAAAGATAATCTAAAAAGTAGTTTTAAAAGCTTTGAACTTGGTTCAACAAAAATTATTTTAATAAAAGGAAGAAAAGAAGATATTACCAAAATATCTAAAAATGAAGCAAATCCCTTAATTCAAACAATTAAGATTTATCCATTTAAACAATATTTAAATAATTTTAAAAAAAATCAGTTCAAAATAGAAAAGGTAAAATTACCGAAAAAAAAATATAGTAAAAAAGAAATTAATTTAGATATTTCTGATTATAATCTCAGCCTCATTGGTAAACTTGGTATTGAAGAAAATGATAAATCTAGAAGAGGAACACTTGGCTTAGATCTAGAATCTTTAAAAACCATAAGAAATTATTTTTCCACTATAAAACGTAAACCAACAGATGTAGAAATTGAAACATTAGCTCAGACATGGTCCGAGCACTGTAAACACAAAATATTTTCAGCTAAAATTGATGATATTCAAGAAGGTATATTTAAAAAATATATTAAAGGCGCTACTGAAAAAATTATTCAATTAAGAAAAGATAATTTTTGTGTTTCTCTTTTTACGGATAATGCTGGTGGAATAGAATTTAATAAAGATTGGATTATTTGTCATAAAGTTGAAACACATAATACACCTTCAGCCTTAGATCCATTTGGTGGTGCAATCACTGGAATTGTTGGTGTTAATAGGGATTGTCTTGGGTTTGGGAAAGGAGCAAAACCTATAGCGAATACGTATGCATATTATTTAGCAGACCCGAATAAGAAATATCAATTGTATCGTCAAAAAAATAAGGATCCAATGCTTCCAGCAAATTTTATTGCGAAGGGTATTATAAGTGGTGTTAGAGTTGGAGGAAATTGTTCGGGTATTCCTACTCCTCAAGGCAATGTATATTTTGATGACCGGTTTGCAGGAAAGCCACTTGTATTTTGTGGAACAGTTGGGATTATTCCAAAAAAAATTAAAGGAAAATTATCACATAAGAAGAAAGCTAATCCAGGGGATATCATACTAATGGCTGGAGGCAGAGTAGGAAAAGATGGTATTCACGGTGCAACATTTTCATCGGAGGAATTAGATCCTAATAGTCCAGTTTCTGCAGTACAAATTGGTGATCCTATAACACAAAAGAAAATGTCTGATGTGATCATTAGAGAATTGCGTGATGAAAATCTTTACTCGAGCATAACAGATAATGGAGCTGGAGGATTATCATCATCAATTGGAGAAATGGCAAAAGAGAGTGGTGGTTTTATAGTTAATCTTGAAAAAGTTCCTCTCAAATATAATGGATTATATCCTTGGGAGATTTGGGTTTCTGAATCGCAAGAAAGAATGACACTAGCAGTACCTCCAGCGAACGTAAAAAAAGTTATAAATAGATTTAATGCAAGAGGTGTGGAAGCAACAATAATTGGTAAGTTTATTAAAAAAGAAAAAGCCATAGTAAAATACAATAAAACTGAAATTCTCAATTTAGATATGGAATTTCTTCATGAAGGTTATCCAAAATTAAATTTAAAAACATCTTTTCCAAAAATTAAAAAAGAAAAGAAAAAAATAATTAAGAAAAGTTCTTTGATAGATAAGCTACATAAACTTCTCTCTAGTCCAAATATTGTATCAAAAGAATTTATAGCCACGCAATATGATCACGAAGTACAAGCTACCTCTATTATAAAACCATTACAAGGCGAAGGTAGAGTTTTTGGAAATGCTACTGCTATTAAACCTCTATTTGATGATGAAAAATCAATAGCTCTTTCTCAAGCTGCATATCCTCAGTACGCCGAAACAAATCCTTATGATATGGCTGGGTGCTCTATTGATACAGCATATAAAAATTTAATTGTAAGTGGTGCCAACTCAAAAAAAATTGCAATTCTTGATAACTTTTGTTGGTGCAGCTCGGATGAACCTGACCGCTTATATCAATTGAAAGAAGCAGCAAAAGCTTGTTATGATTATGCAGTTGCTTACCAAACACCTTTTATTTCAGGAAAAGATAGTATGTTTAATGATTTTAAAGGTTTTGATAAAACTGGAAAATCAGTAAAAATTTCAATACCTCCAACATTGCTGATTTCTTCTATTGGAGTGGTAGATAAAATTTCACACTTAACAAAAATGACACCCGATGATGATGATATACTTTTAGTTTTAGGAAATACCCGTAATGAATTACAGGATAGTGTTTATTCCAAAATTATAGGTTATGAAAAAGCAAAAAATCCAGTTGTAAATAGCAAAGATGCACTTCGCACATATAGAAATTTTGAAAAAGCTAATAAACTAGGAATTATAAATTCTGCAATTGGAATAGATTTAGGTGGAATTGGAATTGCAGTTACCAAGATGGCAATTGCTTCAAAGAAAGGTTTAACCATTGATTTAAAACTAAAAAATAAAATCTCAGTTGACCAATTTTTATTTTCTGAAACACAAAGTAGAATTCTTGTTTCCATAAAAAAAAATAAGTTAGCCAATTATAAAAAAATATTTAAAGGTTCTGATTATACAATTATTGGCAAATGTACGGGCTCAGATGTAGTTGAGTTTAAAGATAACAAAAAAATTATTAGAGGTAAAATTTCAGATTTTGCTAAGTCATACAAACAAAATATTAAAGGGTTATGAACGTATTAGTCTTATCAGGTTATGGTATTAATTGTGAAAATGAAACACTACATGCATTTGAAGTAGTAGGCTTCAAAGGAAAAATTGTTCATATTAATGATCTAATACAAAATCCTAAACAACTTGATAACTATCAAGTATTCGCAATACCTGGTGGTTTTTCGTATGGCGATGATACAGGCTCAGGAAATGCAATGGCGAAAAAAATTCTGACCAATTTGTATGATCAGCTAATAGATTTTTCATTAAAAGATAAATTAATTATAGGCATTTGTAATGGATGCCAGATATTAATTAATCTTGGATTAGTTCCAAGCCTAAATAAAAAAGATCCAGAAGTTGCAATGATTGAAAATAAATCTGGGAGCTATGAGTGTCGATGGGTTGATGTAAAAGTAAATAATAATAAATCACCATGGCTAAAAAATATTAGTATCTTGAACTTGCCTGTCGCCCATCAAGAAGGACAATTCATGATACCTATTAATCTACTTAAAAGTATCAAAGCTAATAACCTTATTGGCTTACAATACATTAATAACCATAAAAAATTAGCAAAAGGTCAGTTTCCCTTTAATCCTAATGGATCTAAAGATGATATAGCTGCGTTAACAAATCAAAATGGAAATGTTCTTGCAATGATGCCTCACCCAGAAAGAGCATTTTATCATTATCATGTTCCTAATTGGCAAAACAGTACTTCTAAAAAATTTGGTGATGGGTATAAAATTTTTATGAACGCAAAAAAATTCTTTGCATAATTATACTACTATATCTACTATTTTTTTCATAACAGTTGGCATTCTAGAACTAGAATAAGATGATTTCTTTATCCAATTACTTTTTGATAATTTTGCTTTTTTAACATTTCCATAAAAAATTTCTGTTTCTAAATCAAAATGACTAAATGAATATTCAAATGAACCTTTAGATTGTAATTTTGTTTTTATTTTTTGTATGTCTTGATCGGTAGTTAGCAATTTTTTATTTTTTACCCAGACATCATTTGGTACTTCAAGCATAGAGGCCAACATTCCCTTATTTGGTCTACTTCGTACTAGGATTTCATTCTTTTCATTCACAATTACGTAAGCTCTTGTGTACTTTATTGGCTTATTATTTTTCTTTTTTTGTTTAAAAGGAATTTTTTGCTGTAAATTCTTTTTATATGATTGGCAAAATTTATTAATTCCACAAATATTACATTTAGGGTTTCGTGGAAGGCAGATCTCTGATCCGTAATCCATAAAAGACTGAATTAAGTTTGAAGAATATTTATCTGAGATGAATTTATTTCCCAAATCTTTAAGTTTATTTTTTACTTTATTAATTGGTTTATCGATAGCATGTAACCTAACCAAAATTCTCTCAATATTAGCATCAAGTGGCATCACTGATTTATTATATCCTATTCCAAGAATTGCTTTTGCAGTGTAATCTCCAATACCAGGAAGTTGGATGAGTTCATCATAAGTTTGTGGTATGTTATTTTTAAAATTATTTTTAATTATTTTTGCAGACTTTAATAAATTTCTCGCTCTTGAATAATAACCAAGACCTGACCAGAATTTCAAGATATTTGGCTCTGAAGTTTGCGCTAATTTATTTAGTGAAGGCCATTTTAAAATAAATTCATTAAATTTATTTTTTACGGTATTTACTGTTGTTTGTTGAAGCATATATTCACTTACAAACACAAAGTATGGATGAGGTAAATTTAGATTATTTTTCTTCCGCCATGGTAGTTTTCTGGCATTCATAGAATACCATTGAAGTAAAAACTTTATTACTTGTGTTTCGTGTTTAAACATATTGCTTTCATATTTAGGTACTATAAATTATTTATGCATATGGACAAAAAAAATTTAAAACAAAAAAGAACATTTGTTCCACAATCTATTGGCGATACTCTGAGGAAGGTAAATAGAAAATTTTCCTCTAAATATAATCGTACAGAATTTGTAATTAACTCCAAATGGCCTGAAATTGCTGGTAGTTATTTTAAAGAATATTCAGAGCCGTTAAATGTTTCAAGGGTGCGTGATTTTGAAAATGATTTAGGTGAGACGGTATATAAAAATTATCTAAATGTGAGTGTTGCACCGGCCGCAGCCATTGAGTTTCAACACTTTAAGGACACTATAATTGAAAAAATTAATACTTATTTTGGCTATAAAGCTATAATGGACTTGAGAATTCATCAAAATTACATACTTAAACATACGTATATGAAACAAAGTAATAAAAAACAAATAAACAAAGATGACATAAGATTTGTTGAAGAAAACGTTAAAGAGTTTCAAAATTCAGATTTGAAAAAATCGCTATTAAATTTAGGTAATAAAATTACAACTGAGGACAAATGATTAAAATTAGAATTTTATTAACTTCTATTATACTATCACTACTTTTTATTAATGCCAAAGCAGCTGAAAATTCAATACTAGATGTTAAAGATAATGATTTTTATATTGGAGAAGAAAATGCTCCAATCACAATTATAGAATATGCTTCAATGTCTTGTAGTCACTGTGCAGATTTTCATAATGATACTCTAGCAGAATTAAAAAAAGAGTTTATTGATACTGGTAAAGTTAAGTTTATTTTTCGTGATTTTCCCTTTAATTATCCGGCTCTTGCTGGAAGTATGATTTTAAGATGTGTCCCCGAAGATGTAAGATACGATTATATGAATGGGCTTTATAAACTTCAAAATAGTTGGGTTAATAGAGATCATTCCAAAACAAGATCTGAGTTATATAAAATCATGCAAAGTGGCGGTATGCAACAAGAAGATTTTGATGCATGTTTGAGTAATGTGGATTTAGAGAATCAATTACTTGAAGGTGTAATGGAAGCGCAAAGAGAATATAAAATAGGCTCCACACCGTCATTCATAGTTAATGGAGTTTTATATTCCGGGAATAAAAACATAAAAGAGTTTAGACAAATCATCGATAAAATATTATCACAATAGTTGATGATTAATTTTAGGACCCTTAAGGTCAAAGGCTTTAAGTCTTTTGTTGAACCAACAGAAATTTTAATTGAAAATGGCTTAACAGGTATTGTTGGTCCAAACGGATGTGGTAAATCGAATCTTGTAGAGGCTTTTAGGTTTGTTATGGGTGAACTTTCTCCAAAACAAATGAGAGGAAGTGAATTAGACGATGTAATCTTTAATGGAACAGATGATAGACCAGCATGGGATATTGCCGAGGTTACTATAGATTTAGATAATAAAGCAAGAAAAGCACCAAGTATTTTCAATGAAAATGATACCATTGAAGTAACTAGAAGAATTTGGCGAGGTGAAGGTTCAGAATATAGAGTTAATGGCAAGGAGGTGCGATTAAAGGATGTACAATTGCTATTTGCTGATGCAGCAACAGGTGCTCGTTCAACATCGATGGTTAGTCAAGGTAGAGTTGGAGCTATTATCGCAGCTAAACCTGAACAAAGAAGGACATTACTGGAAGAAGCTGCAGGAATTACTGGTCTTCACTCAAGAAGACACGAAGCTGAATTACGATTAAATGCTACTGAAAATAACTTAGAGCGTGTTAAGGACGTATTAAAAGCACAAGATGAACAACTTACAATATTAAAGAAACAATCTAAACAAGCTGAAAGATACAAATACATTCAAAAAGATATTACTAAAGCAAGGGCAAGATTATTTTATAAGAAATGGATTGATGAAAAAGATAAATTAAAAAATGCCAATGAAAAAATTCAGTCTGAAACGAATGCTGTCAATGACCAAACACAAGTTGTAGCACAAATAAATGTTGAATTTGAAAAAGTTCAAGAAAGTCTTCCAAACCTTAGACTCCAAGAAAGTAAGATTGCAGCTGAGCTGCAGAAATATTCAATTAGTTTAGAAAATCAAGAAAAAGAAATTGAAAGAGCAAATATTGCAGTAGATGAAACGAAAGTCCGTATAGAGCAAATTAAAAATGATATTGATAGAGAGAAGTTTTTATTCGAAGATGCAAAACAGAATCTTGAAAGAGTACAGGAAGAAAAATCAATTCTGTTAAAACAACAAGGTGATCTTTTTATTCAAACTGATGATGATTTAAATACTGAAAATGGTACAAATAAAAAAAATAATAATCCAATAATTGATTATCTAGACTTTGAAGATGGTCTTGAACAAGCAATTGCTGCAGTTTTTTCAGATGAGTTAATTGCATCTATCGATGAAGAACAAAGTATTTTTTGGAGAAAATTGGATATGGAAGATTCTTCCTTTAATTCAGAAATTACAAAATTTTCCTCTCTAATCAAAGCTCCAGATAATTTGAAAAAGAAGTTAGAATTTGTTGGATTAATAGAAAATAAGGAAAATATTTTAGAAATTCAAAAAAACTTAAAACCAGGACAAATATTAGTAAGCAAACTAGGCGAAATTTGGAGATGGGATGGATATGTATCTAAAGGTAAACAAAATAATTCTACTAAAGCTATATTAGAGCAACTAAAAAATAGAAGAATAAAGCAATTGAGTGCAGAAGAAAAACAATGGAATGATATTTCTGCAAAAGCTAATCAAAGAATAGAAGAATTAAATTCAAGGCAAAGTTCATTAATTGGTGAATTATCAAATCTCCAATCCGTTCCTGAAGATGTATCAAGTGAAAAATTAAAAATACAAAAATTGATTGATGAAAATAAGAATTCTTACGAGCAAATAGCTGAGCAACTTCGTCAAACTGAGCAAAATTCTAATGAAATCAATAAGAAATTAAAACTAGAGGAAATTAAATTAAATGAATTGAGAGAAGAGAGAATTAGAACTGAAGGTCAAATCAATACTATTAATGAAGCAATTAAATTATTATCTACTCAAGTGAAAGAAAGATTGAGTGTAGATCTAGAAGAACTTTACAATATTGGAGAAATCAATCCAAATAAAGTTTTAGGCGAGACTGATAATTTAGAAAAAAAGTTAGAGAGACTAATTGGAGAGCAAGAACGTTTAGGTGGTGTTAATCTTCTCGCAGAACAAGAGTCAAAAGATTTAGAAGAAAAAGTTAATACGATAAAGAAAGATCAAAGCGACCTTTTAAGTGCAATTGCAAAACTAAGAGAAGCAATTGACTCACTGAATACAGAAGGTAGACAACGCTTACTTGCTGCATATGGAATAGTAAATGAAAATTTTCAAAAGTTATTTACCAGGTTGTTTGGTGGTGGAAAGGCTTATCTAAAGTTTACAGATGAGTCAGATCCTCTTCAAGCTGGTTTAGAAATATTTGCTAGTCCTCCTGGAAAAAAATTACAAAATCTAAATTTACTTTCTGGAGGTGAGCAAGCTCTTACAGCCTTATCATTATTATTTGCTGTATTTTTATCAAATCCAGCTCCCATTTGTGTACTTGATGAGGTTGACGCTCCATTGGATGATACTAATGTTGATAGATTTTGTTCATTAGTGGAGGAAATAGCTAAAACTTCTTCAACAAAATTCTTAGTAATAACACACCATAGAATGACAATGGCAAGAGTAAATAGATTATTTGGTGTTACTATGCCTGAGAAAGGTGTATCACAATTAGTTTCCGTTGATCTTGAAAAAGCAATTGAGATAAAAGAACAAGATGCTTCAAATGAATTATAAAAATAAAAATTTAGAAGAATTAGGTAAAAAAATTGATGATTTAGATAATCAAAATAAAGAACCAAATATTAAAAAAAAAGAAAGTGGTGCAGGATTTGGATTTAAAATTAGTACAGAAATTATAGCTGCACTAGTTGTTGGAGTTGGAATTGGGCTTATTGTGGATAATTACTTTAATACTAAACCAATAGGCTTAATTATTTTCTTCATATTTGGCGCATTAGCTGGATTTTTGAACGTTTATCGTGTAATGCGTCGCATTGAAAAGCAAAGGTAATTTTAATATTCAATATCAATTATGGCCGCAAAAGATAGTCCACTAAAACAGTTCGAAATAGATCCAATATCTAATATTGAACTTGGAGGTTATAACATTTCTTTCACAAACTCATCTTTTGCAATGCTAATTACTGTTTTAGTGATTACTCTATTTTTAACTTTCACAGTAAACACAAGATCAATTATCCCTTCTAGGATGCAGCTTATCTCAGAGCTTATGTATAATTTTATTGCTCAGTTACTCTCTGATACAGTTGGAGATAATGGAAAAAGATATTTCCCATTTGTTTTCTCTTTATTCATGTTTGTACTAATTGGAAATATGGTTGGAATGATACCATATCAATTTACTTTCACGAGTCACATCATTGTTACATTTGCATTAGCAGCAGTTGTATTTATTGGTGTAACTATTCTTGGATTTATTAACCATGGTATTAAATTTTTTACTTTCTTCTATATACCAGGTGTACCGTTTTACATGCATCCACTGCTTATTCCCATTGAGGTAATTTCTTATTTATCAAGACCTATAAGTTTATCAGTTAGATTATTTGCAAATATGCTGGCTGGTCACACACTACTCAAAGTATTTGCAGGCTTTGTTGTTTCCATGCCATTTTTTACAGGAGTTTTTCCTTTAGCTTTCATTGTAGCTTTAACAGGATTAGAAATTTTAATTGCTTTTTTGCAAGCATATGTGTTTGCAATACTGACGTGTTTATATATTAACGATGCTTATCATTTACATTAATTTAAAATAGGAGGACTTATGGAAATTGAAGCAGCAAAAGTAATCGGAGCGGGTTTAGCCGTTATCGGTGTTATTGGATCAGGGATTGGAATCGGGAATATTTTCTCATCTTTTATTCAAGCAGTTGGAAGAAATCCGGCAGCAAGAGGTGAAGTTTTTACAATGACAATGTTAGGTTTCGCATTAGTTGAAGCGATTGCACTTTTCGCGCTAGTTATTGCGTTAGTTATTTTGTTTGGATAGAGCTCAATAATTAATTAATGCCTCAATTAAATCCAGAGTTTTTTGTTTCACAGCTCTTTTGGTTAGCTGTATTTTTTACTTTTCTATTTGTATTTTTATGGAGGGTATCACTTCCAAGAATAGCTACAGTTTTAGAGAAAAGACAAAATAAAATAGATGAAAATTTATCTTCAGCAAAAGAGCTTCAAGAACAGGCAATGGAAATTGAAAAAAAAATTAATGATCAGATCAATAAGGCTAAACTAGAAACAGATGAGAAAATTAAAGAAACAATCAATGCTTTACAAGAAAATGTTTCTTCTCAACTTTCTTCACTTGATAAAGATTTAGAAAAAAAAGTTTCTGATGCAGAAAAAGAAATTTTAAAAAGTAAAGATGATCAAATGAAAAATATTAACAATGAAATAGTTAATATTACAAAACTGACTGTTGGAAAAATTACAGATATAGAATTGTCAGACAATGAACTTAATAAAGTTATTGAAACACATAAAGGTAATTTTAACTAATGTTTTCTGATCCTCAATTTTGGGTAGCGGTGTCTTTTATATTATTTATTGCAGCAATTTTTAATCCAGTACGAAAAATGCTGACATCCAGTTTAGATGCACAAATAAAAGATATAAAAAATAAAATAGATGAAGTTGAGAATTTAAAAAACGAGGCTCAAAAAGCTTTGGATGAACTTAGAGAGAGAGAATCTAAAGTAGAGAAAGAAATACAAAATCTAAAGTTAGAATCTGAGAAAAGAAGTGCAGAATTGAAAGATATATCTGCCACTAAATTAACTGATCAAATTGAGAAAAGAAAAATATTGGCAGAAAATAAAATTGAACAATTAGTTCGAGATACTAATAATTCTATCAAAAGTTATATTTCAAGTGTTGCAATAGAGGCTACTAGAAATATTCTACTTCAAAATCTAAGTAAGGATAAAAAATCTGCTTTAATTGAAGAGTCAATTACAGAATTTAACTCTGTTCTAAAGAACTAGTAGTAGACTTAGTTATTCCAAAATCTACTTACAATATTAATAATTTAATATTAAAAGATTTTCAAAATCTATAGTATTATTAAGTTACCAAAATTAATGGTAACAAATTTGGATGACAAAAAAACTTAATATATTTCTTGCAGGACCTCGGGGATTTTGTGCAGGTGTAGATAGGGCTATAGAAATGGTAAAGGGTGCTCTAAAAAAATATGGAGCGCCCGTATACGTTCGTCATGAAATAGTGCATAATAAATTTGTTGTTGAAAATCTCAAATCACAGGGAGCTATTTTTGTAGAAGAATTAAATGAGATTGAAGATAGAAGTAGGCCAGTTATCTTTTCTGCACATGGTGTTCCAAAAGCAGTCCCTGAGGAAGCATTAAGTTTAAATTTAGTATATTATGATGCAACATGTCCGCTTGTTAGCAAAATCCATAAAGAAGTTGAAAATTTTGATAAAAAAAATCTGCCAGTAATTTTAATTGGTCATAGAAATCATCCTGAAGTTATTGGAACTATGGGTCAAACAGATAAAAAAATTCATTTAGTAGAAAAAGTTGAAGATGTAAAAAAATTGCCTTTAAACCAAAATGATGAGATTGCATATGTTACTCAGACAACGCTATCAGTAGATGATACAAAAGATATAATAAAAGAGATAAAATTACATTTTAGTAATGTCATAGAACCAAAAAAAAATGATATTTGTTATGCTACGACAAATAGACAAGAAGCGGTTAAAAAGATAGCGAATCAATGTGATTATTTTTTAGTCATTGGTGCAAGTAATTCATCAAATTCCCTAAGATTAGTTGAAGTAGCAAAAAATTATGGATCAAAAAAAGCTATTTTAGTAGAAGATGTAGATTCCTTAAATTTAAATATATTTCAAGAATCTGAAAATATAGGAATAACAGCAAGTGCATCATCGCCAGAAGTACTTGTTAAAAAACTTCTTGATAATTTGAAAAGAAATTTTGAAATACATATAAATGAAGGATCTTACCAAAAAGAAGATGTATTTTTTAAAGTGCCGCAAAAACTAAACGTATAGAAGATGGCAGTCTTTACTAAATTACTTAAAGAAGATATTGAAAACTTTATTTCTGAATACTCAATTGGAAATTTAGACAGCTTTGAAGAAATTGTAGATGGGATAGAGAACTCAAATTTTAAAATTTTTTGTAATAATCAACCATATATTTTAACAATTTTTGAAAAAAGAGTAACAGAGCAAGAATTACCTTTTTTTATAAATTTAAAAAACTTTTTAAATAAAAACAATTTTAAATGTCCAAAAGCTATCTCAGATAAAAATGGAAAAATTTTAAAAAGAATAAAAAATAAAACAGCTGTAATAATATCTTTTCTGGAAGGTAAAAGTATTGAAGAACCTAACGCTGAAATGTGTAGAGAAGTTGGAAAAATGGTTGCTGATTTACACAATCTTACCATAAATTTTGATGAAAAAAGACCTAACAGTTTAGATCTACAGGATTGGAATGAAATTTACAAAAAGTGCCTTAATAATAAATCGGAAAAGTTTAATGAAACAATGTATTTGTTAAAAAATGAATTAGACTATTTAGAAAATTATTGGCCAACAAATATTCCTTGTGGTGTCATACATGCTGATTTGTTTAGAGATAATATTTTTTTTAAAGATGAAAAAATTTCTGGAGTAATAGATTTCTATTTTGCATGTTATTATTTTTATATTTACGATTTAGCTATAGTTATTAATGATTGGTGTTTTAGTGAAAATGGACAATACTTTAACAAAGAAAACTGCTTAATAATTCTTGGGGAATATCAAAAGTTGAGAGAATTAAGTGATATTGAAAAGAAATCATTAAATATTTTATTAAGAGCTGCTGCTGTTAGAATATTATGTACGAGAATGCACGATTATATTTTTCATCCACCTGATGCAGTAGTTGTTAAAAAAGATCCATTTGAATATTTGAATATTTTAAGATGGCATCAACAAAATGATATTTTTGAATAATGATTAATATTTATACAGATGGCGCATGTTCTGGAAATCCTGGTATAGGTGGATGGGGTGTCGTGATATTAGATAATAATAAAGAAATTTTATTAAATGGTGGTGATCAACACACAACTAATAATAAAATGGAACTTACAGCAGCAATAAAAGCGCTAGAATATTTTGAGATAAAAAAAGAATTAGTCATTTATACCGATAGCAAATATGTAAAGGATGGTATTGAATCATGGATTACAAATTGGAAAAAAAATGGATGGAAAACTTCAACAAAAAAAATAGTGAAAAATAAAGAATTATGGATGCAATTAGATAATCTAATTAATAAACATAATGTAACTTGGAAATGGGTTAAAGGACACGCTGGTTTCGAATTTAATGAGAAAGCTGATGAACTAGCAAGGAAATATATTGAAAGTTATATTTAGTTTATTTTTTATATTTCTGTATTGTAAGCAGAGTGCAGCTAATGATTTATGGACTATTAATAAAAATATTTCTAGTATAGAATTTGAAGTTCCAGTTTTGTTAACGAAAAATGTTATCGGTAAATTTAATGAATTTGATGGTTTTGTTTCCTTAGATTTGTCAAATCAAAATAATAATAAAGCTCTTATAAATGTTAGAATTGATAGTTTAGATATAAATTACAAACGATATAAAGATTTAGTTCTTAGTGAAGTTTTTTTTGATGCTAAAAAATACCCTTTAGGTCTTATTGATACAAATAATTTTAAATTTAATTATGAAGACAATAAAATTAATTTAATAGGTGAATTAACAATAAAAGGAAAAAGTCAAAATATTCCTATTAATATTGAAGTAATAAAATTGGCTAGTGAGTTGGTTCAGGTAAAAAGTGAAATATCTTTTTCTAGAAATAACTTTAAAATAGGCACTGGTAATTGGAAAAACACAACAATCCTCAAAGATAAAATAAAGATAAAGGCAAATATTTTTCTTTTTAAAGAATAATTTTTTTTAAGATAGATTTACTAAAAATTAAAATTTTTGGCAATTTTATTATTACTGTTATATAAATCTTTCCAAATTGAATACCTTTGTAATAAAAGATCAATGTTATCTTCATTAGGTTCATAAGTTTTACTTATTTTTATTTCACTAATAATATTTTCTTTATTATCAATAGTAGCATCCTGATACATAGCTAATCTTGCAACGCCAAGTGCGGCACCAAATTCGCTTTGATCACAAACACTTAACTTTCTATTTAAAAGTGCTGCAAGCAATTCAATCCAAAATGAACTTTTTGAACCACCTCCAACCATAAATATTTTATCAAAGTTATTATTAACTTTCAAAATAGAATTTACTCCATCTAATATTCCAAAACTGACACCTTCAATTATTGCATACTGTAAATCTGTTGCATTTGTAGTTGTTTTTAAAGAATGGAGTGAACCTCTAATATGAGGATCATTATGTGGAGTCCTTTCTCCAGACAAATAAGGTAAAAAATATGATGAATTTTTTATAGAATTTTTATCATTATAAAATTGCTCTACATTATTAAGTGTATCAGCAATTGAAGTATTGGTAATAGCGCAAATCCAATCTAAACAATTACTTGCACTTAACATAACAGACATAAGATGCCATTTATTTGGTAAACAATGACAAAAAGAATGTACTGCATCACCAGTATTACTTAAAAAATTTTCAGTGGGGGTAAAAAAAACGCCTGAAGTACCAAGAGATATAAATGATTGATTTTTATTTGTTATACCCATACCAGTTGCTGCGGCAGCATTATCTCCTGCTCCACCCACAACTTTAACATTATTATTAAAATTAAATTTCTCTTTTAAATCTTTTTTTAAAAATCCTGTCTGCTCATTGCCTTCCACTAGATCTGGCATGTGTTTTTCTTCTAAAAATGAGCAAGATAAAAGCTTATTGGACCATTTTCTTTTTTGGATATCTAGCCATAATGTTCCAGATGCATCTGACATTTCAGAAAAAAATTCACCAGTAAGAACAAATCGTAAATAATCTTTAGGGAGTAAAACTTTAAAAATTTTTTTGAAATTATCTATTTCATTATTTTTTATCCAATTTATTTTTGGTGCAGTAAAACCAGGCATAGTAATATTTCCTGAGATTGATCGTACATCAAAATTTTGTTTTTCAAATTCTTCACACTCTTGATATGATCTTGTATCGTTCCAAAGAATACATGGTCTAATAACATTTCCATCCTTATCTATTAACGTAGCTCCATGCATATGACCTGATATACCTATTGAAATAGTTTGTGAAAATTCTTTTGGTTTTTTTGTTTTTAAAGCCTCCAAGCATTCCATTGTTGAGTCAATCCATTCTTGTGGATTTTGTTCACTAAAACCATCTTTAGGCGATTGTACAGTAAGACTTGAATTAGCAGATGCAAGGATGCTTTGATTTTGATCTATTAAAATCATTTTGATTGATGAAGTTCCAAGATCAATGCCAATAAACATAGAGTAAATTTATAACATTAATTTTTTAATTGATACAAACAAATTAAAACTACCTGTAAGAATATCTAAATATAAATATTCCTGATGAAACAATAATGATTGCTCCTATTATTGTAAATATATCTGGGATTTCTCCATACACTAATAAGCCAAAAATTATTCCCCAAATAATTATAGTATAATTATAAGGCGCTAAAATACTTGCTGGCGTTATACTCAATGCTTTAATTTGTAAAAATAAACCAGTACAAAAAAAGATACCCAAAAAAATAAAAAAGATAAAAGAAAATGAATGTAGAGGTTGCCAGAAAAAAAGTGATAGTACAAATGTAATGATAGCACCTATAAGGCCATTGTAGAATAACATAGTTTCATTATCATCATACTTAGCATTTAATCTTGTTGCTATTTGAAATAGTGAATAGAAAAAAGCAGCACATAATGGGATAATTAGATATGGATTAAATATAGTTAGTCCAGGTCGCATAATTAGAATAACTCCAAAAAAACTTACACAAATTGCTAACCAAGTGGCTACATTTATTTTTTCTTTTAAAATAAAATAAGAAAAAACTAAAACTAGAACAGGGGCTAAAGATCCTATTGTGTGAGCATCTGCAAGAGCTAAGTACCTAAACGACAATACAAAAAAACAAGATTCGCAAACAGATAAAATGCATCTAGTTATTTGTATCTTATAATTATTTGAAAGATAAAATTTTTTAACTTTATTTTTTTTTGCAATAAAAAAAGAAAAAATAAAACAGAAAGTAAATTTAACAAATAATAATACAAAAACAGAGTGATATTGAACTGCTGTTTTTTGAATTGTATCTAAAATACCAAAAGATAAATAAGTTAAAAGAGTTAAAATTATTCCATAGGTATAGGGATTTGATTTCATGTTTATTAAAGATTTTTAAAGATATTATTGTAAAAATCTTTTTTAATATTCTTATCAGCATCTAAAATTTGCATCATTAAAACAGCTGACAAATTATTTTTTGGATCTGCCAAAAAATAAGTAGCAGCATAGCCTGACCATCCAAATTCTCCAACTGGACCAAACTTATTTTGAGAGGTATTATTCATTAACACTCTAAATCCTAAACCCCAACCATATCCATCTAGATCATTTTCATAATCTTCATCTTTATTTGTATTAATTGATGTGATTTCAATTGGAAATAACTCTTTATTTAAAGAATTATTTCGCATTAATTCTAAACTTTGAGAATTAAGAAGCTCTTTTCCATTTTTATTTTTACCATCGATAAGCATTGTAGCAAATTTTTCGTAATCTTCAGCTGTAGAAAACAAACCATGGCCTCCTCTAGAATAATTTTTATTATTTATTGGGTACCCGTATAATATTAACTTTCTTTTATCGTAATTTAAATTTGTTAGTTTTAATTTATCACTATTATATTCAAATGTTTCAACTAACTGACTATTACTATTTTCATCAATATAAAAATTTGTATTATTCATTTCTAAAGGTAAAAAAATATTTTCTTTTAAAACATCAAAAATTTTATCTTTTGTTACAACTTCTATAATTCTCGCTAAAACATCTATAGATATAGAATAATGCCATTTTGAACCAGGTTCATATAACAGAGGTAATTCAGAAATTTTACTAATCTCTTCCTCCAAACTTGAAGATGCAGAATGAAATAAACCTCTATCCTCATATTCTTGAGCTAAAAAATTATCACAACTGTTATATGTAAAGCCTGCTGTATGTTGTAAAAGTTGTCTTACAGTAGGTTTGTTTTCTAGAGAAGTTGTATTTTTTAAGTTACTTTCAATACTACTAAGTTTTTTTAAATTTTTAAAATCAGATAAATGTTTATCTATGCTATCATCAAGAGATAAGAAATTTTTTTCAATTAATTGCATTGCTGCAAAACCAATAATTGGCTTTGTCATTGACCAAATTCTATAATATGAATTTTTATTGAGCTTATTTTTTAATTCCAAATCTTTATAACCAATTACTTCATGATAAATATTATTTTTATGATTTATTATCCATTCAGCTCCATTACATCTTCCTGCATCAATATGTTTTTGAAAATCTAATTTAATATTATCCATAAAAGGATTAGATTAGACTCTTTATCTTTTCTATTAGCTCTGAATTAATTTGTCTTGGACTTTTATTTTGCCTATTAGTATGTCTTCGTTGTCCAGGTAAACGCACACCGTCTAAAGATGTCATTTGTTCAAAAAATTTCTCAGCATGTTCATTCCAATTTTTTCCTGCAATAAGCTCTGGAGATAAGGCCATAATAAATTCACCGCCCCTTGCAGGACCTCCATCATTATTGTCTTCTTCTTTAGCTTCAAAACTAAATAAATCTCCCACTAGACCTGCAGCTAATAACTCAATCATCATTGCTATTGCAGATCCTTTGTAGTCACCAAATGTTAAAAGAACTCCTCCATTTGCAATTTCAGATGGATTATCAGTTTTTTCTCCATCTTTATTTAGGCCTGTTCCAAATGGAACTTTGTGACCATCACGTGCTGCAACCTGAACTTCTCCCATCGCCATTGTTGAAGTTGCCATATCGTAGACTACAGGGGTATTATTTTTTCTTGGCCAAGCAAATGATATTGGATTTGTTCCAAATAACGGTTTTTTTGCACCAGCTGGGGCTACACTTGGTTTATAAGCTGTACAAGCAATTCCAACTAAATTGTTTTCAGCCAATGCTTCAGTTTCATGCCATAATGCTGCAAAGTGGTGTGTATTAGTTATAGTTAAAACACCAACACCATGTTTATTTGTCGTTTTTATCAATTCAGGCAAACCAACTTTTATTCCTACAGGAGCAAACCCATAATCACCTTCAACACGAATTGCATTTTGTGTAAGATAAGTATTAGAAGGTCGCGAAACTCCATTTACTTTTTTACTTTTTAGAGAAGCAACATAACCAGGAATACGAAACAATCCATGAGAAACACTTCCATCTCTTTCAGCATGTGAAACTGTTGTTGCTACAGAATCAGCATTGAAATGATCACATCCATGGGCTGATAGTGCTTTATATGCTAAATCATATATATTTTCTAATTCTAATGCTGTGGTATTCATTTACTTTTGTTGAATAATTAATATTATTAATTCATGGATAGAGGATTATTGGACAATTTAAAAGATATTTTACAAGAAAGAATATCGTTTTCAGAAAGTGTAAGAAATAATCATGCAAAAGGTGAAGATGCCTATGATCCTGTTCTACCTAGGGCAGTTTTGTTTCCAAAAAACAATGAAGAACTTTCAAAAATATTAAGAATTTGCAATGAATTTAAAGTACCAGTAACTGCTTATGGCACAGGTACATCTTTAGAAGGTCATGTTGTTGGAAATGATGAAGGTTTTACAATTTCAATGGAAAATTTCAACAAAGTTATTTCTATTAATGAGGCGGACTTTGATTGTCGTGTGCAAGCAAATGTATCACGTGAACAACTAAATGAAACTTTAAAAGATAAAGGAGTTTTTTTCCCAATAGATCCAGGTGCAAATGCTTCTCTTGGAGGCATGGCGGCTTGTTCTGCTTCAGGAACAATGGCAGTAAGATATGGAACGATGCGAACTAGTGTGCTTGGTTTAACTGTCGTAATGGCAAATGGCGATATAATTAAAACAGGAAGTAGGGCAAAAAAAACTTCCGCAGGATACAATTTAACAAACCTGTTTGTTGGTTCGGAAGGAACACTTGGAATTATTACTGAGGTTCATCTAAGATTATCACCTATACCTGAAAGTATTATGAGTGCTGTTTGTCAATTCCCAGATCTAGACTCTGCAGTTTTAACAGCACAAGAAATAATTCAGTATGGTGTCCCAATTGCAAGAGTAGAATTATTAAATAAAGATCAAATGGATATAAGTATTAAATATTCCAAGTTAGAAAATTTAGAGAGCTTGCCTACACTTTTCTATGAATTTCATGGAAGTGAAATTTCAAATAAAGAATCGATTAATGTAGTGGAAGAAATTTCAAAAAATAATAATGGTAGTGAATTTAAGTGGGCAGCAAACACAGAAGAAAGAAACAAAATCTGGAAAGCAAGGCATAATGTATATTATTCAGTAAAAGCAGAAGGAGATAACATTAGAGTGTATGTCACTGATGTTTGTGTACCAATTTCAAACATTGTGGAATGTATTAAATTTGCAGAAACAGAACTTAGAGATACTGGATTAAGAGCACCAATGGTTGGTCATGTAGGGGATGGAAACTTTCACGTATCTGTTGTTTACGATCCTAGCAAAGAAAATGAATATAAATATATTAGAGCATTTAGTAATAAATTAATTGATAAAGCACTAGAAATGGATGGAACTATAACAGGTGAGCACGGTATAGGTCTTCAAAAGAAAGAGTATTTATTAAAACAACATCCAGATAATATTCCGCTAATGAAATTGATAAAGAAAAGTTTCGATCCAAACAATATTTTAAATCCTGGTAAAGTTTTTGATGTATAAATTAAATAATGAGTTTGAAATAAATTATAACAAAGAAATTATTCCAAAAAAATTAAATCCAGATTTAGATAAAAAATTAGAAAAAGAGGTCAATTTTTTTCTTAAATGGGGTTATCTTATTATTGATAAAGCTCTAACAGATAATCAAATTGTACTTTTAAGAAAAGCTTTTAATAAAACTTTTAAAAAACTTAAAGGAAAAGAACATATAGATTACAATTTATTTGAATATGATAAAAACTTCTTATTTTTGCTTGATAATAAACCTGTAATAAAAAGAATTTCTGCAATTCTAGGTAACTGTATTCAACTTCATAGTGCTTCAGCAAGATTATCAAGTCCTGGATCAAAAAATCAAAATTGGCATAGAGATGGGCATTGGCCCGTTGATCCAAATGGAACCCCAATTGGAAGTATTCCTGGCCAAATTAATTGTGGTTATTATCTAGATCCCCTAACTGAACAAAATGGTCCGATAGCAATTGTTCCAGGAAGTCAAAAAGCTTTATTTAAACCGCCAAAAAAAGATTTTGAATTTCCGGATCAAAAAATAATATATGCAAAACCTGGGCAAGCTATAATATTTAATGGATGGATATATCATAGAGGTTTAGGTAATAAATCAAAGTCTAATAGAAGAGTGTGTTTAATATGCTATCAAAATTCATGGATGAAATCACGAGAAACATTTGATGGGCCAATTATTTCAAAAATAAAAAAAAGTGGAAGTAGTTTACAAAAATTACTTTTAGGATCAGTTAATAAATGGTGAAGTAAACTATATTCTTTCTAATTTTTTACTTTTCAGAGATTTATACATAGCTTCAAGTATTTTCACAGTTTTTAGAGCAAGTTCACCATTTGAATGATTCGTTACGTTTTTATTTAAACATATATCTACAAATGTATTCAATGCTTCTTTAGTGCCGTAAGAATACGCACCATCGCCCTCTTTAATTTTATGTTCAATAATATTTCCATCATTTAATCTAACAAAAAGTCTTTCTCTTTTTATTTCCATATCTAAATATAAAGTACCTATAGATCCATGTATTGTGATATAAAAAGTTCCTCCAAAATTTTTAGGCACAAATGCGCTGCCAGAGAATGATCCAGTTGCCCCATTGGCAAATTTCATTGATATCGCATTGGTATAATCAACTTTTGTTGGCGATGGAACTGAAAGACAAAAAATACATTCAGGGTCAAGATTAGTAATTTTTAATATACCTGCAAACATATGCGATAATTGTCCCCAACCATAACCACCAGCTTTTTCAGGATCTGACCAAGTTGATGCATGAGGTTGAAAAGTATGATTATTTGATTCACTTAAAGGTATGCCTTGAAATAAATCTGTTAAAGAAGAAGAAAAAGCTGCGTCTAAATGCTTAATTTCTCCAATTAAACCATTTGAAATTATTTCCTCTGCCTTTGACATAAAAGATTTAAAATTAAAACCATTTGGAATTAAAATTTCCTTATTATATTTTTTAGCAAGTTTAATTAATATTTCTGCATCTTTAACATTCGTCGTCATGGGTTTTTCAATCATTACATGACATTTTTTTTCAAGAGCAGCTTTGGCATTTTCAAAATGAGCGTGATGAGGAGAAGAAATAATTACCCCATCCAAATCAGATAATTGAAGCATTTCCTTGTAATTTGTTGATGCAAATTTAAATCCAAACTTTTCCTTAACAAATTTTAATTGATCTTCTTCGAGTTTACATACACTTGTTAATTCTACTTCACTTCTTTCTAATAAATGTGGAATGTGGTTTTCAGTTGCCCACCATCCAGCACCTATTACCCCAATTTTTAATTTATTCATTTTTAAAATTTAATCTAAATGCATTTGTAATGGTAATAAGTATGGAAAATTTGTTTTTGGATCAATATCTACTTTCATAATAGGTTCCATATATTCAGACCATTTTTTATTTATTTCGCTATTAGAGATAAAATTAATTGATTTATTAAGATCATCAGTTTCAAAATATCCAAAAAGTTTTATTCCATATCTAAAAATATTATAATTTCTTAATCCAGCTTCTTTAAGCATTTGAACCATTTCTGGCCAAATTTCATCATGTCTCTTTTTATATTCTTCCTCATATCCTGGTCGGATTTCAAGAATCCATGCGTAATTCATAAAACCTCTTTTCAAATAAAATATATGTATTAATTTTATAAACTTATAGGAAAAATTCAATTTTATAAAAAATATAAATGGAAAGAATAGCTATTATTGACTCGCATCATCATCTATGGGATCTTGATTCTAAAGAAACATATTATCCTTGGTTAAGCAGTAATGAAGAAGAGGCTTTTTATGGAAGTTTTAAAAGTATTAAAAAAAGTTATTTATTAGATGATTATTTAAATGATGCAAAAAATCAAAATCTTGTAAAATCAATACATGTTCAGGCTGAACATGATGCAATGAACCCGATAGAAGAAACAAAATGGTTACAAAATATTTCAGATAATAACAATTTAAAAATTCCAAATGGTATTGTTGCATTTGCAGATTTTTCTAAAAAAAGAGTCAGTGAAGATCTTGATCAACACCTTGTATATAAAAATGTAAGAGGAATTAGACAAATTTTGTCATTTGATAAAGATAAACCTCAATATTCTCATGCTAAAAAAGATTTTCTAAAAGACGAGGTATGGCTAAATAACTTTAGACATATGGCCGATAGAGACTTATCTTTTGATATCCAAATATATCCTCATCAGTTTGATGAAGCTTGTAAATTAGCTAAACGATATCAAAATGTTCTGTTTATCTTAAATCATACTGGCGAGCCTTGTCTCCAAACAAAAGAATACAAAAATTATTGGATGAGAAAAATGCAATCTTTAGCCGAACATGAAAATTTTGTTTGTAAAATATCAGGATTAGGAATGTTTAATCCTAGTTGGACAATTATTTCAACTGAATATTTTATTCTTAAGACAATTGAGATTTTTGGTATTGATAGGTGTATGTTTGGATCAAATTTTCCTGTAGATAAAATTTTTAACACTTTTGATAACTATTGGAATTCATATTTTGAAATAGTAAAAAATTTTTCAAAAGATGAACATAATAAAATTTTTTTAAAAAATGCAGAAAAGTTTTATAGAATTTAATGAGAAATAAAAAAAGTATAGCTGTTCTTTTAGGTGATCCATCTGGAATAGGCCCTGAATTAATTTCAAAAATTCTATCTCATAATATTTTAAAAAAAATAAATATTATAATTATTGGAGAAAAATCTATATTTGATCAACATTTAACGAAACAAAAAAATAGAAAAAATATTAAATTTATTAATAATTTTGATCAGATAGAATTTAAAAATACTAATAAGATTTTCTATGATATTACTAAAAAAAAAGTAAGATATCCAATTGGAAAAGCAAATATAAAATCAGGAATTTCTGTTCTAAATTCTATCGATATAGCGGTTGATTTATATAATAAGAAAAAAATAGATGGAATTAATTTTGCTCCGTTTAATAAAACAAGTTTAGATCTTGCTGGTATGAAATTTAAGGATGAACTCCATTATTTTAAAAATAAATTTAAAATAAGAAGCTATGTTTGCGAACTTAACGTATTAGATAATTTTTGGACTGCACGAGTAACTTCACATATTCCCCTTAAAGATGTTGCAAAAAATATCACTATTAAAAATATTCTTGAACCAATTAAATTAGTTAATAAGTATTTAAAAAAAAATGGATTAAAAAATCCAAAAGTAGGTATTCAAGCTTTAAATCCTCACGCTGAGTTTGGAAATGAAGAGAAAAAAATAATAATTCCTGCAATAAACAAAGCGAGAAAAATGAAAATCAAAGCTTTTGGGCCATTACCATGTGATACATCATTTATTAGAGCTTATAAAAATAAAGAGTATAATTGTCTTGTCGGAATGTATCATGACGCCATACAATCAGGTCTTAAATCATTTGGATTTGAAAAAGGTGTTACTGTTCAAGGAGGTCTACCAATACCTATAACTACGCCTGCTCATGGAACAGCTTTTGATATTGTGGGTAAAAATAAAGCTAATGTAAGTCCGATGCTGGAATCTCTAAAATTATTACTTAAACTCTTATCTTAATATTAAAAAATTCTCTTAAATTGAATTAAATTAGTATAATAATTATTTAGTGAGTAAAATTGTAAGTGTTAAAGCAAAGGTCTATAAATGGACAGGGCCCGTTCAAAAAATTCACGAAAATTTTTGCACAAATGCTGCAGATATTGTGAATCAAGAAAATATTTCAAATGATAGATGGACAACATATAAATTTCATAGTTGGTTAGTTGTAGAAGTAGAAACAAGTGATGGTTTTATAGGTTTAGGTAATGCTGCATTATCCCCAGAACCATGTAAATCAGTTGTAGATACTTATTTAGCGCCAGCCATTATTGGTGAAAGTATATGGGATTATGAGCATATATGGCAAAAGATGTATCGACAAACACTAGCTTGGGGAAGAAAAGGCGTAGGTATGACAGCTATTAGTGCTGTTGATATTGCAATATGGGATGCACTTGGAAAATCTGCTAAACAACCTGTATTCAAATTATTAGGTGGAAAAACTAAATCAAAACTCCCTTGTTATGCAAGTAAGCTTTACAGTCAACCTCTTGATAGTCTTGCAAAAGAAGCTAAAGATTATGTAGATCAAGGTTTTAAAGCAATGAAATTAAGACTTGGTTGGGGTCCGACTGATGGTGCTGAAGGTATGCACAAGAATATTGAGTTAATCAAAACAGTACGATCAGTTGTTGGTGATAATGTTGATCTTATGGCTGATGTATATATGGGATGGACATTTGAATATGCAAAAAGAATGATGAGATTAATTGATAATGAAAATCTTCGTTGGTTAGAAGAACCAGTTATTGCTGATGATATTGATGGTTATGCAGATCTAAAAGCTTCATGTAGAACTCCTATATCTGGTGGTGAACATGAATATACACTTTTTGGTTTTAGACAATTACTAGAAAAAAAAGCAATTGATGTTGTGCAATTTGATACGAATAGAGTTGGTGGAATAACACAGGCGCATAAAATTTCTGCTTTAGCTGAGGCATTTCAAATACCCGTAATTCCTCATGCTGGACAAGTCCATAATTTTCATATTTCCATGAGTTCAGTCAACGCTCCTATAGTCGAATATTTTCCTTTCTGGCCAGTAGAAATTGGTAATGAATTATTTTGGTATATTTTTGATGGAGAGCCTCAAGCAAAAAATGGTTTTATTGAATTAGATGAAAATAAGCACGGATTAGGAATAGAGTTATCCAAAAAATATTTAGAAAACTTTGACATTCATCAATAAAATTTAGTGACTATGTCTTTTGACTTCAGCACCTCTTTTTCCGATTAGAAAATCTAAATCTGCTCCTTTGTCAGCTTGCATTACATGCTCTACATACATTTTTTGATAACCACCTGTTATTTCTGGAACAATGGGTGAATAATTTTCCAGACGATTTTTTATTGTTTCATCATCAACTTTTAAATTCATTGTACCTTGATCAACATCAACTTCTATTTCATCACCATTTTGAACGGCTGCTAAAGGACCTTTAACAGCTGCTTCTGGAGCTGTATGAAGTATTACTGTACCATATGCTGTTCCACTCATTCTAGCATCAGATATTCGAATCATATCTCTCACACCTTTCTTAAGTACTTTTTGTGGAAGTCTCATATTTCCAACTTCAGCCATACCAGGATAGCCTTTCGGCCCACAGTTTTTTAAAACTAATATTGAATTTTCATCAACCTCTAAATTAGGATCATCAATCTTTTCATGAAACTCTTCTACACTTTCAAAAACTACAGCTTTTCCCGTATGTTTCATTAATTCAGGCGATGCAGCTGATGGTTTAATAATTGCACCATTTGGAGCAATATTACCCCTAAGAATTTTAATTCCTCCATTTTTTGTTAATGGATTTTCAAATTCTTTGATAACATCATTGTTCCAACATTTAGCATTTATATTATTCTCAGATATAGTTTTTCCATTAACAGTCATTTCATTTTCTTCTAATAGATTTTTTTCCATTAATCTTTTTATAACTACAGGAACACCACCTGCATAATAAAAATCTTCCATTAAGTATTTTCCAGAAGGTTGTAGATTTACTAATGTTGGAATACCGTCTCCACATTTATTCCAATCTTCTAAATCTAAATCTATTTCCATTCGACCTGCGATTGCAGCTAGATGGATAACTGCATTTGTAGATCCCCCTATTGCTCCATTGACCTTGATTGCATTTTCAAATGATTTTTTTGTAACAATTTTTGACATAGTTATGTCTTCCTTAACCATTTCAACAATTCTTTTTCCAGACATATGAGCTAAAGCATATCTTCTTGAGTCAACTGCAGGTATCGCAGCATTTCCAGGTAGTGACATCCCTAATGCTTCCACCATTGATCCCATTGTTGATGCAGTACCCATTGTCATACAATTACCTTTTGATCTACTCATTGAAATTTCTGCATTAATAAAATCTTCTTCTGTAATTACACCAGCGTTTAAATCTGCATCAAGTTTCCAAACACCAGTGCCAGAACCTATAGTTTCACCTTGATGATGTCCATTAAGCATTGGCCCACCTGAAACACCTATTGTAGGAAGATCTACACTTGCAGCCCCCATCATTAATGAAGGTGTTGTTTTATCACACCCCATTAATAGTACGACTCCGTCTATAGGATTGCCCCTTATTGCCTCTTCAACATCCATACTTGCTAAATTTCTAAACAACATAGCTGTAGGTCTTAAATTGGATTCACTTGCTGAAAAAACAGGAAATTCAAGAGGAAAACCACCAGCTTCATAAACACCTTTTTTGACAGATTCTGCTATCTCTCTAAAATGACCATTACAAGGAGTTAATTCTGACCATGTATTACAAATACCAATTACAGGACGGCCATCAAATAAATGATTTGGATGACCTTGATTTCTCATCCAGCCTCTATGAATAAATGTATCTCTTCGATGTGATTTAGAATTATACCAGTTAGAAGATCTAAATTTATTTTTTTTATTCATGTGTGAAAGTTTTAGCTAATTAAAGTAAAAAATCAAATTTTAAATTTATTATCTTCAAGACCAGGAGTAGTAACATTTAATGCAAATAAACTACCATCATGTTGATTTTTACCCGAATTTGTAGCACTTGTTATAAATAAAGTTTTTAGATCACTTCCACCAAATACACAATTTGTTACATTTTCAACAGGTAGCTCGTAAATTTTATCTATTCTTCCTCTAGGATCAATTCTCACTACACATGATCCACCCCAACGACAATTCCAAATAAAACCATCACTATCAATAGTTGATCCATCTGGAGCACCTCTATCAAAATCAAAGAAGTTTTTTTTGTCTGACAAACTACCTTCATCTAGGTTAAAATTGTATTCTAGTAATGATCCCTCAGTTGTATCGGCAAAATAAAATTTTGTGTTATCTGGACTCCAAACAAATGTATTAGGTATACCAAGATTTGTTTCAACAATATTTAACTTATTATCAGATAGACAATATAAACTACCAGATTTAGCATTTAAAGATTTTGCACTTCCATCTAGATTAAAATTATTTTGCATCGTCCCAAACCACAGCCTACCTTTAGCATCTGATGCACCATCATTAGATCTATTTGTTAGAATATCATCTTCAACATTAATTATTCTTTCATATTTTTTAGATTTAAAGTTAAATTTATTTACTCCATTATTTGAGACTAAAGCAATTTCATTCTTTGAGATTATTGACGTCGCTGTTACAAAATCAGGTAAATCAAAAGTTTCTAATTTTTCGTTATCTAAATTAATTCTGAATAAAACTGATTTTGGTTTAATATCTACCCAAATTAAACTTTGATCAATGGAAGACCAAGTGATGCCTTCTCCTAAACTATTTTTTACATCTTTATATAATTCGACCTTACTCATATTTTAGATCAATATAATAAAAATTAATATTTATGAAGATAAGTTTAGAGGTAATGGGCCTTATCTTTGATACGAGCCATTACTTCCTTAGTAGCTTCTTCAGATCCATCATGGAACGTGCCCATTAATTTATCTAAGAAACTAGTATTTCCACCTGAGTAATTGCATTCAAAATATTTATGATGAATATAATGCATATAATCACCTGTTGGAATTGATACACCATTTTTGAAAGTCATTTTTTCATATCCTGTATGTCCAGGTGTAGGCGCTAAACCAGCATGAAATACATGATACATCGCAACAAGAGGATGTGAAGGGATTATCCAATGAACTAAGATACCTGAAAAATATAATATGTGCTCTATTGGATGCATAGACATACCAGACCAAGCACCTGTATTAGTATTACGGTGGTGTACTTTATGTGCAATTTTATAAAGTGGTGCCCAGTGCAATAGTCTATGAGTTAAGTAAAAATGTGCGTCTCTTATAAATGGAACAAGAAAGAACATAAAACAACAATATATTGGATACGCCTCCCAGCTTACATATGGGATTATTTGATTTGCAAATGCCCAAAATGTAATTACTTCATAAGCTGTCCATAATGGAATAGCACTACAAAAAGTATAGAATAGGTTATCTTTAGTCTGATCATTAAATAAAAAAGTTGAGTTATTTTTTTCTAGAGGTCGTGGGTTATATTTAAATGAAGTTCCTTGTGTCTTCAGTCTTAAATGAAAGAAGCCTGTCCAAAGCAAAATAATAACTGCGTTTCTGAAAAATATGTAGGATATCCATCCTATTTCAAAAGTCTTCATTGTCTCTAAAGAAGGAGTCAAAAAAAGATATGTAGCAACTGTTATTGCTGCAAAGACAAAGGTCCATGGAAAAAAAATTCCAGGAAATTTAAAAAAATACTTTAAAAATTTTAACGGGTTAAAAAATATATCTTTAGGTGGGTTAATACTTATTGTGCCAAATGGTTTCCAATGACCTCTTTTATCTCTAGTACCAAAATCACTATCATTTAGTTGATTTCCCATGATGTATTTATAGTATATTTTAAATAAAAAAAAAGAGACTAAATTGTCGTATCTGGAACCTTCACATCAATAAAATAATTTTTATCTTTAGATTGCTTAAATATTGCTGGAATTATTGATCTATAAGCAGAAATTATTCCTTTATGAGGTTCTGGCATTTGATTTTTAACTATTTTGTGAAATTTTTTTAAATTATGGCATGGGATTTTTGGGAAAATGTGGTGCTCAATATGATACTCCATGTTTGAATATAAAAAACTAAAAAACGGATTTATGATTACTGTTCTTGTACTTTTTCTATGATCTTTAATATTATCAGCTAGTCCAGCATGTTGAGTCATGCCGCATATCATTAATATAGTATTACCGTAAAATGGAGGTAAAATTATCATTATTATTGGTAGCCATGATTGTAACAAAACTGAACATAAAATTACGAGCAACCAAAAACTTAAATATAATCTTGAACTATTAATAATTTTTTTTATCTCCTTTTCAGGTACTGTAACTTTTACAACAGGAGTAATTATTCCAAATGAATGCTTAATAATTTCAAAATGAGTAAAATGTCTTATTTTTTGTATGTTGATTATTGGACCAAGTGGCAAAAAGTTTAAAAGAAATCTAATAGGCTCTGTTGGTTTCGGACTATTGTTTTCATAATCGTAAACCTCCTCATGTGTAAAAATTGTGTAAGTATGGTGATGAAAATGACTCCATTTCCATCTAACTGCTTCAAAACCACCAAGTAAAGAAGTTATATGATAAAAAAGTTTATTTAACGCTCTTGTTTTAAAATATGTTTCGTGATTAGTTTCATGTTGAATGCTAATGATTTTACAGTAGAAAATATTTCCATAAAGTAGAAGAGCAGGAATTGACCATAAAGTACCCCAACTTATAATACAAAGATATCCACTTAATAATAGAGCAACAATAAATATAGATACATCTATTAAACCTTTTATATCAGACCTCTTAGAAAGCTCCTTTAAAGTTTTCTTGTCTATATTTGGTTTATACCAAGTTTTTAAATCAACTTCACCCGCAAACATTAATCAAAACTTTTCTGAAAGCTTTAAAAATTTTTCAAATTCACCTTCATCAATTTTAACTGTGATTTTAGGATCATTAAATTTTTGGTTTACTGTATCATCGTGAAACTCTTTGAATGCACTAACTCTTTCAGCTTGTAACTTTGCAAATTCTTTTTTAAAATCTCTATAAATACGTGCATGTCTTGGAATTTTTCCTTGAGTATACCCGAGTACATCGTTAGCAAATAAATATTGCCCATCACATCCAGAGCCACTTCCCATTGAAAGAGTCATAATGTCAACTTTTTTTGTAATTACTTCGGCAACTTTTGGAGGAACTACTTCCAGTTCAACTCCGATAGCCCCCGCTTCTTGTAACTCAAGAGTATGTTCTAAAATTCTAACGGCTTTATCAGCAGTTTTGCCTTGTGCAACAAATCCACCAATCCAGGTAGCATTTCCTGGAACTAAACCAACATGACTATTAATTGGAACATATTCATCTCTTAATGCTCTAATCCATTTGTAACTCCAATTGCCACCATAGATTACATCTGCACCAATATCTAAATACTTATGTGATAGTTTCATTGCTTCATACTCAGAAGCTACTCTTACAGCACCTCCAGATTGCATAAAGCAAGTTGGTGCAGCCTCTCGAATTCGCTTAAGTTCATCAAAAGAATTATAAATACCAAATTGTGGAGCATCATGAGAAGTACAAATCATGTCAATACCCGCCTCTTCAGCTGCTGCAGCTTCGTCAGCATTATGTACAAACATAACGCTTAGTTGTCTTTTACCTTTGCATTGCAAATAATCGTAAACTGTAAGTTTTTTTCTGCTCATAAAATCTCCAAAAAATATTTAATCTATCTTAATGAAAATTTTGTCATTATCAACTTTAACTGGGTATGTTTTTAAATCCTCACACGCTGGAGGGCTTAAAGCTTCTCCAGATTTAATGTTAAAAATTCCCTGGTGCATTGGACATTCAATTTCATCATCCATAACCAAACCATCTTCAAGATGTACAGCCTCGTGTGTACAAATTCCATCAGTAGCATAAAAACCATCTGTTAACCTATACACACAAAAGGTTTTATCTTGATGATCAAATCTAATCAGATCCTCTTCTTCAATACTATCAGTAGACCCTACTTCAATCCAATTTTCTTCAGACATAAAATGTATATAATATCTATTCTATTAAAATAAATACAAAATAATTAAATTATTGTTTTTGTATAAGTTTATTTAATTTTTGATTTTGGTCTGAGAGAATTTGTTTATCTACAATGGTATTTTTCTCAGTTAATTTAGAAGTGATTCGAATGTCACGGCCAACTTTTCCTGCAATTCCTAGACCACATGCACCCTTTATTATTTTATTTTTTAGAAAAAAATAAATTACACCATTATTAATATCATTACCTCTTGCAATAATTTCATCATAATCATCACAAATACCAGTCAGTTGAAGATTCAAATTAAATTGATCAGACCACATCCAAGGAATAGAAGTGTATTCTGTTTTTACTCCAGCAATATTTTTTCCAGCACAAATTCCATGATTTTGTGCATGTTGATATGACTCAAGTCGCATATTTCTTTCATAAAATGGATGATAAAAATTACATACATCACCTGCTGCATAAACATCTTTAATAGAAGTTTCACAAAATTGATTTGTTACGATACCATTATCAAGTTTTAAATTTGTATTTTCAAATAACTTTACTGACGGAGTTGAGCCTATACCTGCAATTACAAAATCTGTTTCTATTATAGAATTATCGTTTAATAAAATTTCATAAATACCATTTTTTTTAATTGTGTTTTTCTCACACTACATTCCATTCTCTGGTTTTGTTTTTTTTAAAAATTCTCTTCAATGGGAAACTATAAAACATGCATTTGGTGTGACTACAGATGTAATGAAAGTTTGTATCCCTGAAAACGAAAGATGGAAATGTAGATTATCCGCTTGGAGTCATCTATCTATTTGGATCATAAGTATTGCTTCTTCAGTATACTTTCAAAGCTGGCTTCCAGTTCTATATGTTTTATTACCTAATTTTTATGGAAAGACACTCGTTATGCTAATGGGTCTTACTCAGCACGCTGGACTTAGAGAAGATAAAAGAGATCACAGGTATACAACCAGAACAGTATATTTAAATCCGGTTTTAAGTTTTTTATATTGGCATATGGAATATCATGTTGAGCATCATATGTTCCCTCAAGTTCCCTCACATAATTTACCTAAACTACATGCTATGATTAAAGATCAATTACCGCCTGCCAGAAAAGGTCTTCTAGGGGCGTACAAAGAAATTGTTCCAGCACTTATAAAACAAGCAAAAAATCCAGACTATCAAATTCCATTATCTGTTCCAAGCA
>CACIQI010000012.1 GCA_902588745.1 uncultured Alphaproteobacteria bacterium | reverse complement strand
ATACAATCTAATTTTAATTCATTTGCATAATTGATAAATTCTATTACCTGATCATCTGATAATATTGATAAAATTAATAATATACAATCTGCTTGATAAATCTTACTTTCTAAAATTTGATATTTATCAATTATAAAATCTTTTCTTAAGATTGGTAAATTTGTTCTCTTTTTAACAATAGATAAATGATCAATATTTCCTAAAAAATATTTACTTTCTGTTAAAATCGATAATGCTCTAACACCTGATCTTTCATATAAAATAGCAATGTCTTCTGGTTTGTAATCTGAAATTATTTCACCTGCGCTTGGACTTTGTTTTTTTACTTCACCAATTATTAAGTTTGTTTTATTTTTTTGAGCTGAAATTAATTCATTTTTAAATTCACGTTTCTCTAATTTTGAGGATATTAATTTTTCTAATGTTTTAAAAGAACATCTTTTTTTTGTTTCTTCTAATTCTTTAGATTTATCTTCGCAAATTTTTTGAAGTATATTACTCATTAATTAGTGAGTTTACAAAATTTTTTGCAATTCCTTCTTTAATTGTTTTTTTTGCTAATTCAAAACTATCTTTTAGATTATTTCTTAAATTAGATAAATATATTGCCGCTCCTGCATTTATTTCTACAATCATTTGAAATTCTCTGTAATCGCCGTTAATCATTTTATTAAAACAATTTGCATTATATTCTGGATCTCCACCTTTTATATCTTCTAATTTAATCAAATCATAACCATAGTCTCTTGGATCAAAAGTATATTCTAGAACTGTATTATCTTTCAATTCATTTATGAGAGTATTATCGGATAAACTTATTTCATCTAAACCATCCAATCCGTGAACAACCATAGCTTTTTCAGAGCCCAATTCTTTTAAGCAATTGCAATGCATAGAAACTAAATCTCTTGAATATACTCCTAGAAGCTGTTTACTTGCTTTAGCAGGATTTGTAAGAGGACCTAATAAGTTAAAAATTGTACGTGTAGCTAAGTTCTTACGAACGTTAATTACATTCTTCATGGCAGAATGATGATTTTGAGCAAATAAAAAGCAAAAATTTTTATTGGATAATGAGTTTTCTAAATCTTCTACATTATCTGTAATCTTATAACCTATTTTTTCTAGCATATCTGCAGAGCCTGATTTTGAACTAACCGAGCGATTGCCATGCTTTGCTATAGTAACACCAGCACTTGCAGCAACTATTGCTGCACTTGTTGATATATTTAATGTGTCTTTCATATCTCCACCAGTGCCACAAGTATCAATTGTATTTTCAGGAGAGTTTATTTTTAGAGATTTCTCTCTCATTACTTTAGCTGCGCCTATAATTTCTTCTTTTGTTTCACCCTTTAGCTTTAAGCCAATTAGTATTGAGGTAATTTTAATATCATCTAATTCCCCACTCATAATTTTATTAAATATGTACATACTCTCTTCAATATTCAGACTTTGTTGCTCGAGAATTTTATTTAATATTAAAGTTTGATCCATTATTTTGCTAAGTTTAAAAAGTTTTTTAAAATAATTTTACCCATATCAGTACCTATACTTTCTGGATGAAATTGTAGTCCAAATATTGGTAATTTTTTATGTGCAATACCCATTATAATCTTATTATTTGTTTCAGCGGTAATTAAAAAATCTTTAGGCATAGTTCTTTTATCAATTATAAGAGAGTGATATCTAGTTGCTTTAAATTTTCTTTCTACATTTTTAAATATAGAGTGTCCAAAGTGATTAATTGTATCAACTTTTCCGTGCATGATTTCTTTGCATTTAATGATTTTACCTCCAAAAGCTTGACCAATAGTTTGATGCCCTAAACAAATCCCAAGTATAGGAAATTGTTTTGATAATTCTGCAACGATATTAAGACTTATTCCAGCTTCATTTGGTGTGCACGGACCTGGTGAAATAACTATTGATTTAGGTTTTAATTTACGAATTTTATTTATAGAAATTTTGTCATTTCTAAAAACAACAACCTTCTGATTTAAGTCCAATAAGTAGTGTTTTACATTGTAAGTAAAACTATCATAATTATCTATCAGTAATATCATATATCGAATTTGTATGAATCCTCTGCAGCTGCCATTAAAGCACCAGCTTTATTCAAAATTTCTTGATGTTCATTTTTTGGGACTGAGTCATAAACTATTCCCGCACCAGCCTGAATGTATAATTTATTATCTTTTACAAGCCCAGTCCTCAAACTAATACAAGTATCCATGTCTCCATTAGAATCAAAATAACCCATACAACCAGCATAAAAACTTCTATTTAAATTTTCAAGTTCCTCTATGATTTCCATCGCTCTTATTTTTGGTGCACCAGAAACTGTACCTGCTGGAAATCCAGCCATTAAAGCATCTAGAGCATCTAAATTATTATCTATTTTTCCCTCAACGTTTGAAACAATATGCATTACATGAGAGTAGTATTCTATAATCATCTTTTCAGTAACATTCACTGTTCCTTTTTTTGCAACGCGACCAACATCATTCCTTCCTAAATCTAAAAGCATTAAGTGTTCTGCGAGTTCTTTCTTATCATTCAGTAAGTCATTAGATAAATAAAGGTCTTCAGAGGCATTCTTTCCTCTTTTTCTTGTTCCAGCAATTGGTCTTATCGTAACTTTTTTGTTTCTTAATTGAACCATTAATTCTGGACTAGATGCAACAAGGCCAATTTTATCGAAGTTAAGATTTACAAGATAAGGAGATGGATTTAGTCGTCTTAACGATCTATAAAGATTGACTGCCTTTAAATGATATTTTGTTTCAAATCTTTGTGAAGGCACAACTTGGAAGATATCTCCATTTTTAATATATTCTTTTGCTTTATTTACAATTTTATAAAATTGTTCTTTCTTGAAATTTGAGTTAAATTTTAATTTATATTTTTTATTTTTCTTTTGCGCAGGTTTTAAAATACTTTTTTCTAACTTTTTAATTGTTTTATCAATAAGTAATTTATTTTTTCTATAGGCTTTTTCTGCTGAGATTTTTTTACTTGGATACGTGACTGTCATAAGGGAAATAATATCTTTAATATTATCAAAAACTGCGACAATTCTTGGTCTGATTAAAATTGCATCAGGGATTTTTATATTGTCCTTATTACTTAGTTTAATTTTTTCAATATATTGAATCATTGGATATCCTAGATATCCAACTAGTGTTGGGAAAGGAACGTCAATTTCATTATTTTTAAATTTTGAAATTTTTACAAGTTCTTTAAGACTATGAATTGGCTTTTGATCTAGTTTATAATCAAAATTATGATCCAAATATTTTATTTTTGCCTTACCTTTCTCAACTGTCCAAATTAAATCTGGATCACAGCCAAGTAATGAGTAACGTCCTCTTTTACTTCCACCCTCTACTGACTCTAATAGAAAGGAATATTTTTCTGATTTACTAATTTTTAATAATGATGAAAATGGTGTTTCAATATCAGCAATAAGATTTTTTTTTAATATCTGAGGTAAGCCTTTGTTATATTGACTTATAAAATTTTTTTTTTCTAGATTCATTTATACTGAGATAAAAGACCATTTATCAGTTCATCATTGAACGAAATTTCTTTTGTCTTAATAATCTCACTACCAAATGCTGTTTTCAAATCACCTATTAAATTAATATTTGAAGTATTTTCACCTTTTTCAGGCATCTTTATACTTTTAATATTAGCAAAATAAATAGCATTTTCATCTGATCCAAAAGCTACTTTATCAATATCAGTTTCAAAAATCATTTGTTTAAAAGATATTGGTAATTCATCATTAGTCTTTAAAGATAAAATTAAATTTTCCGGATTAGTTGCATAAAATTTATTTATATCTGTGAAGGTTTCTTTATTATTTTCAAAAATATTTTCTGCTTGTTCAGTTTTTTTTGTAAAAATAAAATCATTTAAAACACTGTCAAAAATATTATCAATACTCTCTATTTTTGATGGATAAATGTCATCAATGTTTACAATAAAAGAAGTATCATTATCAATGTCTACTAAATCACTAACAAAATCTTTATTTTGTGTAAAAGAAAATGAAATTACATTGCTTAAAGTAGGGTCATCTTCGTTAGTATTGTTAATAATTTTTTTCTTAATGATTAATTTCAGATTATTTTGATCTGCTATTTCATTAATTGAAAACCCATCAAGTATTTGTTGATCGAGGCTTGATTTTAATTCATTAAAGTAATTATCTACTTCAAAATTGATTAATGTATTATTTATTTCATTCTTCACTTCATCAAATGTTAATTCTTTTTCTGGGAAAATTTCATCCAAAATAATTATATGATATGCCAAAGTTGTTTGTACTACATCTGACATACTTCCTTTGTCTAATTCAAATATTGCATTCGCAAGTTGTTCTAAAACTTTATTTTTATCAACATTTTTGAAATCATTAAAAACTATATTATTTTCTTCTGCATATTTAATAATTTCTTCATTAGTTTTTCCAGAAACTTTTATTTTAAAATCATCTGCTTCTTGTTTTGATTTAAAATTAAATTGTTTAAAACTTCTCTCTTCTGAATTAATAAATAAGTTTTTATTGTTATTATAATAATCATTAAGACTATTTTCTGAAGGTGAAAAATTGTTGAGATAATCACTTTTGTTTATTAAAATATATGAAATATCTCTTTCTTCTTTTGTCATATATGCAGCAGAGTTATTATTAAAGTAATCTAATAGTTCATTATTATCTTTGGAAATTTGATCTTTACTATAGTTTTCAAGTTTGATTTCGTCGTAAGATATTTTAAGCAACTCTATGTCTCTACTCTGATTATCATACTTATTAAAATTTATTTGCAACTCTAATGGATAATTTTTTTGAAAGAAAAGCTGATCAAATACAATCGACCTAGTTTCAAAGTCTATTAAATCAACAAGATCTTCAATTTTTAAGCCCTGTCTTCTTAAAAAAGTATTCAACATTTCATCATCTAATTTATTGTTGATGTATAGATCTGGAAAATTTCTTTTTGTTTCTTTTGCAATTGTAGTGTCATCTAAAATAAAATTTATTTCATCAAACTCATTTTCAAAAACTGCATTGTTCACTAAATTTTGAAGTGCAATTTGGTGAACTTGGAAGCCTCTAATTTGATCACCGGTTAATTTACTTCCAATCATTTGAGAAAATTGATTAATGTTTAAATCCATTGATCGCATGAATTTAGTAGTTGAAATAGGTGTGCCAGAAATATCAGCAACAAAATTATCAGAATTAAATAAATTGGAATACCTTTCTTGCCCTCTAAAGAAAAATAAGCTTGCTCCAAAAAGAATAGCTAATCCTATACCAATCCATGATTTTCTAAAAGTTCTCATAAAATTTCTATTGCTTCTATAATATTAGTTTCTATAAATAAAAGTAATTATGATAAATCTTGATAAATTTTCCTCTATTTTTATAGCAAATTGGAAATTAAATGGAAATTATTCATTTTTAAAAGATTATTATCAAAAATTAAATGTTAATTCTAATAATTGTACGATTATCTGCTCACCTTCAATTTATTTGAAATCACTAAAAGGAAATAATGAAAACTTATTTTGTGGCGCGCAAGATGTATCCTCTTTTAAAGAGGGTGCATACACTGGAGAATTATCTGCCTCAATGCTAAAGGATAATAATATAGATTTTTGTTTGGTTGGACATTCTGAGCGAAGACAATACTTTGCTGAAACAAATGATAATGTAAGCATTAAAAGCTCAAACCTTATTGAAGAAAATATTGTACCAGTGATTTGTATAGGTGAAACCTTAGAGCAAAAAGAAAAAAACTTAACGGAAGAAATTTTATCTACACAAATTAAGGATAGTATTCCTAAATCAGCAAATCATGAAAATGCATTAATTGCTTATGAACCAGTTTGGGCAATAGGAACTGGACTAACTCCAACTTTGGATGAAATAAATCAAGTTCACGAATTAATTAAAAATTTTGATACTAAATTTAGCAATTTTAAAGTTCTCTATGGAGGCTCTGTAAAATCAGCAAATTCTAAAGAAATTAATGAATTAAATTATGTTGATGGTTGTTTAATTGGCGGGGCTTCTCTAAAAGTTGATGAATTCAATATAATTATATCTTGATAAATTAAATCTAATAAATATAAGCCAACAAATGACAACTCTCATTGTAATTCAACTTATACTAGCAATAGCTCTAGTGATTTTAGTATTATTACAAGGATCAGATAACGAAGGTTTAGGTCTTGGAGGCGGAACTTTTGGTGGAATGATGTCAGCTAGAGGATCAGCTAACTTGCTTTCAAGATTAACAGCTATTACGGCAACTTTATTCATGATTATGAGTGTCGTACTAACAATAACTGCATCCGTTGGATCAGATCGTAACGTATTAGAGTCGCTTCCTTCAATTAATTCTGAAGATACTTCTAAAGAACCATCTATACCAGAAAATAATTAATTATATCTTGCTATAAATAGATCTATTATGTATCACGGTATTCCGTAATGCATTTTGTTTTTATTACGGGTGGTGTCGCGTCATCTCTTGGAAAAGGTATAGCCTCAGCCTCACTAGCAACTCTTCTAAAAAGTAGAAAATTTAAAGTAAGGATAAGAAAGTTAGATCCATATCTAAATGTGGATCCAGGAACAATGAGCCCATATCAACATGGAGAAGTTTACGTTACTGATGATGGTGCAGAAACTGATTTAGATCTAGGTCATTATGAAAGATTCACAAATCAGTCTGCTAAACAATTAGATAGCGTGTCGTCAGGTAAGATTTATTCCAATGTTCTTTTAAAAGAAAGGAAGGGAGATTACCTTGGTTCAACAATTCAGGTAATTCCTCATGTTACCAATGAAATTAAATCATTTATTAATAGTGATTTAAAAAATGAAGATATCGCAATTTATGAAATAGGAGGAACAGTTGGAGATATTGAATCTCTACCTTTTTTAGAAGCAATAAGACAAATAAGAAACGATAAAAATATTTCATCGGCATTAATTCATATGACTTATATTCCATATTTAAGTTCAGCAGGTGAGTTAAAAACGAAACCTACTCAACATTCAGTTAAAGAACTTCTCAATGCTGGTATTCAACCAGATATCATTATGTGTAGATCTGAACAACAAATTGATAATGATTCAATTTCTAAAATATCTTTATTTTGTAATGTTAAAAAAGAGTCGGTAATTCCTGCATTGAATGCTAATTCAATTTATGAAGTTCCTTCATTATATTCTAAATATGGTTTGGATGAAGCTCTGCTTAAACAATTGGGTTATAAACCAAAAAATCATAAATTAAATTTAAAACCTTGGATGGATCTTCAAAAAAAAATTAAAATAAGAAAACATAAAGTAAAAATTGCAGTAGTAGGAAAATACACAAATCTTAAAGATAGTTATAAATCACTTAATGAAGCACTGGTTCACGGAGGCATAGAAAATTCTGCTGAAGTAGATATTCAATGGATTAATTCTGAAAAAGAAAACAAAATTAGTTTAATTAAAAAATTAAAAGGTTGTGATGGAATTCTAATTCCGGGTGGTTTTGGTATTCGAGGTATTAATGGAAAAATTAATGCCATCAAATATGCTAGAGAAAACAATATTCCTTTTTTTGGAATATGTCTTGGCATGCAATTAGCTGTTATTGAAATAGCACAAAATGTACTAAAAATTAAAAACGCTCATTCTTCAGAATTTAAGAAAACTACTAAATCAGTTGTAGGGTTAATGACAGAATGGGTAAATAAAAATAAGATCGAAAAAAGAGATAAAAATAGTGATAAAGGTGGAACAATGCGTCTTGGAGCATACAAAGCTGTTTTGAAAAAAAATTCAAAAATCTATTCAATATATAAAAATAAAGTAATTAGTGAGAGACATAGACATAGATACGAGGTAAACCAGAAATTTCTATCAAAATTTGAAAACAAAGGTTATTATTTTAGTGGTATGTCTCCAGATGGATTATTACCTGAAGTGCTTGAGAGTAAAAAACATAAATGGTTTATAGGTGTTCAATTTCATCCAGAGTTAAAATCAAGACCATTAGATCCTCACCCTCTTTTCGTATCATTTATAAAGGCTGCAATTTATGATTAATATCAATCTAAAAAATTTTTCTATCTCAAATAATTCTCCATTTGTTTTAATTGCAGGTCCATGCGTAATAGAAAATGAAAGTCACTCACTGATGATTGCAGAACAGCTACATAAAATATGTGATGATATTGGTATTAATTTAATTTTTAAATCTAGTTTTGATAAGGCAAATAGATCAAGTATTAATAGTGACAGAGGTATTAAGCTTGATGACGCATTAAAAATATTTGAAAAAATTAAAACTAATTTAAATTTACCAATACTAACCGATGTCCATAATGAAGAGCAATGTAATCAATTAAATCAAGATAGCATTATTGATATTCTCCAAATACCTGCTTTTTTATGCCGTCAAACAGATTTATTATTAGCTGCAGGTAATACAAATAAAATTATTAATGTTAAAAAAGGTCAATTTTTATCACCAACTGACGTTAAAAATATTTTTAACAAGATAGAAGCTACAAATAATAAAAACATTATGATAACTGAAAGAGGAACATCTTTTGGTTACAACACACTAGTAAATGATTTTAAAGGTTTAGATATTATGAAAAGATATGAATACCCGGTAATTTTTGATGCAACTCATTCCGTTCAACAACCAGGAGGATTAGGTGATAAAAGTGGCGGTCAAAGAGAACATATTCCTTCTTTATGTAAAGCTGCTATTTCTATTGGTGTAGCTGCTTTATTTTTAGAAACACATAATGACCCAGATAATGCTCCTAGCGATGGACCAAACATGATTAATATAAAAGATTTAAAAAATTTATTAATTCAACTTAAGAAATTTGATGATATAGCGAAAAACCATGCCTAAAATAACAAATATAAAAGCAAGACAAATAATAGATAGCAGAGGAAATCCAACTGTTGAATGCGATATAGAGTTTGAAAATTCTATTTTTGGAAGAGCTGCGGTTCCAAGTGGAGCATCTACTGGAGTGCATGAGGCTCTAGAATTGAGAGATAATGATAAAACTATATACAAAGGTAAAGGAGTTTTGAAAGCAGTAGGAAATATCAATGATAAAATTTCTAATGAACTAGTTGGAAAATCATTTGAAGATATTTCTTCTTTTGATGATTTTTTATTAGAACTTGATGGTACGGAAAATAAATCTAACCTAGGCGCTAATGCAACACTTGCTGCAAGCTTAGCTTTTGCAAAATGTTTAGCTTCTTCTGAAGGTCATGAACTTTATTCTTTTCTTGGTAAAGAACATACAATGAGTCTTCCAGTTCCAATGATGAACATTATTAATGGAGGATCACATGCAGATAATGACGTTGATATTCAAGAATTTATGGTTGCACCTATAGGTGCAAATAATTTTTCAGACGCACTTCAATATGGTTGCGAAATATTTCATTCATTAAAGTCACTTTTAAAATCAAAAGGCTTAAATACAAATGTTGGTGATGAAGGTGGATTTGCTCCTAACATAAATAGTTCTAGTGAAGTCATAGAAACTGTTTTAAAATCAGTGGAGAATGCAGGTTTTAAACCTGGAAAAGATATTTATCTCTCACTTGATGTTGCATCAACTGAATTTTACAAAAATAATAAATATGATTTACAGGGAGAAAAAATTGTTTTGTCTTCTGATGAGATGATAAAATATTTAGAGAAATTGGTAAATGCTTATCCAATTTATTCTATTGAAGATGGAATGTCAGAGGATGATTGGGATGGTTGGTCTAATTTAACATCAACAATAGGAAAAAAAGTTCAGTTAGTTGGCGATGATTTATTTGTTACAAATAAAAAAAGATTACAAAAAGGTATTGCAGAGAGTGCGGGTAATTCTATTTTAGTAAAAGTAAATCAAATAGGTACTCTAAAAGAAACTTTGGAGTCGATTAAATTAGCAAAAGAAAATAATTTCACTACTATTATTTCACATCGTTCTGGTGAGACTGAAGATACGACGATTGCTGATTTATCAGTTGGTGTCTCAGCAGGTCAAATTAAAACAGGATCATTATCTAGAACAGATAGAACAGCAAAGTATAATCAATTGTTAAGAATTGAAGAAGCATTACAAGATAAAGCAAATTATGCTGGATCAACTATCTTAAATAATAAATAATTGACAGTTTCGATCTTAAATATGCTATTTGTATAATAAATGAATAAATCTTTAGTTTTAAAAAATAAATTTTATTTCTATTTATCCTTTTTGTTTACTTTTTTTCTATTTGTTTATCTTCTCTATTTTCTTATAAACGGTGAGAGGGGATTACTTAAATATTTTAGTCTTAAAAATCTTAATGCTCAATACAATGGACAATATATGTCCTTAAAAAAAGAAAATGAATTTTACCTAGATAGGATTAAAAGATTACAACCAAATACTATAGATTTGGACTATTTAGATGAGACATTTAGGAAAGTTACAGGATTTACTTCAGAAAACGAAACAGTTATAATTATAGAATAGATTGATTTATTTGACAAAAAATCACCCTAATTATAATTAAAGATTATCATATGAAGAAACTTCAAAAAGCCGATTACATTAAAATGTATTCTTTTATGCTCAAAATTAGAAGATTTGAGGAAAGAGCAGCTCAACTTTACGGAATGGGTAAAATAGGTGGTTTTTGTCATTTGTATATTGGCCAAGAAGCTGTTGTTGTTGGTATTTTAATGACAATTGATAAAAATGACTCAGTTGTAACAACTTACAGAGATCATGGCCATATGATTGCTAGGGGATTAGATCCAAAACGTATTATGGCAGAATTGACTGGTAGAGAAGATGGTTATTCAGCAGGTAAGGGTGGTTCAATGCATATGTTCTCTAAGGAAAATAATTTTTATGGCGGTCATGGTATTGTAGGAGCTCAAGTACCAATAGGAACCGGTATAGCATTCACGCATAAATATAATGGAGAAAAAAATATATGTAGAACATATATTGGTGATGGAGCAATGAACAATGGACAAGTTTTTGAAGCTTTTAATCTAGCATCTTTATGGAAGCTTCCTGTTTTATACATTATTGAAAATAATAAATATGGAATGGGCACATCTGTAGATAGAGCGGCGGCGGGATTAGACTTATATAAAAGAGGGGAGGCATTTGGAATTCCTGGTGAGAAGGTAGATGGTATGAATGTTTTCTCTGTTATAGAAGCAGCAGATAAAGCAGGTAAGTATGTCAGAGAAGGGAATGGTCCATATATTATTGAAGTACAAACATATCGATATAGAGGGCATTCAATGTCAGATCCTGCAAAATATAGAACAAAAGAAGAATTAGATAATTATAAGCAAACTGATCCTATTGAAATCGTCAAAGCTGAAATTTTAAAGAAAAAAATTGCAACTAATGATGAAATTGAAAAAATTAATAAAGATACTTTAGAAGAAATTAAAAATGCAGCAGAATTTGCAACCAATAGTCCTTTTCCAAAGGACAGCGAACTTTATACGGATGTTTATTTATAAATTATGAGCACAGAAATTTTAATGCCCGCATTATCTCCAACAATGACAGAAGGGAATCTGTCTAAGTGGTTAATTAAAAAAGGAGATACTGTTAAAGCTGGTGATTTGATTGCTGAAATTGAAACTGATAAAGCAACAATGGAAGTAGAAGCGGTAGATGAAGGTGTTGTTCTTGATCTTTTATTTAAAGAGGGAGAAGCCAATATTCCAGTAAATAAAGCTATAGCGATTATTGGCGATCCAAATGAAAAAGTTGAAGTAAAAAAAGAATCTCCCAATGAAAAAGTGATTGAAGAAAAGAAAATTGAAAAAAATATTGAGACAAAAATTGAGAATAAGAAAGCTGATATAATCGATACACCATTACCTAAAATAGAAGAAGATAGAAATTTAACTTCAGAAGAAATTACTATGCGCCAAGCACTAAGAGACACAATGGCCGAAGAAATGAGAAAAGATAATAAAGTTTTCATACTTGGAGAGGAAGTTGCCGAGTATCAAGGTGCATATAAAGTAACACAAGGTCTTCTTCAGGAATTTGGCAAAGAAAGAGTATTAGATACTCCTATTTCTGAACATGGTTTTACCGGATTAGCAGTTGGAGCAGCATTTAAGGGATTGAAACCAATCTTAGAATTCATGACTTTTAATTTTTCTATGCAAGCAATTGATCAAATTATAAATTCAGCTGCAAAAACACTTTACATGTCTGGAGGACAAATTAATTGCCCTATTGTTTTCAGAGGACCTAATGGTGCTGCGGCCCAAGTTGCTGCACAACATAGTCAGGATTTTTCTTCCTGGTATTCTCAAGTGCCAGGTTTAAAAGTCATTGCGCCATCTACTCCTTATAACGCAAAAGGGTTGTTGCGTTCTGCAATATCAGATCCAAATCCAGTAATTTTTCTAGAAAATGAAATTCTTTATGGATTAAAAGGTCCTGTTAATAATGATGTTAACTTTTCAATACCAATTGGAAAAGCAAATATTGAAAAAGAAGGAAAAGATTTAACTATAGTAACTTATTCTATCATGTTGCAGAAATCGAAAGAAGCAGCATTAAGACTAAAAGAGGAATATAATTTAGATGCAGAAATTATTGATCTACAAACTTTACGACCTTTAGATACGGAAACAATTTTAAATTCAGTTAAAAAAACAAATAGACTAATCACTGTCGAAGAGTCGTGGCCATTTGGTAGTGTTGGTTCTGAAATTGTAAATATTATTCAAAGGGATGCATTTGATTATTTAGACTCACCAGTGATAAAAGTTAATAGTGCGGATGTTCCAATGCCATACGCATTGAGCTTAGAAAAATTATATCTTCCTCAAGTTGATGACATTATAAATGCTGCAAAAAAAGTAAGTTATATAAAATAAATGGCAATTAAAGTTTTAATGCCTGCATTATCACCAACAATGTCAGAGGGTGTAATTAATAAGTGGTTAGTTAATATTGGTGATACTGTATCAGCTGGAGATATTTTAGCGGAAATTGAAACAGATAAAGCAACAATGGAAGTTGAGGCAGTTGATGAGGGAGAAATTACACATTTAATTGATACAACACCAGATAAACAAATTGCTGTTAATTCTGTCATTGCTCTAATTAATGGTAGCAAAGATGAAAGATTAGAAGATTACAATGATAAAGATCAAACTGTAAGCAGTGAAGAAAAAAATGAAGTTTCAGAGACACCTAAAGTAAATACTGAAGTAGATAACAGTCAAATAATAGAAAGAAGTAAAGATTCAAACACTAAACAAAATACTAATTTTGCTTCACCGTTTGTTAAAAAATTTTCGAAAGATAACAATATTGATCTAACTCTTATTAAAGGGTCTGGACCTGATGGTAGGATAATAAAAAAAGATATTCAAAATTTTGAACTTCATATCAATGATGAAAATATTTCTGTAATTGAGCCATCTAGTATTAGAAAAATAATTGCAGAAAGAACAACACAAACAAAAAATGAGGTTCCACATTTTTATCTTACTATTGAAACAAGAATGGATAAGTTAATAAATTTAAGAAAAAAAATAAATTCAAATAGTATTATCAAAATCTCGTTTAATGATCTCATTGTAAAAGCATGCGCAATGGCAATAGCGAAAAATCCAGAAACAAATATTTCTTGGGTGAATGGTAAAATTCATCAATATAAAAATATCGATATTGCTATAGCGGTAGCCTTAAAAGAAGGATTGATTACACCTATTGTTAAAGAAGCCGATACAAAAGGATTAGCTGAAATCTCAAAAGAAATTAAATCATTAGTAAAAAAAGCTAATCAAAATAAATTATTACCAGAAGAATATAGTGGAGGATCTATAACTATCTCAAACTTAGGAATGTTTGGAATCACAGAATTTCAAGCAATTATTAATCCGCCACAATCAAGTATTATTGCAATTGGATCTATAATTGAAAAACCTGTCGTGAACTCTGGCAGTATTGAAATAGGGCATACAATGAAATCTACTATTTCAGCAGATCATAGATCACTAGATGGCGCTGTTGCGGCAAAATTACTCAAAGATTTTAGCGATATTTTGGAAGATCCCTTCCAAATATGGTTGAATAGCATGGATATGGAAGTTATTTAACCTACATGAGTGGACCACGTCATCCTGAAAAAGTTAAGAATAAATCAAATCCAATTCCTAAAAAACCAAGTTGGATTAGAGTAAAAGCACCGACTTCAAAATTTTTCAAAGAAACAAATAAACTCCTAAAAGATAAAAAAATTGTAACTGTATGCGAAGAAGCTGCATGTCCAAATATAGCTGAATGTTGGCAAAAAAAACATGCAACATTTATGATACTCGGAGATATATGTACTAGAGCTTGCGCATTTTGTAATATTAAAACTGGGAAACCCCATTATATAGATCATGGTGAAGCTATAAGAATTGCTGAGTCAGTTAAGCAATTGAATTTAGAACATGTTGTAATAACAAGTGTTGACAGAGACGACCTAATAGATGGTGGAGCATTACATTTTATCAACGTAATAGATTCAATTAAATCTTTAAATCCAAGTTGCACAATTGAAATTTTAACTCCTGACTTTAAAAATAAACCTGAGGCTATAGATATTTTATCAAAAAATTTACCTGACGTCTTCAATCATAACTTAGAAACAGTGCCAAGATTATACCCATCTATTCGTCCGGGTTCACGTTACTTTGTAAGTTTAAATTTACTTAGTCAAATTAAAGAAAAAAATCCAAGTATATTTACAAAATCAGGTCTAATGGTTGGTTTAGGTGAAACTAAAGAAGAAGTATATCAGGTAATGGATGATTTAAGAGCAGCTAATGTTGATTTTATTACAATAGGGCAATACTTACCTCCAACACCGAAACACGCTAAGCTTGAAAAATTTATTACTCCTCAAGAATTTGATGAATATAAAAAAATGGCATATGCAAAAGGATTTCTAATGGTTGCATCATCACCGCTAACTCGTTCAAGTTATCATGCTTCTGATGATTTTAAAATTATGCAAGAAAATAGGAAAAATAAACTTTATTCAATTCAATGAAATCTTCAAATAGAGAGGAAATAGTCGATCACGACGCAAAAGGACTTTTTGATATTGTTTTAGATATTGAAAGTTATCCATATTTTATTCCTTGGTGTTCAGCAATGAGAATTCATTCAAAAAATAAAAATGAAATATATGCTGATATGGTCGTATGGTATAAATATTTTATGCCCCAAACTTTTGGTTCTCACGTCACTTTTGATAAAAAAAAACTTTCAATAAGTACAACTTATATTGAAGGACCTTTAAAAGACCTTAAAACTAATTGGATTTTTGAGTCATTAAAAAAAAATAAAACAAGAATTCATTTTAATGTTGAATTTGAATTTAAACGATTTTTTCACCAAAAAATTGCTGAAGCTTTTTTTCCTTTAATTGAAAACAAAATGATTGAATCATTTAAAGTTCGTGCTGATGAAATTTTAGATTAATTGATTAATTTTGCTAAATATAAAATCTCTAGTTTTTCTCTGTATGTCCAATCGTTTCCCTTTGTATATTTTCTTGAAAATATAATTACTTTTATTAACTTTAATTCCAATATACACTAATCCTACTGGCTTTAACTTTGTCCCACCATTAGGACCTGCTATACCAGTTGTAGAAATGCAGATTTTTGTTTTTTCATTTTTATACAGACCATTTATCATGTCCTCAGCTACTTCTTTACTTACAGCTCCAAATTTAGAGAGAGTACTTTTTGAAACAGATAAATATTTAGATTTAGCTTTATTAGAATAACTAATAATCCCGTAAGAGAAAATTTTTGAAACTCCACTATATTTTGTGATAGTGTTTGCTATTAGCCCACCTGTGCATGACTCAGCAACTGAAATTGAGATATTTTTTTTTATTAATTTATCTATAACTTTTTTAATAATAGGCATTTACAATATAAAGAATTATTATTGTATATATTCCTGCTATTAAATCATCAAGAATTACACCAAAAGCTGATTTAAGTTTCCTGTCTACTATGTTGGCTGGAAAAATTTTCAATATATCAAAAAAACGAAATAAAATAAAAATTAACGCTATTGTTACATAAGGATTTATTATTTTAATTTGATCATAAAATATTAAAATTAAGTATATTCCTAAGAATTCATCAATAACTATTATTTTTGAGTCATGTGATTGGGTGTGTGAAGAGAATCTATTAATAAAAAATAAAGATAGTAAAAAGATTATAAAAAAAATAACTACAAATATTTCTAAAGAAATAATTTTGTATTCAACAATAGGAAATAAAATAACTATTGATAAAAAAGATGCAAAGGTTCCTGATGGTATTAATTTAATATATCCAGCAAAAGATAAAGATACAAAAAAATTAGCTAATTTTATCATCTGTTATATGAACTATTGACTCGGCTGCTATTCCTTCGCCATTACCAATAAAACCAATTTTTTCATTTGTAGTTGCTTTAATAGACACAGAGCTTTTTTTAATTTGAAGTAATGTTGAAATATTTTTAATCATTTTTGAAACATATTTATTAATTTTAGGTTTTTCAGCAATTATATTTATATCTAGATTGATTACAGAATAACCTTTTTCTTTAAGTTTATTTCTACAATAAATAATGAACTTAGATGAATCTGCATTTTTCCATTTTTTATCTGTATTAGGAAAGTGATAACCTATGTCTCTCATAGAGAGCGCTCCAAAAATACTATCACAAATTGCATGCAGTACAACATCCGCATCAGAGTGGCCAATTAATTTAGAGAAAGGAATTTTAACACCCCCTAATTTTAATCCATTTTTGGTTTTTTTATCAATTTGATGAATATCATAACCAATACCGTATTTTGTTATGGGCTTTCTGTATAAATTAAAAAACTGAATATCTTCTGGGTAAGTAATTTTAATATTATTTTTTTCACCTTTGATAAAATTTATTTTTATTTTTGACTTTTGTAATAGCCCTGCATCATCATTAAATTCGAAATTTTTATATCTTATATGTTCTTTTAATATTAAACTATAATTAAAACCCTGTGGTGTTTGCACGTTAATTGCTTTTGTTTCCAATTTACTTTTCTTTATTAATTGTCTGTCATTATATTCAATATATGGAATTGCATTAGTATTTTTGCCTAATTTGGATATAATTTTTTTAATTAATCTATTACTACATAAAGGACGTGCAGCATCATGTATTAATACATTTTTAATTTTAAATTTTTTTAAATTTTTTAAAGCATTAAAAGATGAAATTTGTCTTGTAAGCCCAGGTTTTGAATAGGTAATTTTTATTTTCTCAGAAATAGCCTTATGATTAAAGTAAGTGTTTTGATATTTTCTATCTATAGAAATATTTATAATATCAAAGTTTGATAAGTCTAAATTTGAAATAAAATAATTTAAAAAATTTGTATTTCCAATTTTTAAGAATTGTTTTGGAATTTTTTGACCAAATCTCTTTCCTTTTCCACCAGCTAGAATTACAAGTGCATTTTTCATCATTTTAATTTATATACTATACTTTTTTACTATCATTATTTAAAAACTAACTAAAGTATACAGTGTTTAACCTATCAAAATTACTTAAATCTATTCATCTTTCAAGATTATCTTTTTATTTTTTAATCTTTTTAATCATTTTGAGTTTTTCGATCACATTCTACTTAATGCTTCCAAATAACGATCTAGTAAAAGATCCTAGAAGACTACAATTTTTTTTATTGGCGGATGTAATTTTTGTCATTTTATTGATATCCATAATTATTAGACAAATTGTTCTGATTTTAGTGAGAAGAAGAAAAAGTTATGATGAATCTCGATTATATATAAAATTTGTAAATTTATTTGCTGCAATGGCTTTAGGACCAGCCATTGGTTTAGTTATTATAACATCATTATTCTTTAATTTAGAATTAAGAACTTGGTATGGAGATGCCGTAAGGGATGCAGTTGTAAATTCTAATATCGTAGCAAGAAATTATGAAAATGAAATACAGGCAGAAATTGTCTCTGATACTCAGTTAATTATGAGAGAGATATTAAAAGTTTCTCAAAATAATGAGGTTAATATTAAATCAATTAGAACAGCTTTAAGTGAATTTATTAACTTAAGAACAATTTCAAGTATTTATATTTTTAATACGGAAGGAAATATATATTTAAGTTTAAAAGATCCTGATAATAAAAATTTTTCAGTGCCATCAAATGAAATATTTAAGATTGTTAATCAAAATCGTGTTTATATTTTTCAATTAAATAAAAATTCTATTACTGCTTATAAAAAAATAAATTTTTTAAATGATGTTTACATGCAGGTTAATAGAAATCTAAATACTAATATTTGGGATCATATTAGCGCTACGAAAGAGGCATTTGAAATTTATACTATGAAAGAAGAGGAAAGTTCAGGAATTCAAATAACTTATTCAATGATATTTGTTCTTTTTTCCATTTGTTTTATATTAGTGGCTATTTTGATTGGATTTAATCTAGCTAGTAATCTTAGTAAACCAATTACAAACTTAATCAAATCAGCGAATAAAATATCAGAAGGGAATTTTGATGCTAAAGTTAGTGAGGCGGATCAATTTCAAGAGATAAAAGTATTACTATCGTCTTATAATAAAATGATTTCTGAAATTGAGAATAAACAAAATGAATTAATATCAAAAAGTCAAGAAGATGAAGAAAAAAGAATCTTTATAGAGGCGATCTTAAGCCTTTTAACAATAGGTGTAATTTCTTTAGATAAAAATTTTAATATTTTGTTATACAATAAAACTTTAACAAAACTATTTAGAAATACTAAAACTTTTAAAATACATGAAAATTTTTTATCATATTTCCCTGAATGGAAAAAAATATTTGAGAATTTTGAAACCTCAAATAAAGTATTATTAAATTTTCAATACGATTTTACATTATATGATGATCAGAGGAATTTTAATATTAGAGTAATTAAAGAGATTAATGATAATAATATTGAGGGATATGTTGTTGCTCTAGATGATGCTACGTCTTTAATTTTAGCAGAAAAACATGCTGCTTGGTCTGATATAGCAAGAAAGATAGCACATGAAGTTAAAAATCCTCTTACCCCCATTAAACTTTCTGCTGAAAGAATAGAAAAGAAATTTTTAGATGCAAAAACAGATAAGGAGGGTATTTCACTTTTAACTAAAACAATATCAAGGCAAGTAGATGATATTGGAAAGTTAGTCGATGAATTTTCATCTTTTGCGAGAATGCCTGAAGCAGAAATTAAGCTTGATAATCTATCAAAATGTTTAGAAGAGGCATACCTTTTATATTTCAATACAAGGAAGGATATAAAGCTTAATTTAATTAAACCTGAAAATGATATTTATTTTCATTTTGACACTCTTCAAATCTCAAGATGTTTCGGTAACTTAATTAAAAATGCTATTGAAGCTGTGGAAAAAATACCCAACCCTGCAGTAGAAGTATTAATGGCAACTGATGCTAAAAATATAAAAATTGAAATAAAAGATAATGGCGTAGGAATTGATGAAAAAATGTTGAGTAAAATATTTGAGCCTTATTTTACAACTAAAACAAAAGGAACCGGTCTTGGTTTATCTATTGTAAAAAGAATTATTGAAGATCATGGTGGTAAAATAAAAATTGAGAAAAATAAAAATATGGCAGGAACAACATCACTAATTAATTTTGAATACAATGCATAAAGTTTTAATTATAGATGATGAAAAAGATATTTGTTTTCTTATTTCAGAAATTTTAAAAGATGAAAATTATAATACTTCAATTGCACTTAATTCAGATGAAGCAATTAGTAAATTTAATGAAATTAAGCCTGATTTAGTAATTTTAGATGTTTGGTTATCTAACAGTAAATTAGACGGTATTGAAATTTTAAAAGAATTCAAATCGATTAATAGCAATATTCCAATTATAATTATCAGTGGTCATGGTACTGTTGATCTTGCTGTAAAATCTATAAAAAATGGAGCATACGACTTTTTAGAAAAGCCATTTAATAGTGATAAATTAATTATTCTTACTAAAAGAGCAATAGAAAGTTCATCATTATTGAGTGAAAATAAAAATTTAAAAGATACCTTAATTAAAACTATACCACTAATAGGAGAATCAGAATTCATAAAAAAAATTAACAAACATTTAAATGAACAGAGTTCAAGTAATTCAAGATTATTAATTGAAGGGCCATTTGGAACAGGAAAAAAACATTTTACGAATTTAATACATCAAAATTCAAAATATAAAGATAAGCTTCCTATATCAATTGATTTTAAAAAACTTACAAATGAAGCATTGGATAATATGTTTGTGGAAAATAAAAACACAATTAATGAAAATATTTTTTATCGATCAAATAATAATTCATTAATACTGCTCAATATTGAGACACTACCAAATATTTATCAAAAAAAACTTTTAAATTTTCTAGAAAACAAAAAATTTTTTGAAGATCTCGATATTAAATTAAATCATAAAATTATTACAATTACTGAGAAAAATTTAGAAATAGAAATTGAAAAAGGTAATTTCATTAAAAGGTTATATGATAGAATTTCAACTGACTTTATAAAATTTAAATCTCTCTCTGAAAGGAAAGATGATGTTCTTCCTATTCTGAATTTTTATTTAAATGAAAAAAGTGGAGGAAATTTAAATTTTAAATTTTCTTCTAAAGCCTTAACTAAGTTACAAATGTATGATTGGCCTGGAAATATATCTCAATTGATAAACTATGTTGAGAAAAGTCTAATACTTAATCAAGATCAAAATATAAAAGAGTTGGAGGTAGATGATTTAGCACTTCAAATGGGAGATGATACTGCGTCAAATTCTTCAAATAATTCATTAGATTTGTCTTTAAAAGAAGCAAGATCTGAGTTTGAAAAAAATTATTTAATATCGCAAATTAAGAGATTTAATGGTAATATAACTAAAGTTTCTGAGTTTACAGGAATGGAGAGAACTGCTCTTTATAGAAAGTTTAAATCACTAGATATTAAAGTAGATTAATTAATAAATGAAAACAATTATTTGTGGTGCTGGAGATGTTGGTTATAGCATAGCTGATAAATTATCACGTGAAAATTTTGAAGTTACTGTTATCGATGAAGATGAAAATAAATTAAGTAAAGTATCTGAAAATTTGGATGTAAAAACCATAAATGGAATTCCTAGTATGCCATCAGTTCTAGAGAATGCTGGTGCTAATGACTGTGAAATACTAATTGCAGTTACAAAGAGTGATGAAACAAATATGGTTACTTGTCAAATTGGCTATTCTTTATTTAAAATTAAAAAGAAAATAGCAAGAATTAGACAACAGGATTATTTAAAAAATGATTGGAAAGAGTTATATAATGATGAAAATTTTCCAATAGATGCAATAATTTCTCCAGAACAAGAGGTTGCAAAAGGTATATTCAGAAGATTAATCTCACCAGGAACTATAGATATGGTTGAGCTATCTGATAAAAAATTGAAATTAATTGGATTAAAATGTGAAGATAATTTTTTACATTCAGGTCTAACTGTTAGAGAATTATCTCAAAAATTTCCTGATTACCTTGCTAACATAATGTTTATATTTAGAGGTGATCAAAAATTTACTGTAAATTCATCAACAAAAATTGAAAAAAAAGATACAATTTTTTTAGTTGTTGAAACTGACAATTTGACTGATGTTTTATCTGAATTTGGACATCAAGAGTTACAAGCCAAAAAAGTAGTTGTTATTGGTGGGGGCAACATTGGATTTTCTTTGGCACAATTAATTGAAAGTTCTGAAACTTACATAAAAACTGAATTAATTGAAGCTAACAAAGAACGTGCTGAATTTCTTGCGTCAAATTTAGAAAATATTACTGTTACATGCGGAGATGGTTTAGATAATCAGATACTTGAAGAGGTAAATATATCAGAGGCTAGCTATTTTATATCCATTACTGAAGATGATGAAGTTAATATATTATCTTCCTTATTAGCTAAAAGAGCAGGTGCTGAAACATCAATAACTTTAATCAATAATAGCAATTATTCATCTTTGTTATCTAATATTGGTGTTGACATGACAATAGATCCAAAAATCATTACGATTTCTAAAATTTTAGAAAAAGTAAGAGGTGTAAAAATAAGAAACGATTATTCAATAGGTGAAGGTTTTGGTGAAGTAATTGAGGCTGATATTCAATCAGAGTCATTTCTCTGTAATAAAAATCTTAAAGAATTAGAACTGCCAAAAGGTATACGTATCGGCTCCATTGTAAGAGATAAAAAAATTATAATTCCTAATAGTCAAACTGTATTTAAAGAAAATGATGATGTTGTTTTTTTTGCTGAAACAAATTGTATAAAAAAACTAGAAAAACTTTTATCAAAAGTTTAATTTGATGCCAAATTTTGCCTTTATAAATAACAAATTTGTAAATTTTAAATCTGCAAAAATTCATATAGAGGATAGAGGATTGCAATTTGCTGATAGTGTTTATGAAGTTATCGCAGTTTTGGATGATAATTTAATTGATTTAGATTTTCATCTTAAGAGATTAAAATATTCTCTTCGTGAATTAGAAATTAAATTTACAATCAATAAAAAAAATCTAAATAATATTTTTCTAAATCTTTTAAAGAAAAATAAAACAAGAAATGGTATAATATATTTACAAATTACAAGAGGTACTCAATTTAGAGAACATAAATATCAAAAAAATTTAATCCCAACTTTGATTATATATACAAGAAATAAAAGTTTTAATTTACCTGGAAAAAAATTTGTTGGAGTAAATGCAATTACATATCAAGATCTTAGATGGAAAAGACGTGATATTAAAACAGTAAATTTACTGCCAAATATTATAGCAGCAAATATGGCCAAAAAGAAAAATGCTTATGAGGCAATTTTAATACAAGATGGAAAAGTAACTGAGGGCACATCTTCTAATATTTGGATTATAAAAAGAAATAATTTAATAACTCATCCTGCTAACTCAGATATTTTAAAAGGAGTAACTAGAACATCTCTCTTAAAAATTATAAAAAAAACTAAACTGAAATTAGTAGAAAAAAAATTTACCCATAAGCAATTAGTTAATGCAGATGAGGCATTTTTAACAAGTTCTGGAAGTTTTATTACTCCTATTCTAAAAATTGATAATAAAAAAATCAATAAAGGTAAAATTGGTAATATTACTTTAAAACTAGCAGAAATGTACACCGAAGCATGTATTAATGGATAATATAAAGCAAGAAGACATAGAGGATATTTGTTTTACTGTAAGTAAAAATATTATTTTGCCGAAATTTAAAAATTTATCAGACGATGAGATTAATTATAAAAATGGATCTGATTTAGTAACAGCAGCAGATATAGAAGCAGAAAAAGAATTAAAAAAAAATCTCTTAAAAATTCTACCATCTTCTAATTTTATAGGAGAAGAAGAATATTCTAGAAATGAAAATATAATTAATTTTTATAATAATGATTCATATTGTTGGACTGTTGATCCAATAGATGGAACAACAAATTTTGCTAATGGCAGAGATAAATTTGCTATAATGATCGCTCTAACATTTAAAGAAAAGATTTTGCGTTCTTGGATATATAAGCCTTTAGAAAATATTATGTGTTCAGCAATTGTAAATGAAGGTGCTTATATCAATAATAATAAAGTTGTTACAAAAGGTGTTAATATAATTGAAGAAACTATTGGATCAATAAGCACAAAGTATTGGGAACCAGGATTTAAAGATAAGTTAAAGATATTTAAAAATATATTTAAAGAAGTTAACTCTTATAGATGCATTGGTTTTGAATATATAGATATAGGTATTGGAATTAGAAATTTTGCTATTTTATCAAAACTATCTCCCTGGGATCATATTCCAGGTATCCTTTTTGTAAGAGAAGCAGGTGGATCTGACATTGATTTTGATAAAAATAAATATGACTTTACAAAAAAGAATAAGAATTTAATTGTAAGTAATTCGGATGATTTAAATTTAAAAATTTTAGAAAAATTAGGAGAATATTCATGAGTATTAAAAATGTTTCTTTTATTGGATTAGGAGTAATGGGTTATCCAATGGCAGGTCATCTTCAAAAAAATGGTTATAATGTAACCGTTTATAATAGAACGAATGCTAAAGCAGAAAAATGGGTACAAGAGTATAAAGGCAGCATGGCTAAAACTCCTGGCGATGCTTCTCAAAACTCAGAAATAGTTTTTATGTGTGTTGGACGCGATGAAGATATTATTGAAGTAATGGAAAGTGAAACTGGTATTCTTTCAAAAGTATCTGAAGGATCAATTATTGTTGACCACACAACAGCTTCCGCAGAGATAGCAAGAAATTACTATCTAAAACTTAAAGATAAAAAATTAAGTTTTCTTGATGCTCCTGTTTCTGGTGGTCAAGCGGGTGCAGAAAATGGTGTTCTCTCCATTATGTTAGGTGGGGATGAAAAAGATTATAATACTGTAAAACCAGTCCTCACATCTTATGGCAAAGCAGTTGAACTTATTGGTCCATCTGGATCTGGTCAAATAGCTAAAATGATAAATCAAATTTGTATTGCGGGATTAGTGCAAGGTTTATCTGAAGCAATGGCTTTTGGAAAAAAATCACATGTGGATATGGAAAAGGTTCTTAGCGTTATATCAAAGGGTGCTGCTCAATCGTGGCAAATGGAAAATAGATATAGAACTATGCTTGATGGTAAATTTGATTATGGCTTTGCAGTTGATTGGATGCGTAAAGATTTATCAATTTGTTTTAATGAAGCAGAAAAAAATGGTGCAATTCTTCCTGTTACAAAAATAGTTGATAAATATTATGAGGAAGTTCAAAAAAATGGTGGCAACAGGTTTGATACTTCATCTCTCATGACTCTTGTAGATAAATAAATGTCAAGAAACTTAATGTTAGCAGTAATATTGTTAACAGCCTCTTCTTTATTTTGGTCAGGAAATTTTTTTTTTGGAAAAGTTGCTCATTTAACTGATCTTTCACCATTTAAATTAAGTTTTTTTAGATGGTCTTTAGCTTTGCTTTTACTATTACCTTTCACTCTTAAAAGCATTTTGGAAAATTTAAATTATTATAAAGAAAACTTTTTACTGATGACTACATTAAGTATTTTAAGTGTTACAATATTTAACTCATTTACATATATTTCATTACAAACTACTTTAGTTTTAAATTCTACTATAATGGCATCTACTGCACCAGTAATTATGATTGGTTTTTCTTGGCTAATGTTTCGAACTAAAATCTCAAAACTACAATTAATTGGTATAATTTTATCTTTATTAGGTGCTTTAGCAATAATTTTAAAAGGAAATTTAAGTAATTTATATACTCTTAATTTTACTATTGGTGATATATGGATGTTTGCCGCTGTAATATCTTGGTGTTTATATTCAGTGCTGTTAAAAAAATTGGATACATCAATTCCACAATTAGCAAGCTTAGAAGTAATGATTATTATTGGTTTATTTTTTATAATTCCATTTTATCTTTTTGAATCTTTTAATGGTACCTTTTTACTTTCATCACCCTATGATTTTTTCATTATTATATATGTTGCTATTTTTGCAAGTATTGCTGCTTATTTTGCTTGGAATAAAGGTGTATATTTGATTGGACCAAACAGAGCTGGTTTATTTTTGCACTTCATACCTGTCTTTGCTGCAATTTGGGCAATAACTTTTTTAAATGAAAGTTTTGCAATATTTCATATCGTAGGTGTTTTTTTTATAATTACAGGAATTATATTATCTAATATAAGATTTAAAAATGAACAAAATAGTCAAAACTGATCAGGAATGGAAATCTCTTCTCACAGAAGATGAATATTACGTAACAAGACAAAAGGGAACGGAACCTCCTTTCTCTGGTAAAAATTTTGAAATTATTAATGGTGGTATTTTTAAATGTAAATGCTGTGGTAATGAATTATTTAATAGTTCAACAAAATATGATTCTTATTGTGGGTGGCCAAGTTTTTTTGAACAAATATCACCTGAAGCAATTAAAACAGAGACTGATAGATCGCATGGAATGGTGCGTATTGAAATTATGTGTGCCAAATGTGATGCTCATCTAGGCCATGTCTTTGATGACGGTCCAGAGCCTACTGGCAAAAGATATTGTGTAAATTCTCTTTCTATAAATTACGAAGAGTTTGAATAATACTTTTTATACACTCCTATTTTCATCAATAGGTCATGCACTCATGCATATGTTTGCAGCATTTTATTTTGTAATCGTTCTGACGATAGAAAAAGAATGGGATGTTTCTTATGATCAATTAATTAGATTATGGTCTCTTGGGGCTCTACTAATTGGCTTAGGGGCAATTCCTTTCGGGTGGCTTAGTGATAGATGGTCTCGTTCAGGAACAATGACAATTATGTTTATTGGAATGGGATTAGCTTCCATATTATGTGGTTTAAGCACATCAGTTTCTTTTTTATTTTTTTCATTATCGCTTCTTGGACTTTTCTGTTCAATTTATCATCCTGTGGGAATTCCTTGGGTGATTCATGCAGCTAACAAACAAGGAAGAGCGCTTGGTGTAAATGGTATTTTTGGTGGGGTAGGGATAGGCTCTGGAGCATTTGTAGCTGGTACTCTGACAGAATTACTAAATTGGCAACTAGCTTTTATATTACCTGGTTTAATATCAATTATTATTGGGTTTATTCTTATTTACTTAATCTTAATTGATAAAATATCTTACAAAAATTATTTTATTAAAAATGATGATCAAGATCATTCTCGTAATGAGATGATTTTAATTGCATTAATAATGCTATTATCAATGTTTGCTCTTGGATTATCTTTTCACAATACACAAACAGCCTTACCAAAAGTATTTGAAATACGAATTGGTAACATAAACTCAATTCAAATTGGATTTATGATAGCAATTATCTATTTTATTTCTGGTGCTACAACATTTGTTGGAGGCTTACTTGCTGATCGATTTAATTTAAAAACTATTTACTTAATTGGTATATTTCTTCAGTTTCCTTGCTACCTAGGAATAGCTTACATATCTGGTTACTCTTTAGTAGTGTTATGTATTCTTGCTGCCGTATTTAATGCAAGTATTCTGCCTACTGAAAATCTCCTACTTGGGAAATTTACACCCCAAAAGTATCATGGTGTTGTATACGGAATTAAGTTTATTCTTGCATTTGGATCAGGACCAATATCTGTATTCTTAATTTCAGAAATATATTTCATAACTTTAGAGTTTACTTATTTATTTTTAATTAATGCAATAATGATGGCTATAGTTTCAATCTTTATCATTTTCTTGCCCATTCAAGGTAATCAAAGAACAGCTACTCAGGATTAGATTTTATTTCTTCAAGATAATTAATAACTTCATTAAATTTTTCATCAGGTATATCTTTATAGGTCATACCAAAATGATTTTTTACCTCTAATGCAACATGAGCATAAGGATTTCTGCCCTTAGGATGATTGGGGTGTTCAGGTAATTTTCCTTTTAAAAAATCACCAGTTTCTTGAATTAATTTCCAAATTTTAGATGCGTTTTCTTTATTCAACTTATCTAGCTAGAGCACCCATTGGATCCCAAGGTGCTAGCGCTACTGGTTCCATATCTAAGTATTTTAAAAGTCTTTTGTTTAGATATTTTTTATCAATGACAACTTCATAGGTATATTCATCAAACCATTCATCGGTCATCATCATATATCCTTGGTTACCACTTTTTGTTCCCCAGCTATTTTCAATTTTCCATTTAGTTGAATTTCTTTTTTTAATATCGACTCCCGTTAAAAGCATAGCATGAGTCATTTCACTATCACCATACTCTAAACGAGTTTGTTTATTCATCTTAAATGAAGTTTGGAAGACATTTTCATAATCGTAAATGCCCATATCAAGTACACCCATATCACGACTAAAACGTTTCCCAACATCACAACCAAACCATACAGCTTCGTTGTTTTTTATTGAGTCCATTGCAGATTTTTTTAATTCTTTAATATCTACATTTAAATATTTAATAATTTGTCCTTCAACAACGTTACCAAGATATTCAACTGTGTACATTGTATTAAATTTTTTATTGCTCATTGGAGCATGAATTAAGCAAACTTTATCTTTAATATTGATATCAGCATATTTTTTGCAGAAATCAATTGGTGTCATGTCTGAAATGACAATATGTCTATTATCTTTATTTCTAGTAGACCAATTGATAACATCTGGTGGTTGACCAAGAAACATTGCTAGTAAATTATAAATTGTTTCAATCATGTCTTTTTTTAGGGCTGCAGAATTTTTAGCTGGTTTCTTTCTTAGTATAGAAGCAAACTCTCTTAATTTGTGAGTCAAAATATAATTCATGGCTCCAGATTTACTGCTATGATTTGTTTCAGGCATTACATCTTTTGGAACTGCACCGTACTTGTTAATTAAGTTTACAAACATATCCCACTGTCCACCATCTTGCACAGGTGCTTTTAAAAGATGAGTAATTAATCTGCTCTCATATGATTCATCTCTTGATTTGATAATATTCTCTAAAAAATAATTTGCTTTTTCTAGCTTATCCCAAAACATGAAATAATTTTGTGAAAACTCAAATGTATTAAGTTCAAGGCTATCAACAACTTGTAAACGCATAAGATTTAATCCTGCAAATCCCCAACATCTACCTGATGCCATCTGGTTTGTTGCAGGTAGTTCTTTTTTTATTAGATTAGAAAAATTATGATTAATTTGACTAAAATTTTCCCAATTGAGTGCAACATTAGCTAAATCATTTTTAATTAATGCATTTCGTGAAGCTGTATTTTTATTATTTCTTAAAAATTTATTTTTGAAAGTTTTTATTGTTGATAGAGATATATTTTTTGCCATATTCTCTATTTAAAACTATTTCAGCTTAATTCAATTCTTAACTGTTTTTTTCTTTTTTTTGAGACCCATTTTAGCTTTTCTTTCATCAATTAACCTAATAGCATCTTCTAGTTTTAAGCTATCAATTGTTTGATCACCAAGAATTGATGCATTTATTTTTCCACATTTTACATATGGTCCAAATTTACCGTCATGAGCAGTAATATTTTTCTTTTCTGTTGGATGCTCACCAAATGTTTTTAATGTCGCATTCCCTCTCTGTGTAGGTTTAGCAATTAATTCAATGGCTCTTTCAAGTTCAATATCAAGAATGTTATCTGTTTTTTCGAGAGCTTTATATTTTTTATCATGCAAAATATATGGTCCATACATTCCAATACCGGCACTAACCGTTTTATTTGTTTCCGGATGAAATCCTAATTTACGTGGTAAGCCAAGTAGTTGGATTGCTGTGTTTAATCCTATTTCATCTGGTTCAAAATTTTTTGGAATAGAAACTCTTTTTGGTTTCTTTTCTTTTGTCCCTTCACCAACTTGCATATAAAATCCATAAGGACCTTTTCGAAGAGTAATCATTTCTCCTGTTTCAGGATAAATACCAATTTCTTTTGGTCCGCTAAGAGCAGCGCCATCTTTATCGTTTAATTGATTAAACTGAACTGTATATTTGCAATCAGGATAATTAGAGCAGCCAATAAATCCTCCAAACTTTCCAACTTTAATTCCTAATCTTCCATTATCACAGGTTGGACATTTCCTTTTTTCATCTGCTCCGTTTGGTGGAAAGAAATGCGGACCTAATGCTTCATCTAACACATCAATAACTTCTCTGTTTGATTTGCCTACAGTTTCATCGCAAAGTTGTTTGAATGTTTCCCAAAATTTTCTTAGAACTTCTTTCCAATCAAGCTTACCATCAGAAATTTCATCAAGTTGATTTTCAAGATCAGCGGTAAAATCATATTCGACATATTGATTGAAATATTTCTCTAAAAATATCGATACTATTCTTCCCCTATCATGAGGATTAAAACGTTTTTTATCTAAAATTACATAATCTCTGTCTTGTAGAACTTTAATAATAGACGCATAAGTAGATGGTCTACCAATACCAAGTTCTTCAAGTTTTTTAACTAAGCTTGCTTCGGTGTAACGTGGAGGAGGGGAGGTGAAATGTTGTGTCTTTTCAACTTCTTTGAGATTTAAACTCTCTCCTTCAATCATGGCAGGAAGAATTGTTTCTTTTTCTTCATCTTTATCATCATCTTTAGCTTCTTGATAAACTTTATACATCCCAGGAAACTTAATTGTTGATCCATTTGCTCGTAAAACAATTTTTTTATCTTCGTTTGTAATATCAACAGCTACTTGATCTAATACAGCACTCGCCATTTGTGAACTTACAGCTCTTTGCCAAATAATTTCATATAGCTTGTATTCTTCTAAAGTAATGTATTGCTTAATATCTTTTGGTGTTAGGTAAATATTTGTTGGTCTAATGCATTCATGTGCTTCTTGGGCATTTTTAGCCTTCGATTTATAAACTCTTGGCGCTTCTGGTAAATAGTTTGCACCATAATTATCAATAACAAAACCTCGAACTTGGTTAATAGCTTCTTTTGACATGACGACACTATCTGTTCGCATATAAGTTATTAAGCCAGTTGTTTCTCCTTTAATGTCTGTTCCTTCATAAAGGCGTTGAGCTGTGCGCATTGTTTGACTCGCACTAAGACCAAGTTTACGACTAGACTCAATTTGCATTGTAGATGTAGTAAAAGCAGGATAGGGATTTCTTCTAGCTTCTTTTTTCGTAATATTTCCAACAGTGAAAGTAGAATTTTTAATATCATTAAAAATTTTTGTCGCTTCACTCTCATTTTTAATATCAAGTTTATCTACTTTATTCCCATCATAAACTGTAAGTCTGGAATTAATAATTTTATCTTCTTTATTTCTAAACTCGCCTTGTAAAGACCAATATTCCTGTGGAATAAATTTTTCTATTTCAAGTTCTCTTTCACTAATTATTCTTAAGGCAACAGATTGAACTCTACCCGCTGATTTTGAGCCTGGTAATTTTCTCCATAGCACTGGAGAAAGCGTAAAGCCGACAAGAAAATCTAGAGCTCTTCTTGCAAGATAGGCATTAACTAAATTTTCATCTATTTCTCTTGGCTCTTTAAGACTATCAAGAACTGCATTTTTTGTAATTTCATTAAATGTAACACGGTGAATATTTAATTTTGAAAGTGATGAATTATCTCTAAGTAGTTTTTCTACATGCCAAGCTATGGCTTCACCTTCACGGTCGGGGTCAGTCGCTAGATATAAATTTTCAGATTTTTTAGCAGCATCTGTTATTTCTTTTATTACTTTTTTTCCACGATCACTGGTTTCCCATTTCATTTGGAAATCATTTTCAGTATCTATCGCATCATTTTTTGCTGATAAATCTCGGACATGTCCAACACTTGCGAGAACTTTAAAGTCAGAGCCTAAATATTTATTAATAGACTTTGCTTTTGATGGTGATTCAACAATTAATACATTCATAAATTTTGGCCCCAAATTTCAGTTTAAAGATAATTCGTCAAGAAATTTTAAAAAAAAGTATATTTTTACTTGGATAATTTAATTTTACTTTCAGTTTTGTTTATGAGTCTTTTAATGTTTTCTGTGTGTTTAAGATAAATAATTAAAGTTAAATAAATAAAGAAAATTAGAATATAAAAATTAAAATTAACAAAAATATAATAAGATGGTGCTACTAAAATTCCAATTAAAGATCCAAGAGAAGAGTATTTACTTACAAAAGCAGCAACAAGCCATACTAATAAAAATAAAATTGCAATGTAAGGATTAAAACCAAATAAAAAGCCAATATACGTTGCCACTCCTTTTCCACCTTTAAATTTTAACCAAACAGGATAGATATGTCCTAATATGGCAAAGTGACAGAGAAGTATTTTATTCAATAAAGAAATATCTTGAAAATACATTTGTAAAATGAAGAATGGAAGAAAGCCTTTAAAAATATCAAAACAAAGAACAATTAATGCTACAAATTTATTTCCTGTTCTTAAAACATTTGTTGCACCTACATTTCCAGAACCAACCTTTCTAATATCTCCCAAGCCAAATAATTTTGTAAAAATCAATGCAAAGGGTAATGATCCTATTACATAAAACAATATGATTAATGATAAACTACTTACTAAAGTCATCTCTGTTTTTAATAATTAAGTCTAAGCATGCCATTCGTACTGCAACACCCATAGCGACCTGTTCTTGTATTAAGCTCCTCGTGACGTCATCGGCAAGCTTGGAGTCTATTTCTACACCACGGTTCATTGGGCCTGGATGCATAACGAAAGCATTTTTTTTTGCATATTTAAGTTTATTGTAATCTAAACCATACTTTTTAAAATAAGTCTTTTGATTTGGCATTATTTTCCCAACTATTCTTTCTTTTTGAATACGTAGCATCATAACAATATCACAATTTTGTAATCCTTTTTTCATTTCTGTATAAACATTCACAGGAAGTTTATTTAAACTTTTTGGTAACCATTCCTTAGGCCCAATAACATTTATTTTTGCACCTAACTTTGATAGTATGATTATGTTTGATCGAGCAACACGGCTATGTAAAATATCCCCGCATATAGCAATTTTTAATTTTGAAAAATTTTCAAATTTATTTTTTATAGTAAGTGCATCTAATAACGCTTGTGTGGGATGCTCATGACTACCATCACCAGCGTTAATTACAGACGCATCTACTGTTTCCGAAATTTTTTTACTAATTCCTTCCTCTGGATGCCTTACAATTAAAACGTCAGGATTCATTGAATTAATAGTAGTCATAGTATCGAGTAAGGTCTCACCTTTGTTAATAGAACTATCTTTTACAACTACATTAATGAGATCCGCTCCTAGCCTTTTAGCAGCAACTTCAAAACTTGTTCTTGTTCTTGTTGAATCTTCAAAAAAAAGATTAAATATTGTTCTTCCTTCTAGAACATTAATTTTTTTAATTTTCCTTTTATTAAAAGCTATATATTTTTTAGATTCATCTAAGATGTGCTCAATTTCTTTCTTGGTTAAATCAGCTGTTTCTACTAAATGAATTTTTTTAAAAATATTTTTCGTTCTTAATTTGATATTTGTTTTTGAGGAAATTGATGAATAATATTTTAAAGCTATTTTTTCTGCATCTTTAAGAATTTTTGAACCTGTAGATGATCTGATCGCTTTTAATTTTGGCAATTTTACTTTCATTTGCCAATATTTTGAATTTTCTCTTTTATATAATTTTATGTGCCCTGATTTAAGTAGCTTTGAATTCATATGTGTCAATAATGTGTAAGTATGTGTAAACTAATTTATTAAGTATTTCTATATCTATCTAAATATCCTTGTAAGATATAAGCAGCCGATTGTTGATCAAGTTTACTTTTAATCTTTGTTTTACTTAAATCTGCTTTTCTCATTTCTTTAAAGATTACATCTGATGAAAATCTTTCATCCCAAAGAGCTGTAGGTTTTTTAAAAAAGGTTTGAAGATTAATATTAAAATCTCTTACTAATTGGCTTTGTTTGTTTTCACGATTATCCAGGCTAATCGGCAGACCAAGAATAAATCCACCAATTTCATACTCTGCCAAAACATCTTTCATGATAATTAAATCTTTATTAGTTCCTTTTCTTTGGATAATTGAAAGCGGTGTAGCGATTATTTTTGATCTATCGCTTACTGCAACACCAATCGTTTTAGTTCCTAGGTCTAGACCTACAAGTATTTGTGATGTATTAAGGCCATCGATTAAATTATTTTGATCATTCATATAATGGAGCTCATAAATTGAAGATTGATAAAAATACAATAAATAAAATTGCTCGTCTATCTAGAATAAAGTTAGATGATAAAGAATCTGAAGATTATATTAAGGATCTTAATTCCATTTTAGACTGGGTAGAGCAGTTAAATGAAGTAAATACTGAAAATGTAGAACCATTAAGTAATATATCATCATCAATTTTACCTAAAAGAGAAGATGTATCTAATGATACTAATTCTAGTGAGGAAATTCTTGAAAATGCTCCTGATAAACTCGAAGGTTTTTTTGCAGTACCAAAGGTAGTAGAATAATGTCTAAATCATCTTTGAAACAAACGTTAAAAGATCTCGATACAAAAAAAATATCAATAAGAGAATTAAATCAGGATTATTTAAAAAGGATTAAGGAAAAAGATAACTTAAATGTATTTATTCATTTTAGTGAAGAGAATGTTTTAAAGCAGATAGATAACTTAGAGAAAGATAATTCAGCAAAAAAATTAAAAGGTATTCCGATTGCAATCAAGGATCTATTTTGTACTAAAAGTATGCCCACAACCGCAGCTTCAAAGATTTTAGAAAATTTTAATCCAACTTATGAATCATTTGTTACTCAAAAATTATTAGATGAAGGATCTATTTTTGTTGGTAAAACAAATCTTGACGAGTTTGCTATGGGTTCAGCAACTAACACAAGTTTTTTTGGAAATACAATTAATCCCCTATCAAAAGAGAATGAGCCTTTAGCTCCTGGTGGATCTTCTGGTGGTTCCGCAGCCGCAGTTGCTGCAGATTTATGTTTAGGGGCAACTGGAACAGATACTGGCGGATCAATAAGACAGCCAGCCAGCTTTTGCGGTGTTGTTGGTATCAAACCAACATATGGTTTATGTTCACGATGGGGTATAGCTGCATTTGCATCTAGTTTGGATCAAGCAGGAATTTTTTCTCATAATGTTGAAGATGCATCAATATTATTACAATCGATCGCTGGGTTTGATCAAAGAGATAGTACAAGTGCTAAAGTAGATATTCCAAATTATTTTGAAAATTTAGATGATGATCTAAATGGCAAAACTGTTGGTATACCAAAAGAGTATTCTATTGATGGTACACCACTGGAAATAAGTCAGATATGGGAAGATGCTATCAAGGTTTTAGAAAAAAAAGGTGTAAAAATTAAAAATATTTCACTTCCTCACACTAAATATGCACTTCCTACTTATTATATAATTGCACCTGCTGAAGCTTCCTCAAACTTAGCTCGATATGATGGGGTAAAATATGGTTTTAGATCTGATGAAATTGATTCTCTCGATGAAATGTATGAAAATACAAGAGCTCAAGGTTTTGGAAGAGAAGTAAAAAGAAGAATTTTAATAGGAACATACGTATTGTCTGCAGGCTATTATGATGCATATTATCTAAAGGCACAAAAAGTGAGAAAATTAATAGCCGATGATTTTAATAAAGCTTTTAAAGAGTGTGATTTTATAGTTACTCCTACTGCACCAAGTGCTGCATTTCCCTTAAATGAAAAACAAAATGATCCTATCAAAATGTATTTAAATGATGTGTTTACGGTTCCTGCTTCTTTAGCTGGCCTACCAGGCATTTCCATTCCCTTTGGGAAAGATAAAAATAATTTACCACTAGGTATTCAAATATTAGGAAAACACTTTGATGAACAACAAGTTTTTAATGCTGCTGTATCTCTAGAAAGATCATATGAATAATTTAATAAAAGGTGAAAAGTATGATTGGGAAATGGTAATAGGTCTTGAAATACATGCTCAGGTAAAATCCAATTCAAAATTATTTTCTTCATCATCAACAAAATTTGGTTCATCACCAAATAGCCAAGTATCTTTAGTTGATGCTGCTATGCCAGGAATGTTACCAGTAATTAATAAGTACTGTGTAGAGCAAGCAGTAAAAACTGGAGTTGGTTTAAATGCTAAAATTAATAATTATTCAGTCTTTGATAGAAAAAATTACTTTTATGCTGATCTTCCACAAGGATATCAAATTAGTCAGTACAAATATCCAATTGTAGGAGAAGGAAAAGTTACAATTGATTTTAAAGACGGAACATCAAAAGATATTAGAATTGTAAGATTACATTTAGAACAAGATGCTGGTAAAAGTTTACACGATCAAAATCCTTCAAAAACATATGTAGATCTTAATAGATCTGGTGTTGCTTTAATGGAAATTGTTAGTGAGCCTGACATTAGAACGCCTGATGAAGCTGGAATGTATATATCCAAAATCAGATCAATTTTAATGTATTTAGATACATGTGATGGAAATATGCAAGAGGGCTCTTTAAGAGCAGATGTAAATATTTCAGTAAGAAAACCTGGAGATGAATATGGAACTCGATGTGAAATTAAAAACTTAAACTCTATAAAGTTTATTAAGCAGGCTATTAATTATGAAGCAAAAAGACAAATAGAAATATTGGAGTCTGGCGGTTCTATTGAGCAAAACACAATGCTCTTTAATACATCTACTGGCAAAACTAGACCCATGAGAAATAAAGAAGAAGCTCATGACTATAGATACTTTCCTGATCCAGATTTATTACCACTAGAAATTTCTAAAGAAGAAATAGAAAAAATTAAATCATCAATACCAGAGCTTCCAGATGAGCTTAAGAATAAATTTATTGAGACTTATAAATTGTCTAATTATGATGCCTCAGTATTAACTGCAGAGAAACAAACATCTGATTATTTTAATAAAACAATTAATTCAGATCCAGAATTAAAAAATCATGCAAAAATAGTTGTAAATTGGATTACGTCTGAATTGTTTTCATTATTAAACAAAAATAATCAAGATTTAAATAACTCTCCAGTATCACCTGAAAACTTAGGACAACTTATAAAGTTAATTTCTACAAATGAAATTTCTGGCAAAATTGCAAAAGATGTATTGGAAGATATGTTTTCTTCAGGAAAAACAGCTAGACAAATCGTAGATGAAAAGGGTTTGCAACAAGTTACAGATCATGGTGAAATAGCAAAAGTTATTGATGAGGTCATTGCAGAAAATCCAAAAATGGTCGAACAGTATCTAGCAGGTAAAGATAAGTTATTAGGTTTCTTTGTTGGCCAAGCTATGAAATTAACTAAAGGAAAAGCTAATCCAAAAATGTTAAATGATATTTTAAAACAAAAATTAAATAAAAAAAATTAAACGTAAAGAATAGCATCTATAAGCAACAATTATGAATGTTAAAACTATCCAAATAATACTTCCTTTGTAATTTTCTGCCGCTCTCCAAATTCCAATAGAAATAAATATTGTCCAAATAAAAATAAAAACTTTTGATATTAAAGCAAGATTAGTAAAATCTAAAAATGGTATTTGTGAAACAGAGCTATCTGTATTAAAAAAATAAATTTCAAGATTAAATATAATCAGCAAGACAATACCATTTAGTAGTTCACCAACTAACCAATAGGATTTCCAGAGTTTTATTTTTCCTTCAAAAAATTCTTTTATTATACTTGTATTAGTCATTTATATTCATCTTTAATATTATAATTGTTTATAAAATTTTAATAGTAATTCAGCACAATTAAATCATTTATTTGGAGTTTTTAATGTATAAGAAGTCCACAAAGAATGCCATTTGGCATAATTATCTTTTTTCTTATTACTTCCTTCAATTATAACAACACTTTCAATTAGATATTTTGTATTTTCTTTAAATAAGTAATCAAAATATCCAACCTCATTTGTTCTGAGATATTCTTTTCTAAAATAACCATTATTTAAACTCATAATAGATACTTTATGATCAGTTAGAATTTTATTTTTGTACTCTAATAGAATTCTTTTACTTTCATTTAAATTTTTAAGAGGATTGTCTAAAAAAATTAATTCAAATTCCATATTTGTGTCGATATCTTTGCCGTCAAAATTTTCTACGCTAATTAATGATTTTGCATATCTTTTATAACTTTCAAAAAAATTTTCTGGATATTTATTTTCTTTATGTTTTTGAGCTAAATTTGAATATCCTTTTTCTCTTGCGAATATTTCAAATTTTACTAATTTTTGATATTCAACATACTTAGTTACTGACTCAATCTGTATAACATTTAACCCTTTAGACATTTTTTTAATATTAAGGGCAGGAATATCGCCTAATCTACCTTTAATTTTAGATTTACCATCTTTAGAATGTAGGAAGGAAATTTTAAAATATTCTTTAGTAAATGGTATTGGTGATCCTTCAAAGTTTTCTCCTATTAATATATTAGCTGTAACCTTTTCATCATTTGATAAGCGATAATTTTCTGGATCAATCCAAAATTCATGACTCAAAGAGTTTTTTGATATTGAAGAAAAGATAATTATAAATATTAATCTTTTTATATAAAATTTCATTATGTTCTCTTATATTAAAATTATAAAATTATATCTATTTTTAATTCTTATTGTTTTTCTAAATTTATTTTCATCATCTTCTATCAGCCATGAAATCAAGCCATCTATTGCAGATTTTACTTATGATGAAAGTTATTTGAATTTTAAAATAAGATTAAACGCTGAATTGATATTATCTAATATTGATGCATCTACTGTTTCTAATACAGACTCTTCATCACTAAGTGAAATTTATGATAAATTTAGAATTTTAAGCATAAAAGACCTTGAAGAAATGTTTCAAAATTCTTGGAGTGAAATAAGTTCTAATATTGATATTAAAATTAATAATGAAACAAAGAAAATAAATTTAATTAAAACTGAAATTGAAGATATAAAAAATTTTGAAATAAGTAGAGATACACATGTTTATTTTAGAGTTTTATTGGATGAAAATTCTGAACAATTTACATTTAGATGGGTTAAAAACTATGGCCCAATTATTTTAAGAGAGAATAATAATAACAAATTAGAAGATGAATTAGTTACAGAATATTTGCAATCAGGAATTGAATCAAGTCAATTTTCATTCAAGGAAAATAATTTTAGTAAAACATTTAATAGCTTCGCAAAATTTTTTGTATTAGGAATTCAACATATTATTCCAAAAGGATTAGATCATATTTTGTTTATATTTGGAATTTTTTTATTTTCATCATCTTTAAAAAAATTAATTTCTCAAATAACTATCTTTACTATTGCTCATTCAATTACCCTTATATTTGTTTCTTTATCTTTAATGAGAATCAATCCTCAAATTGTTGAACCTATCATTGCACTTTCTATAGTTTATATCGGATTAGAAAATATTTTTAGAAAATATATAAAAGAATATTTAAGATATGTTGTAATCTTATTTTTTGGATTACTTCATGGTTTAGGATTTGCACTAGTTTTGAGTGATATAGGTTATAAGAGCACCGATTTATTTGTAAATCTCATTTCGTTTAATCTTGGTATTGAAGTTGCTCAAATATCTATAGTATTGGCTTTATATCTATTAATTGCTTTAAATTTTGCAAAAAATAAAAATTATAGAATTTTTTTTCAAGTTCCATCATCAATATTAATTTCTAGTATTGGGTTATATTGGTTTTTTGAAAGAATTAATTTTATTTAACAAAATTTCTAGGCACGCTATAGTTACAATGAATTTATAACTTTAGCTAAGAAATGCTTTTTTGATAATTCCTTCATTGTTAACAATATTTTAAATATTAATTAAATAATGTTGAGATTCCCGTATATTTTCGTTATTACATCAATATAATCAATATGAATCAATTACAGGAGAGATGGGTGAGTGGCTTAAACCACAGGTTTGCTAAACCTGCGAAGGAAGTAATTCCTTCCGAGGGTTCGAATCCCTCTCTCTCCGCCATTTAAAATATGTTTAGTGGAAGTATCCCAGCTGTTATCACACCATTTATTGATGATAAAGTTGATTATAATTCTCTGGTTAAAGTATTAAATTATTTAATTGACAGTGGATCTCATGGGCTTGTTCCTTGTGGTACAACTGGTGAGTCACCTACTTTATCACATGATGAGCATAAAAAAATAATTGAAGAAACAATCAGAATTGCCGATAAAAGAGTTCCAGTTATTGCTGGAACTGGATCAAATAATACTATCGAGGCTATAGAATTTACAAATCATGCTGAAAAATCAGGAGCTGATGGTGCATTAGTTGTAACACCATACTATAATAAGCCTACTCAATCAGGATTATATTACCACTTTAAAACTATTGCTGAAAAAACGAATATTCCAATAATCATTTATAACATACCAGGAAGGTCTATTGTTGATATGACAATTGAAACTATGATTGAGTTATCAAAGATTAAAAATATTATTGGGGTTAAAGATGCAACAAACGATTTATTTCGACCATTACTTACTAGAAAAAAAATGCAAAATGATTTTTGTTATCTTTCTGGTGAAGATGGAACTGCTTTGGCTTTTTTAGCACAAGGTGGGCATGGCTGTATATCTGTAACAGCAAATGTAGCTCCAAAATTATGCTCACAAATGCATAATGAATGGCAAAAAGGTAATATTACTGAATCTCAGGAAATTAATCTTAAATTATCATCACTGCATAATGCATTATTTTTAGAATCTAGCCCGGGTCCAGTAAAATATGCTGCCTCATTATTAGGTCTATGTAATGAAAGTACAAGACTTCCTCTATCTGAGATTAATGAGGATACAAAACAAGAAGTCAAAAGTTGTTTAATTGAGTTACAACTTTTATAAATGAAAGTTATTGCTGCAAATAGTAGAGCTAATTATAATTTTACGATATCTAATAAAATAGAAGCAGGTATTGTATTAACTGGACCAGAAGTTAAATCTTTACGGACAAATACAGGATCAATTCGAGGATCATATATTATAGAACAAAATGGTGAATTATGGCTTTCCAACTCTTTTATTAAACAATATCAAAATTCAACTAATAAAAATTATAACCCAAGTAGAAATAGAAAATTATTAGTAACAAGGAAAGAATTTAACAAAATATCTGGATCAATTAAACAGGGCGGCTTTACAATCATTCCCTTATCTTTATATTTTTCAGATAAAGGGCTCGCCAAGTTATCTTGTGGAATTGCAAAAGGTAAGAAAAAAATAGATAAAAGAGAGTCAATTAAGCAAAGAGATTGGAATATTAAAAAAGAAAGATTGCTTAAAAACAATTAACTATTTACTTTTAAAATTTGATCTCTATAAGCCAATCAATGGCAAGAATTACTGTTGAAGATTGTATTGATAAATTCCCTAGTAGATTTGAATTAGTTTTGGTGGCATCTAATAGAGCAAGAAAGTTACACTCAGGTGAAAGTCCTACTGTTGAAATTGATAATGATAAAAATACTGTAATTGCACTCAGAGAAATTGCTGAAGAAACTTTAACTTCAGAAAAATTAAAAAATGACTTAATTGAAGAATACCAGACTAATACTTTTAGTGAGGATGAAGATATAAATGAAATTGAGGATAATAGTAATGAAAATGAATCTGATCTCACACAAGCTGTTCCTAATGAGTCACAACAGGATGATGAAAATAATGATGATTCATTAACAGATAAGACTTTGGAAACTTCACCCGATAATTTAGAGAAACCATCAGATGAAGACAAAGTTCAAGATTTATAATAAAGATAAATTATAATTTAATAAATAATTTAAGAATTATTTATGACTAAAGAAATTCATAAAGAGCTGGAATTAATAACTGCATATCTGAGCTTAGAAGAAAAGAAAAAAGTAAAACATGCTCTTAAAATAAGTGAAGAAGCGCATAGTAATCAACTAAGAAACTCAGGTGACCCTTTTATAACCCATCCTTTGGAAGTTGCAAAAATTTTGACCTCTATTAAATTAGATGCTGACTCCATTGTTGCCGGTTTGCTTCATGATACTTTGGAAGATACAAATTTAAATATAAATGAAATAAATAATAATTTTGGCACTCAAATTGTTGAACTTGTTGAAGGTCTAACAAAAATAAATAAATATTCATTAAAAGTTAAGAATCAAAAATTTGGAGAAAATTATAAAAAACTAATTCTCGCAACCACAAAAGATCTTAGAGTAATTCTAGTTAAACTAGCTGATAGATTACATAATATGAGAACAATTCAATTTATAAATGATGAAAATAAAAAAACTAAGATTGCATTAGAAACATTAGAAGTTTTTGCTCCTTTAGCACAAAGATTAGGCATGAAAGAATGGCAAGATGAATTAGAAGATATTTCATTTGAAGTCATCAATCCTGATGCAAAAAAAACAATTATTGAAAGATTAGAATATTTAAAATCAAAAGATGATAATATTGTTGATGAAATTAGATATGAATTAAAGCATATTTTTTTTCAAGAAGACTTATTTTGTAAAGTTGAGGGTAGAATGAAATCTCCATATTCAATATGGAATAAGATTAAAAATAAAAATATATCATTTGAACAACTTTCTGACATTATGGCATTTAGAGTAATAACAAATTCAACAAGAGAATGTTATAGATGCTTAGGTATAATCCATAGACAGTATCCATACATTCAAGGAAGATTTAAAGATTTTATTTCTGCTCCAAAATCTAATGGATATAGAGCTTTACATACATCGGTAATGGGGCCAAAAAATAAAAAAATTGAAATCCAATTCCGTTCTAATGTAATGGATCAAATAGCTGATTTCGGAGTTGCATCTCATTGGAAATATAAAGATCCAAAAAAAATAAAAGAAAAAGATGCGAGAGAATACAAATGGGTTCATGATTTAGTGGATTCAATGAATTCTTCAGTCTCTCAAGATGAATTAATCCAAAACTCAAAATTAAAAGTTTTTCAAAATGATATCTTTGTTTTTACTCCAAAAGGTGATCTTATAGAATTGCCTAAAAATGCTACTCCTATAGACTTTGCCTATGCTATACATAGCCAAATTGGTGATAGATGTGTTGCTGCTAAAATAAATGATAAGCTACAACCATTAAAAACAATTTTAAATAATGGTGATCAAATAGAAATTATTACATCAGAAACTTCACAACCTTCTCCTTTATGGCAGAGATTTGCAGTAACAACAAAAGTTAAATCTCAACTAAAAAGATTTTCTAGATTTAAAAAGAAAGAAGAGCATATAATTTTTGGAAGAGAAATATTGGTAAGTTATTTTCAAAAAGAAAATTATGAATTTAATAAAAATATTGAGCAAAAAATACTCAATGATTTTAATTATAAATCAATAGACGACGTTTACGCCGCTATTGGTTCCGGAGAAATTACAGCACTCTCTGTAATAAAAAAAATTTATCCTGAATATAATTATATTCCAGTTTCTAAATTTAATAAAAATAATCAAAATCCAATTAAATTAAAAGGGTTGACAGCTGGAATGTCATATCATCTAGCGGGCTGTTGCTCTCCATTAAAAGGAGATAGCATAGTAGGTATAGTAACGGCTGGAATAGGTGTTGCAGTTCATACACTTGATTGTGAAACACTTACATCATATCAGGATGCTCCAGATAGATGGCTAAATATTTCTTGGGATAATCAAAGTAATTTAGAAACAGTATCAAATGCAAGAATTGTTGTTGTATTATTTAATAAACCAGGAAGTCTTGGAAAAATAACAACAGTTATTGCAAAAAATAATGGTAATATTTCAAATATTCTATTTTCAGTAAGGAAATCTGATTTTTTTGAAATTATAATAGACATTGAGGTTAGAGATGCCAATCATTTACAAAATATAATAGCGGCATTAAGAATGGAAAAAGAAGTATCCTCTTTAGAGAGATTAAAAGGTTAAATATGATTATTCGCAATGGAATAGACATTATTGATATTAATAGAATAAGAAGAGTAATAGATAAATATGGTAATAGATTTAAAAAAAGATGTTTTAGTATTTCTGAGATAGAAAGATCAGAAAAAAGATTAAATTCTATAGAATCTTATGCAAAAAGATACGCTGCGAAAGAAGCTTGCGCAAAAGCTTTAGGTACAGGTCTTGCTAAAGGTGTATTTTGGAAAGATATTGAAGTAGGAAATAACCAATATGGTAAACCATTTATAAAATTGCATGGTAAAGCAAAGATAATTTTTAAAAATATGAATAAAAATTCTAATGCACAAATTGAATTATCGCTTTCTGATGAAAAAAAATACGCAATAGCAAATGTGACAATTTATGCTTAAATCAAAAAAAAATAGTTTTTTTGGAAATTTCAAATCAATACTTATAGCAATCTTTATAGCTTTATTAATTAGATCATTTATATTTGAGCCATTCAATATACCGTCAGGATCAATGAAACCAAATCTTCTTGTGGGAGATTTTATTTTTGTTTCAAAATATTCATATGGCTTTTCTAAACATTCCCTTCCATTTTCAGTACCTTTGATACCTGGAAAAATTTTTTCAAATATACCTGAAAGAGGTGATGTAGTAGTTTTTAAAACCCCTGAAAATAATAGAACTGACTATATTAAAAGAGTAATCGGTCTGCCTGGTGATAAAATAGAAATTAAAAATGGTATTATTTTTATTAATGGATCAGAAATCTTAAGAAAAAAATTAAATGATTTTATAGATACAGATAACAAATCGAGTAATAAAAGAGTCAGAATGTATAATGAATATTTTTTTAATAAAGAAATCAATATTCTTGATATAACAGACAATGGTATAGCGGATAATACTAGGTTATTTAATGTACCACAAAATCATTTCTTTGTAATGGGTGATAATAGAGATAACTCACAAGATAGTAGATTTATAAGTACAGTTGGTTTTATTCCTTATGAAAATTTAGTTGGTAAAGCACAGTTTATTTTCTTTTCTTTAGAAAATGCAAGATTTTTACAGATATGGAAATGGCCTAACTCAATTAGATTTGAAAGAATTTTTCAAAAAATTCAATGATAGATAGTAAAAAGCTCAAACTATTTGAAAAAAAAATAAATTATAAATTTAAAAATAATAAATTGTTAATTCAATCTCTAACACATCCAAGTTTTTATTTAGAGAATGAAAAAAAAATTAAAATCAATGAATTTGAACGATTTGAATTTTTAGGTGATCGAGTATTAGGATTAATTATAGCAAATTTATTATTTTCAAAATATAAAAAGTTTAACGAAGGTGATTTATCTAAAAAATATTCTTATTTAGTTCAAAAAAAATTTTTATTTAAAATTTCACAAGAACTTCAAATAGATGATGTGCTTCAATACAATTTTAAGAAAAAAAATAATAAAATGTTAAATTCAATTTTTTCAGATTCAGTGGAATCATTAATTGGAGCAATATTTATAGATGGAGGATATAATCCTTCATTTGATTTTATAAACAAATTTTGGTCAAAATATTTAGACATTGAAGTTTCTAAAACCTTAGATCCAAAAACATTATTACAAGAAATATCACAACAGCTTTATAAAAAACTTCCTGAATACAAATTAATAAAAAAAGAAGGACCACCTCATTCACCTACATTCACTGTTTCAGTTAAAGTGTCAAATTTAAGTAAGATTAATTCAAAAGGTTCCTCAATAAGAGAGGCAGAGAGAAATGCTGCAGAAATTGCATTAAAAAAAATTAATGAAAAGAAAAATATTAAAAATTAGTCTTGTCGGTAAGACTAATGCAGGGAAGTCAACTCTATTAAATAATCTTGTTGGAGAAAAAATTTCAATAACAAATAAAAAAATTAATACCACTGAAGACTTTGTAATTGGTATCGTTAATTTTAAAAATACTCAACTAATACTATATGATACACCTGGTATTAGCTTTCTTAGAGATAATAAATCACAAAAAAATAAATTGAAGAAAAATTTATGGGAAGGCTTAAATCAATCAGATATTATTTTGTATTTAATTGACTCAAAAAGAATTGAATTAAATGATTTAAAAAATGATTTTTCCAAACTTTATGAATTAAAAAAAAATATTTCAATTATTTTTAATAAAACTGATTTGATAAAAGCAGAAAATTTACTTAAGCATATAAAATTAATTACAGAAAAATATAAAATTGAAAAGTTTTTTAATATATCAGCTAAAAAAAAATTAGGTTTTGAAAATTTAATTGAT
>CACIQI010000011.1 GCA_902588745.1 uncultured Alphaproteobacteria bacterium | reverse complement strand
TAAAATTCAATACTTTTATTAAAAAATTTTCATTATTTCCTTGTGTAAATATAGAATACTATAGAGAAGTTTATGAGAGTAAATTAGGTAACGATATTAGAATAAGTTTTGATCACTCAATTAAATCTTCATCAGCGAAAGATTTATTTAATATTAAAAGCAATGTAAGATTAAGCAGTAATAGTGCAATAATCATGGAAATAAAAACAAGAAAAGTTCTTCCAAAATGGTTGATTAAATTAATAAAAAAAAATTCTCTTAAATTAATTGTTCATAGTAAGTATGCTAGTGGGAATTTAACTTCAAATATAAGTTTTAAAGGTAGTAATAATTATTTTAATAATTTAAATTTATAAATTCAACCCTAAAATGTGCCCGTAGCTCAGTAGGATAGAGCGCTAGATTCCTAATCTGGAGGCCGCATGTTCGAATCATGCCGGGCATGCCAAATATTTATTTTCTTCTATTTTGTTTCAATTATACTTAATTCGACAATAATGGATAAATTACTACAAAGATCTAATGGAAAGATTAATATAGAATTATTAGATAATAATTTTAAAAAATTTTTTCAAAGTGGATGTTGTAAAATATTAAATCCAAATAATTATACAGAAAGTAAAGAATTAGTTTTAATTAATACTTCTGGAGGAATTACTTGTAATGATAGTATTGAAATTAATTCTACAATTCATAATTCTGAATTAAGTATTTGTACACAAGCTGCTGAAAAAATTTACTCAGGAATAGGTGATCCTGCTAAAGTAGACATAAACATCAATTTACATAATTCAACTTTGTATTGGTTGCCCAAAGAGTTAATTTTATTTGATAATTCAAAATTAAGAAGGAATATAAATATTAGTTTATCAGATAATTCTAATTTAATTTTTTGTGAAACAACAACTTTTGGAAGAAAAGCAATGTCTGAAAAAATTAAAAATATTTCTTTTTCTGATCAATGGAAAATATTTACCAATTCTTCCCTAAAGCATTTTGAAGCAATTAATATTAAAGGGTCAACAATTGATAATTTTAAAAACAAATATACATTTGATAATCAATCATCTTTATCAACAATTTTAATTTTTGGTGATATTATTAATCAACTTGAGTCTGAATTAAGTAAAGTTACAAAAAACATAGAAAATCATTATTGTGAAATGACAAAATTTAATGATAAGATTGTAATTAGGTGCTTAGCCGATGATAATTATGATTTAAAAAAAACACTAAATTTTATTATGAAAAATGTAATAAATGATAAAGTACCTAAAAGTTGGGATCTATAAATGAAATTAACACCAAGAGAAAAAGATAAGTTGATGGTGAGTATGGCAGCTAATGTTGCAAGAAAACGTTTAGAAAGAGGTGTGAAACTTAATTATCCAGAAGCGATAGCGTTAATAACAGATTTTGTCATAGAAGGTGCAAGAGATGGAAAAATGGTGTCAGAATTAATGGAAACAGGAGCGTACGTAGTAAAAAAAGAAGATTGTATGGATGGTATCCCTGATATGATTCCAGAAGTACAAGTTGAAGCAACATTTCCAGATGGAACAAAATTAGTAACAGTACATAAACCGATTAGATAATGAAACCTGGTGAAATAATAACAAAGCAAAATAGTGATATTAACTTGAATGATAAAAGACAATCAATCACTTTAAAAGTTTCAAATAGTGGAGACCGACCAATACAAGTTGGAAGTCATTATCATTTTGCTGAAACAAATGAATATTTAAAATTTGATAGAGAAAAATCAAATGGTATGCGTTTAGACATACCTTCTGGTACTGCTGTTCGGTTTGAACCCGGTCAATCAAAAGATGTAGAATTAATTCCAATAACAGGGAATAGAAAGATATTTGGTTTTAATAAAAAAGTTATGGGTCAATTATAATGAAAAAAATAAAAAGAGAAGCTTATGCAGATATGTATGGGCCAACAACTGGTGATCAAGTTAGGCTTGCTGACACTGAACTTTTTGTTGAAGTGGAAAAAGATTTAACAATATATGGAGAAGAGGTAAAATTTGGTGGAGGAAAAGTCATTCGAGATGGAATGGGACAATCTCAAGTATCTCGCAAAGACGGCGCTGTTGATACAGTTATAACAAACGCTTTAATTGTCGATGTAAATGGAATTTATAAAGCTGATATTGGCCTTAAAGATGGCTTAATTAATGAAATTGGTAAGGCTGGTAACCCAGACACACAGCCAAACGTAAATATTATTATTGGACCTGGAACAGAAATAATTGCTGGTGAAGGTAAAATTATAACAGCTGGTGGATTTGATAGTCATATACATTTTATTTGTCCTCAACAAATAGATGATGCACTTCATTCAGGTATTACAACTATGCTGGGAGGTGGAACTGGTCCTGCACACGGTACTTTGGCAACTACAGTTACACCTGGACCATGGCATATAGAGAAAATGATACAATCAGCTGATGCGTTTTCTATGAACTTAGCTTTTGCAGGAAAAGGAAACAGTTCATTACCTCAAGCTCTTGAAGAACAAATTATTGCTGGCGCAAGTTCATTAAAATTACATGAGGATTGGGGTACAACCCCGGCAGCAATTGATAATTGTTTAAATGTAGCTGATGATCATGATATCCAAGTCATGATTCACACAGATACATTAAATGAAAGTGGATTTGTTGAGAGTACTATTAAAGCAATTAATGGAAGAACAATTCACGCTTTTCATACTGAAGGAGCTGGTGGAGGTCATGCACCAGATATTATAAAAGTTTGCGGTGAGGAATATGTTATCCCATCATCAACAAATCCAACAAGACCTTACACAGTTAATACAGTTGAAGAACACTTAGATATGTTAATGGTTTGTCACCACCTTGATAAATCAATACCTGAAGATGTTGCATTTGCTGAAAGTCGTATTCGTAAAGAAACCATTGCTGCAGAAGATATTCTCCATGACATGGGTGCTTTTTCAATTATTGCGTCTGATAGTCAAGCAATGGGTCGCGTTGGAGAAGTTATTATTAGAACATGGCAAACCGCACATAAAATGAAAGTTCAACGGGGACAATTAAAGGAAGAGCAGGGTGATAATGATAATTTACGTGTTAAACGCTATATAGCTAAATATACAATTAATCCTGCAATTGCTCATGGTATTTCCGATCATATTGGTAGTATTGAAAAGAACAAACGTGCAGATATTGTCATTTGGGACACAGCTTTTTTTGGTGTTAAGCCTGAAATGGTTTTGCAAGGTGGAAGTATCTCTTGTTCACAAATGGGTGATCCAAATGCTTCTATTCCAACACCTCAACCAGTGTATTCTAGACCAATGTTTTCTTCTTTTGGAAAATCATTAGAAAAATCTACCACAACATTTGTAAGTAAAGCCTCTCTTGATAAAAATTCATTCAAAAATTCTGGAATTAGTAAATCTTTATTGCCAGTAAAAAATATTAGAAAAATTTCTAAAAAAGATATGATGTTAAATGATTATTGTCCGAAAATCGAAGTGAATCCAGAAACTTATGAAGTACTAGCAGATGGTGAACTAATTACTTGTGAGCCAGCTGAAACACTACCTTTAGCTCAACGTTATTTTATGTACTAAAATGGATACTTCATTCAAAATTATTCATCACAATAATGATAAAGAAGCAATTGATGAAATTTCACTATCTTATGAAGAAAGATTTATTCGTAGAAAAAAACTTATAGCAAATAATGGTACTGAATTTTTAGTTAATCTTGAAGAAACCGTCAGTGTTGATGAAAATCATTATTTTGAATTAGACAATGGAAAATTAATTAAAGTTATATCTAAAGAAGAAAATCTAATTGAAATAACGGGTGATAATTTAAAACAAATCATATGGCACATAGGAAATAGACATCTGCCATGTCAAATTGAAGAAAACAGAATTCTTATTCAAGATGATGTTGTAATTCTTGATATGGTTCTAAAATTACACGGAAATGTAAAAAAAGTTTTTGAAAAATTTAAACCTGAAGGTGGTGCTTATGGTATGGGCAGAACACATAGCCACAAACATTAAAATGAAAAAATTTAAAGATCCTCATCAAATATTACAAGTATGGTTTTCATCTTCTTTTCCTATTGGTTCTTACGCATACTCTCATGGTTTAGAAGCTCTGATTGATGATAAAAAAATTCAAAATAATAATGATGTTAAAGAGTTTTTAGATGCTCTTTTATTTTATGGCACATTAAGAAATGACTATATTTTTATGAAGTCTATTTACAAAGGTGATAAAATTAATGAATTAATCTTAGCAAGCACTTCTTCGAAAGAAAGAAAAATAGAAATGATAGATATGGGAAATTCTTTTCGTAAAATCATGAAAGATAGTTGGGAATTATCTCTACCTGAAAATACATCATTTATATATTGTTTGGCGAAAGCTGGATTGCATTTTGACATTAAGTTTGATGATTTAATTAAGTTTTATCTACAATCATTCATTTCTAATTTAATAAATGTATGTGTAAAACATATACCAATGTCTCAAAAAGATGGACAGAGTCTAAATGTTATTTTTATTAATCAAATTCAAGAATTTTTAAATCAATCAGATAAACTAACTCTTAAAGATATAGGTACAACTTTTTTTATTGGTGATATTTATGCCATTAAGCATGAAAATTTAGACTCAAGGATTTATTTAACGTGAATAATATAAACGGACCTTTAAAAGTTGGCATAGGTGGAGGAATAGGGACTGGCAAAACTAGTTTGACTGAATCATTATGTCGTCATTTATCTAAAAAAGTTTCTATGGCAGTTATTTCAAATGATATTTATACTACTGAAGATGCGGAATATTTAATGAGAGCACAAGTCCTACCTATAGAAAGAATTAAAGGTGTTGAAACTGGTGGATGTCCACATACTGCTATAAGAGAAGATTGTTCCATTAATTTACTTGCAGTAGATGAAATGAAAAAGAAATTTCCAGATTTAGAACTAATACTCATTGAGTCAGGTGGTGATAATTTAGCTGCAACTTTTAGTCCTGAATTAGTTGATTTAACAATTTATATGATTGATGTGGCACAAGGTGCAGATATACCGAGAAAAAAAGCACCAGCAATAAGAAAGTCTGATTTATTAGTAATTAACAAAATTGATCTAGCACCCTATGTTAATGTTGATTTAGAGCAAATGAAAGAGGATGTAAATGAAGCCAGAAATGGTTTACCGTATATTTTTGGTGAAATGAAAAATAACGACGGAATTGAAAAAATTTCTGACTTCTTAATATCTCATGGTGGATTATAACTATTCTACTTTTTGCAAAGAATACACTGTATCTGTGCTATTAAATTTTGAATCAAATTCTTTAGATTTTGGGTCATCAAATAGAGCGTAAAATTTTTCTTCATCAATTACATTACACATAATCATTACATGACCATCTTTCACAAAAGCCATATCAAACGCATCTGTATATTTAGCAATGTCATCTTTAAAAAAATTATATAATTCCATGTAATCTTCTTTGGTAAAAGATCCTTTGGATACAACACATAAATTCATATTTATCTCCTAAAAAAAATATCCTCACCATTTTTCTTAATGGGAGGATAAATTTATACGTATCTCATTTTAGCTGCTTGTAAACCGCAATAGAGTCAAATCGTTTACTGTTAAATAATATTTAATTATTAAAATTCAATTACAATTAGAGGATTAATATATACTACTCGTATTTATCAGAATACAAATACGGTATCCCAATAACTAAAATAATATAAAAAACCATAAAACCTGCAATAAGAGGAATAACTTCTCCAGCTGGTACTGTACTAAATGGACCTAAAACAAATCCGTAGATCACAAAAAGAATATTTAAACCTACTAAATAATAACCACCACTTCTTTTCATACTGTACAACATATAAATTGTGTAAGCGATTGCTAATTGAAAAACAATACTCACAATAAAATCCAAAGAGGAAACTTGAACATTAAAATCTCCTACAGGTGGTTGAACACCTTGACCTGAAAAATATCCATACGTAATTCGATAAGATGTATCAATAAAATCAAGTGAGATGAGGATTAACATAATCCAATGAAGAGGTTTAAATAATCTTTCTTTCATAATAATATTTTATTTATTGATCTTTTTTAATTGATTCTTGTAATGAAATATTATTGTCTTCTGAAGGTTTTGTATCTTTTTTAATTGATTGAATTTTATCAGAAAGTTTAATATCACCACTTATTTGACCGCCAAGTTTAATTTGTAAATTTTGATATTCAATTTTACCTGAAACTTTACCTTGTTCTTGAATAGTAAGAGTACCAGATGCTTTAATATCGCCATCAAATGCACCCCAAATATCAGCGTTATGAGTTTCAATATCACCTTTGCAATCTCCAGTAGCACCTACTACTAGATTATCAGTTTTCATCGTAACATCGGCCTCACCATCAATTTGTACTTCATCAGCTTTTTTAATTTCACCATTAATAACTACACCGTGACCAATTACAACTTTTGCAGATCCCTTAGCAGGTCTAAATACATCAGGTGTTGAATTTGAATTATCGTCTTTTTTATCAAACATTTTTCCTCCCTATATTATTAACGCAGGTATTCTTAAACTGCAGGAGTTTTGTTAGAGCAGGTTACTACAACTGCTTTATTATATTTAAATAACATAAAAACTTGAATATTTGAATAATTATATAATTTTTGGCAGTTATTTTTGATGATTTACAACGTCTACAAGAATAGCAATTACCAAATTTAATATTGTGATTGAACAAATTGAAATAAAACTAAAAAAGTAAATCCAAGCCCACCAGTAAATCGCCTGCATAGGAAGCATTACATTCTCCCAACTAGATAAAGTTAAAACTTGAAAAAGAGTAATAAGAGAAATTCCTAAATCTGCCCACCTTTCTGGATCATCTTCACCAAATAAAATTGAGCCCATTGTTGCATAAATATAGAGTATTATAAAAAGCAGCAGACTGACAAAAAAAACTCTTTTTATGGAAGCAAGAATAGCTTCTATAATTTTTTTTAATTCAGGAATGACAGATATCAATCGTAACACTCTAAAAATACGAAGAAGACGTAGAACTAAAAAACTAGAATTATTTGGAATAGGAATGAGAGAAATTGCTACAATGATTGTATCAAATACATTCCAGCCATCTTTTAAGAAATTTTTCTTTTCTTTTTCACCAATAAAACGAATAAGTATTTCAATAACAAAGAAAACAGTAATCGCATAATCAAGTAAGTGAATAGTATTTAAAAATATAGGATCTAATTGATATGTTGTGGCACCAATAAGAATAGCATTTAATATAATTATAACAACAACAGAAAATTGAAAAATACGATTATCTTTCAACTTAGAAAAAAAATCTATCATATTAAATTAAATAGTTTTTAAGTTATCTATTTTCCTATCCATCACAAAAAACCACAATGGAGGTATTAAAGCCATAATTAACATGATGGAGTAATTAGCAGGCATCTCAATTGCTTTTTCTTCTTGAGATAAAAGAGGATAGGGCTTTGATGCACTCTGGTGATGCTCTGCATGAAGACCTAAATTAAATGTCGACCAATTAGCAGAAATATGACGACTGTTCCAAGAATGTAAATCTGTAAATCTTTCGTATCTTCCATTTTCTTTTTTTCTTTCTAAACCATAATGCTGAATATAATTCACTAACTCCAATAAGATTATTGAGACAAAAGAATGAAAGATAACAAAAATTAAACCATTAATACCGGCAATTAAATAAGCAAATGCTAAAAATAAAAATTCTAATACAAAATAATGAATCATTCTGTTTTGAAAACTTAAGATATTTTGATTTTTTCTATCAAGAATATTCTTTTCAATATTCCAGGACGAAATCACACTATTGATTAGACAGCGAATAAAATAAAAATAAAAATTTTCACCTCTTCTTGCTGTGGCAGGATCTTCTTTAGTAGCTACATTTAAATGATGTCCATAAATATGTTCTATACGAAAATGCCCATAACAACATAATACTAATAAAAATACTCCAATGCCTCGCATAAATTTATTTTTTCGGTGAATAAGTTCATGCGCAGTTGTAATACCAATAGAACCACCAGACATACCTACAGCAGCCCCTAAAGCAGCAGCGGTTAATAAAGTAATACTAGAATCAGAAACAACGATTAAACCAAATATAATTAAAAATAAAATGCAGGGGAGAACGATTAAAATAGAAAAATTGTGAAACACACTTTCATTTAGCTCAACATCATCTTTACTTAAGTAAGGTAATACAAGGTCAATAATTGGAACTAATATAAAAACCCAAATAAAAGGTGAAATTGACCAAGAGGGATTAATGATTAATCCTAAAGAACTAGCAAATATCAAAATTAGGGGTGTTACAAGATAAAAAATCATCAAAATAATTATATATTATTTTTTTTTCTAAACTAATACCTAAATTACTCTAAGAAAATTTATATGAATAATAACATAAAAGGTCTTATTTTAATTATTGTGGGGATGTTATTCATCATTACCCAGGACGTTTTAATTAAATACACCATTCATAATGCCTCTTTAATGCAAATACTCGTATTTAGAGGAGGAATAGGATTTTCTTTGTTATGCCTTTATTTAATTTATACTAAACAACGAATATTCTTTGGAACAGCGCATCCTTATATTGCTATTTTTAGAGGTTCCACCTTCTTCTTTGGCTTTACCTTGTTTTTTATTTCGTTAAGCCAAATTACTTTAGCGGAAGCAACAAGTTTATTTTTTGTGAGTCCATTTTTTATTACTATTTATTCTTACTTTATTCTGAATATAAAAATTGGCTTGAATAGAATATTTTCAATTTTTGTAGGTTTTAGTGGAACACTTTTAATCATCAAGCCAGAATTTAATGACATAAATATTTATATGTTATTTCCAATAATTGCTGCAGCCACCTATGCATTATCAATGACATTGGCAAAAAAAACTTCAAAAAATGATAATTTATTTCAACAAACTTTTCATATTTATATTGGTGCATTTGTTGGAGGAAGCGCAATTAGTATTTTATTACATAATTCAGACTTTAATTTATCAATTTTTTCTATTCTTAGTAATCCTTGGATACTTAATGATCTTCAATTTATTGGATTAATACTTTTTATCTCTACAACTGGAAGTCTTGGAATATTTTGTTTGATTGCAGCATACAGAGTAGGGTCACCTTTAGTTAACAGTATAACTGAGTATGTCCATTTAATTTTTGCTATAATAATAGGAATTATTATTTTTTCTGAAGTACCAGATACAAACTCATTTATTGGAATTTTTCTTATTATGGTAAGTGGTATCTTTGTTGTATTTAGAGAAAATAAACGTGAAGAATTAGTTGTATCCAAAACTACTCTTAGAACCTAATAGTTTTATAATATTGTAACAATCACTGAATAATATTAATAAAAATTATGTATAGAAAAGGATTCTTTGCCATATGTTTAAATGGTTTCGCACTTGCTTTTACTTGGGGAATAACTGTAACAAATATCCCATGGTTATTTGACAGAGTTGGCATTAAAGAAACTGATTTAGGAATTTGGTTTACAATTTTTGCTGTTCTACAACTTTTTTTCAGTCAATTATCAGGAAGAGTAATTGTGCCACTTATTGGAACAACTAAAACTTTAATGTTAGGTCAATTGAGTTTTGCAATATTTCCTTATATATTTATTACAGCTAGCAACATACAAACATTTTTTTTATCCAGTATACCATTATCAATAGCTGCAGGTTTAATTTTTCCTACAATTGCTAGTAGTACTAACTTTATTGAAAATAAAACTAAAAGAATTTATCAAACATACCAACAAGCTTCATTTAGTTTTGGTTTTATTATTAGTGGCATTTTTGCAAGTTTATTTTTTTATTTAAATTTATACCCACCACATATTTTTATAGGTTTAATATTCTTTTTAACTTTAATTGTTATTCTAACATTTATATTTGGTTTATCTTCTGAAAATGATTACTATGAAAAGTTAGCTAAATTTAAAATTCCTGAAAAAAAGGTTTTATTCTTTGGATTAAATTTAGCAATATTCATGGGTACTGTTGGTATTATGCTAGAATGGACACCATTATGGTTAAAAAGAGATCTTAATGCATCATTGTATATTGCATCATTATCAATTCTTTGTTGGGGAGGTGGAGAATTTATAGGAAGAATTTATGGTGAAAAAATTGTTAATGCTTACGGTGTAAAATTTGCAGCTGGGTATTTTGGTTTAGTTGGTTGTTTGATTTTTTTTATTTCTATTTTAACTGCAAATATTTATATTATTATTTTAGCAGTATTTTTATTTGCTCTCTCGACATCAAATTTTTATCCCGTTGTTCTAATGCAAGGATTGAAATATACTAATGAAAGTATATCAATCACAGCAGCAAATATTACCACAATAGCTTTCTCTGGCTTTTTAATAGGACCGGCAATAATAGGATTTTCTGCTGAAACATTTGGGTTAACTTTTAATGTTATCGCTCTTTGTTTCATTTGGGCATTTAATGGATTATTATTTATTTATTTTATTAATCAATTAAGAAATTAATTTTATTGTAAGAATTTACTATTTCTATAGAAATTAATTAATGTCAAAAATATATGATTTCATAATAGCTGGTGGTGGAACGTCAGGAATTATTACAGCAACAAAATTAATTGATCATGGTGCTTCTGTTTTAATTTTAGAAGAAGGAATTAAATCAAATAATTTACTTTTATCTATGCCTGCGGGTTGGATTAAGGGTTTAGAAAATAGTCCATTCTTAAAATTTTATGAGTCTATTCCGCAAAAACAATTAAATAACCGTCAGCATTTTATAGCACAAGCTAAAACTCTAGGTGGAGGTTCAAAAGTAAATGGTATGGTTTACATGCGAGGTAAACCATCTGATTATAATAAATGGGAAGAGGAGAGTGATGATAGTAATTGGAACTGGAACTCCTTGCTGAAGCATTTTGTTAAACTTGAAGATAATCAACGTATTCAAAATGAATATCACGGAAACAAAGGTAACTTAAAAGTTTCTGATCCTGGTTATATTGTAGAAGGTACGAACTTATATATCAAAACAATGCAAGCTATGGGTTTACCTTATAATGATGATTTCAATGATGGTGATCAATATGGTGTTGGAACTATGCAATACACCATTGGCAATGGCAAAAGATGTGATGTGTACAGTGCTTTTTTAAAATCAAAAACTAATAATAAAAATTTAAAAGTCAAAACCAGTTCTATTGTAACAAAAGTTATTCTTGATCAAAAAAAAGCAATTGGTGTTGAATGTATATCAAATGGTAAACCAACTAAATATTTTGCGAATGATATTATTTTAACATCAGGAGCATACGTAACACCTAAAATTTTAATGCATTCAGGAATTGGGGAAGAAGAGCAATTACAACAATTCAATATTCCAGTAATTGAAAATATAAAAGGTGTAGGTAAAAATTTGCAAGATCATCATGAAGTTCCTGTTATCTCGAGAGTAAAACCTGGTTATAGTTATTATAAACAAGATGAAGGATGGCGAATGATAAAAAATGGAATTCAGTATTTATTATTTAATTCAGGCCCTGTTCGATCTCAAGGTGTTGATAGTTGCTCTTTTTTTAATCCAGAAAATTTAGAAGATAAAAAAGATCCTAAAATTAAACTGTATTGCGTGCCCATAATGTATACCGATAGAGATACAAAAGGCATAAAACCTGATCACGGTTTAACTCTTACATCTTGTCTAATGAATCCAAAATCACGAGGTGAGGTTAGAATTCAATCTTCCAACCCATTAGATTTACCTCTTATTGATCCAAATTTCTTGAGTCATGAAGATGATATGAATGTTATGTTAAATGCCGTAAAGCTTGCAAGAAAGGTTATTCAAACAAAACCTTTATCCAATATTGTTTTAGAAGAAACAGTGCCTGGTCGATCTATTAATTCAGATGAAGATCTCATTAATTATTCAAAAAAAATGATCAAAACTAATTGGCACCCCGTTGGAACATGTAAAATGGGTAAAGATAATGATGATATGGCAGTTTTAAATACAAAACTTGAAGTTAAGGGAATAAAAAATTTAAGAGTTTTTGATGTGTCGATGATGCCAACAATTGTCGGTGCTAATACTAATGCTCCAGCTATGGCTATAGCTGATAAAGCTACAGACTTATTACTGAGGTCAAATCACTAATTTATTAAAGAAAATAGTAGATATTTAATATTAATGGGGCAAAACTCCCTCAGTGGAGAGGGCTTTATACCCCATTTGATTATATTGTATCTTTTTGTTTTCTAAAACTATATTCGACTTACATTAATAAAAATGAAAAAATTTATCTTATTAATTTTAGCAATAATTATAGCAGGGGGAGGTTACTACTATTTCTTTGTAAGCAATAATACAGAAGTAGCAACTACCAGCTATGAATATATAAAAATAGAAAAAGGAAATATAAAGAAAACTGTTTCTGCTACAGGTAAAATTATACCAACATCAACTTTAACATTATCTTCCGAAATATCTGGAAAAATTGTTGAGATTAATAAAGACTTTAATGAGCAAATAAAGAAAGGTGAAGTTTTAGCTATCTTTGATCAAAACCCTTTCACTTTAAGTGTAAAAGAATCTCAAACTTCAGTAGACATATCAAAATCTAAATTAAAACAAAAACAAGCAAGTCTTGAAAAGGCAAAATCAGAATTAAACAACTCAATTGCAAATAAATATGGTGCTGAATCACGATTAGAAGACTCTAATTTGTATTTAAGTAAGTTAGAAGATAATCTTGAAGAACGAAAAGCTCTATTTGATAAAAAATTTATTTCAAAAAAAGAATTTGATGACACGAATTTTGATTATGAAAGTGCTATTATTCAAAATGCTACTATTAAATCAGAAATATCATCTTTAGAAGCAATTATTAGTTCAAGAAAAGCTCAAATTGAAATTATTAAAGCAGAAATTGAAGAAGTTGAAAAAATAATTCAACAATCTGAATTGACATTAGAAAGTGAAAAACTAGACTTAACAAAAACTAAAATCGTTTCACCGATTGATGGTTTTATTTTGGATAGGCATATTAGTGTCGGTGATGTTCTTGGCGCTTATCAAAAAGATTCCATAATGTTTACTATTGCAGAAACACTGTCCAACATGAATATTGAAATATTTATTGATGAATCAGATATTGGAAACATTCAATTAGATCAGGTTGTCGAATTTTCCACCGATGCTTTTCCCGATAGAAAATTAAATGCTACCATTAGCCAAATACGTTATTCACCAATAGATGATCAGAATGTTATTACCTATGAAGTAATTGCTTCTTTTGATAACCCAGAAAATCTTCTTCTACCTGGTATGACTGCTAACGTTGATATTATTGTTCAAAATAAAGAAGAAGTTTTAAAAGTTAAAAATTCAGCACTTTCAGTTAAACTCAATCAGAAGCCTAAACAAAATTCAGGTGGAAGTAGATGGGGTGGAGGCGGAGCATCTCAAATGCAAGAAATCATGGCTCAAATAAACATGACTGCTGATCAACAAAACAAAATGAGAAGTGTTTATCCAAAATTAGGTAAAGTAAGAGGCTCTTTAGAAGCTAAAAACTTATCGCCAGAAAAAATAAGAAAAGAAATTCAGCTATATATTGAAAATGCATTAGTCGAATTATTAACTGATGAACAAAGAAATAAATATTTCTCTTTAAAAGAATCTTTAAACGTTAAAAAAGTATACAAATTAGTTGATGGTTCTCATGAACAGATTGATTTGGTTACAGGTCTTAATTCTGGTGGCTACACAGAAATAATAAAAGGTGAGATACAAGAAGGCGATGAAGTAATTTCTAAGGTTATCGTCGAAACGTCAGAAAAAAAAGCACTACGTCTATTTTAAGATGATTAATATCAATTCTCTCTCAAAAGAATACATCATGGGAGATAACAAGCTATTAGCGCTCGATAATATTGATCTGTCAATCAATGAAGGTGATTTTGTAAGTATTATGGGTTCATCTGGTTCTGGAAAATCAACCTTAATGAATATTATAGGATGTTTAGATGTACCATCTAGCGGGGAATATCATTTTAGGGATAATAATGTATCAACTTTAAATTCGAATAAACTAGCTGAATTACGAAACAAGGACATAGGATTTGTTTTTCAAAATTTTAATTTACTACCAAGGTTAAACGCACAAGAAAATGTTGTGCTACCACTTTTATATTCTGGTAAAAATTTAAAAGAAAGAAATCAATTAGCAATAGATGCTTTAGAAAGTGTTGGATTGAAAGATCGTGTTCATCACAGACCTAATCAGTTATCTGGCGGTCAACAACAAAGGGTATCAATTGCAAGAGCAATAGCTGGATCTCCAAAATTAATCTTAGCAGATGAGCCAACTGGTGCACTAGATAGTAAAACAGGTTTAGAAATAATGAAAATTTTAAATGACTTAAATGCAAAAGGTATTACGATTGTTCTTGTTACACATGAAGATGATATAGCAAACTATGGATCAAGAATAATAAAAATGAAAGATGGTAAAATTTTAGAGGATAGAAAAAATGTCAATAACTGATCTTATATATCTCTCACAAAAAAGTTTACGCTCAAACATCTTAAGAAGTATTTTAACGTCTCTAGGTATCATTATTGGTGTTAGTTCAGTAATTACAATGATCTCTATAGGATCAGGTGCTAGAATTGAAGTTGAACAACAAATTGAAAGATTTGGATCGAACAACTTAATTGTTAGATCACAAAGTTCTTCTAATAGAGGTGTATCAATGGGTGCCAATTCCGTTAACACGTTAACTTTAAAAGATATGGAAGCTCTTAAAGAAGAATTACCAGCAATAAAAGCTATCGCGCCAAGAGTAAGTTTAAGTACACAAATTGTTGCTAACGGAAATAACTGGCTTGCTACTGTTACGGGGACAACAAATGATTATTTTGATTTAGGAAACTGGAAATTCGAAAATGGAAGAAGTTTTGAAGAAGAGGAACTAGCTTCAGGATCAAGAGTTGCCATTATAGGAAAAACAGTTCAAAAAAATTTATTTGATACTGATAGCCCTATTGATGAAGTAATACGAATTAATAAAGTTCCTTTTACTGTTATTGGATTATTAGATGCAAAAGGTGGAACAGCGTGGGCAGATTTAGATGATACAGTTATAGTACCATTAAAAACTGCTAAACAACGATTAGTAGCAAAAAAATTTCCAGGCGATCAAATTCGCAGCATGACCATTAATGTAAGATCTTCTGATTTACTTTTTAAAACGGAAAAAGATGTTGATACAGTTATGCGAAAACTTCATAAAATTTCAGCTAATGGTAATCCTGACTTTGTAATTCGAAACTACGCACAATTCTTAAATGCCAGACAAGAGTCTTCAAGAGTAATGTCTATACTTCTTGCAACTGTTGCAGGTATTTCTCTAATAGTAGGGGGCATAGGTATTATGAACATTATGCTTGTTACGGTTACAGAGAGAACAAAAGAAATTGGTGTTTGTATGTCTGTTGGCGCAAAAAAACGAGATATACTCCTTCAATTCTTAATTGAATCATTAATGATATCTCTCATAGGAGGTCTCATAGGAATTGCATTAGGTTTAGGGGTAATATTCGGTGTTAGTGAATATTTTAAATGGAAAATGAGTCTTGATTATATGTCTATCGTACTCTCTTTTGTTTTTTCATCGTCAATTGGAATTATATTTGGATTTTATCCAGCAAGAAAAGCGGCAAACCTCAATCCTATTGATGCATTAAGATACGAATAAAATTGAGGGCAAAATAATTATTACCCTCAATAAAATAAAATCTACTCAACTAAAAAAACTAATTCCTGGCTATCTAAATCAACACCAGCATCAGTTCTAAGTTTTGCTAATTCTGGGTCTTGCATTGCTGCTTGCATTTTTTCCATCGATTCAATCTCTAAAACTTGATAAATTTTAGTTTCATCATCTTTAGGGTGGCCATATGCTAAAACTTTTATTCCATATTTTTCTCTATGAGTATCAACACTGAGAAAAAGATTTTTCCATTTTTCATAACCTTCTTTTAATTTAACATTCATAATAATTTTCATAATACGTCCTTTTTTCTATTTCTTTTAGTTGAATATATTAGTCTATAGTTAATTAATTTAGCAATTTAATTTGCTTCAATAATTACTAAATTTCTTACAACAACATCCTCTTTATTTTCACCTAAATGTGCCAAAGCTTCTTGATAACGAGGATCATTGTAACCATCTATTGCGTCCTGCACGCTATTAAATTCAACGACTGCTGAATATAATAAATCAAAATTCTTTTGAACATAGAACTTTGGTTCACTGCTAGCAGTAGGTACAAAATTTCCTGATTTCTTTTCTGCTTCCTCTGCAACAATATTCATAAATTTCTCTAAATATTGTCCCCATTTTTCTTCATTTTTAATTTCTTTTACTTGTCCAACCCAATATCCTTTTTTCATAAATCCTCCTTAAATTAAGTTTAATTACATTTCTGTAGCGCCAGTCTCTGTTCTCCAAATTAATCCATCTTTTTTTAATGCAACCATCATTAAAGCTTCTTTGTCTCCAGATGCATAAGTATTAAAACGATGTGTGACTAAAATTTCATCATTTTCATAAATACAACGAACTTTATCTTGAGTAATATTATTGAACATTTCTAATGTTTGTTCTTCACTTCCTTCACTTGTTTTAAAAACTTTATTTTGCTTATGGCTAATAAATTCATGATCTTCATGGAAAAGAGCTCTGTGAGCTTTTGCATCTTTTTCTTCAAATGCTTTTTGTAATTTTTCAAATAACATAAATCTCCTTTTGTTTGGTAAAATCTAAAATTATAATTTTACAAATTTATGAAGATTGTATTATTCAGTTAAATTAAATTTAAGTAAAAAAATTATTATTATAAATAAACAGCAATTTTAACTGAACTTTTCTGTTCTAATGTAGCCAACATCTGTTGTTTTAAAGTGCTTGAAGGGGACATTTAAAGCTTCAATTGCTTTAATAGTCTCATCGGTAATATTTCCGTATACTTCTATTTCAAATTTATCTGCTATTTCTTGATGTTTTTCTACATAAGCTACAACAGGAGGGTTATTAATGTGATGAACCATTGCTTCACTGGTTCGGTAGACTTCACTCCAAGTAAATTCTAATGGATCTGTTGGATCTTGATCAAAAGTATGGATCAGCATATCTGGTTCTGATGCATTAACGGCGTCATCAGCTTCTTTTGCTATCTTGAGATACTCTTCAACCTTACCTTCTTTTACTCGTATTCTAGCTATTAAAATAAAGGGGTTAGACATATTTTTTATAATAATAGTTTTTATTTATATTTTAAATAGATTTATCCAGTTCTATGATAGGCTTCTTCTAAAACCTCTCCTTTAGGTTTCTTTAATTTATATTGATTATTTTTTAATTCATGGATGCAGTTATCAATTATACTTTTTGGGTGACTTAGAAACCATCTGTTCTTAGCAACGGGTATAACTCTAGACATTTCTGGAGCAAAAAAAGTTCTTATATCATATCCACCCTCTAAAATAGTTTTATAAAACTGACCGCCATTAGCAGTGAAATTTGATGGTGTATAATAATCAAACTCATGCTTTGAGCTATTTTTGGGTTTAAATAGATTTGTTATAAGTTGATTATCTTTAACTATTTCAAATCCGTATAATTTTTGTTCAAACTGTTCATAATCTTGTTCATCGATGTTATTGTGAGAAACTACAACGCTTCTCAATAATACATGATGTTTCAATTCATAATTCTCTATATTTGTAATAAATTCATATTTTATATTATGACCTGATGGTTCTATAATAATTAGCTGTGCACCGCATATAATTACATCTTCATCATCATCAAATTCAACTAGCGGATAGTAAAGATAGGCTCTTTCAGTCCATTCTTCATGAGATTCAATCTCTTTGAATTCATTTTGGATATTAAGTTGATCAATTAAAAGTTCTTTAGGAGATAAAACTCTAAATTTCATTGGATATAAATCAGTTTCATACCATTCAGTTGAAAAAGAAGTTGTGGCACCAAGAAGGAGTATAATAATGAAAAATAAGGTAATTATGAAAGTTACAATTCTTATTATTAGTGCCACATTTTATAATTAGTTAATGAAAATGATAATTTCGTGTTTCAAATAAGGTAAAAATTTGAATTTTATAAAATAAGCAATCAATGAAACAATAGTAAGATCAAATCTTAATCCCAACATAATTTGAACAACAAATCGTTAAAATTGAAAATTAAAAATGTTTTATGGAGTCCTTATCAAGAGTTATATTATTTTTAACATCATATTTTATCGTTTTAGCTTTATCTTTTAGTATCAATATAGAATTTGAATATCTACAAAGTGGATTATTCTTATTTATTTCTATAATTATAGCATCGTGGTTGTATTATTTACATTTTAAGAAAAAAGAAGCTCCAGAATTTCAAAAAGAAGTTTTGTATGTCATGTTTTTTCTATGCCTTGTAACATCTACATGGTCATTTAAATTAAATTATTTTCATTTGTATGATTAATAATTTCTGGTTTTATTTTTTCCTAACTCCAGTCGTAGTAGGGACAATTATTTTATCTATTCCATCCTTTTATTATTCATCAATTAATCCTCCTGTATTTGAGGACGCTGTATCAACATGTAAAGATATTAGTAATGAAGATGTTTACGCTACTCAATATGGAACGCTCCAAGATAAGTGCATTGCAAATTATATGGGAGAGCCAAAAGATTGGGAATATATTTTGATTTTAATTGGCATGATTGGTGTTTTCTTTGTTTGTCCTCTAATAATTTACATAATCTCAAATTTAATTAAATATCGATGATCACAGAGTTAATAATATTTGGTTTAATTCCTTACTACATAATTAAAAAAATAACCAAATTACTCATTAAAATATTCAAAAAAATATCATATGTGTTAAAATAATACTGTCCTGATTTAGATACTCTAATTGCTGGGACACAAAACAAAACGCTAAAGGAGATATAATGTTCAAATTTAAATTATATTTTGCAAAATCTATTAGAGATTTTATTAATCAACGAGAAAAAAAAGAGGGTATTAAAAATATTTTTTTTAAGAAAGTTGATAATAATTTTTTTGATCTACCAAGAGAAAAACAACTTGAAAGATTAGTTAAAATTTTGGAAGAACAAGGTTTTAAAATTAAAAAATAATTGAAATGTGAGAGGTCTTCGTGCCTCTCATAAAATTAGATTAAATAGATTTATTCATCCATTTATTTTCAAGATATTCTAAATCGTCTTTCCATTCCATAATTGCTTTATCAAAATCTCTATATTCAATATCTTTACGATTTTCATTTGAAGTTATTAAACCTTGCAACACTCTATGGAATTTTTTATATCTCTTTATACTTTTGGGTTTATCCCACTCTAATAAATAAGTTGGAGACTGTACTAGCGGCAAATCATTACTCATAATCCAGTCAATCAAATATCTTCTTCTTTTTTTTGGCTCACCTTGATGACCAACATGATATCCGAGAAAACCTAGCATGCCTAGTTTGGGAGAGGTAGTTTTATATTTTCCCAATTTAAATAATTCTAATCTTCTTTTCCATTCAATCTTAATTGCATTTATTGTTTTAAGCGCATCCTCTTTTTGAGGTTTATCATTTGATATAATATCTATTGCATTATTAAATATCCTAGAAATTTGATTATCATCTTTATTTTGCAGAGAATTTATTAACTTTTCAATATTCATAAATTAGCTACTTTTATGAATGAGATAACTGATAAGTATGTTGATACATTTATTTTAAATGTATAGAAATTATAATTAATGGCAAAAAAAAAATCACTTTATATTACCGGTCAGAATGAATCTTTTGAGCTTAGTCGAAGCAAGGTTGATTTATTTTTACAATGTCCACGTTGTTTTTATATTGATCGTTCAGAAAAATACCGTATTGCCCGTCCATCGGGACCAATGTCATATATTCCAACAGCTTTGGATAAATTACTTAAAAATGAATTTGATAAATATAGAAAAACACAAACTGTACACCCATACTGTAAAGAACATGGAATAGATTTAATTCCCTATAAACATGATGAAATTGAAGATTGGCAAAATAATCGCAAAGGAATAAAGTATCACGATACCGATACTAATTTTTTATTATACGGTGCAATAGATGATTGTTGGACTGACAATAATGGTAAAATTTTTATTGCTGATTATAAAAGTACAACAGTATCATATGATAAAAAAACAAATGAACCTCTAAATGCCTCATTAGATGAGAAGGGGGCTCCTCATAAATATTGGTATAAGAAACAAGTTGAATTTTATCAATGGCTGTTTAATAAAAATGGCTTTGATGTTTCTACAACTGCCTATTTTGTTTTTTGTAGTGCATATTATAAAAATATAGAAAACTTTAATGAAGAGTTAAAATTTAAAATTGATATTTTATCCTATGAAGGAGACTATTCTTGGGTTGATAAAACAATTTTAAATATTAAAAAAACATTAGATAATGATAAGGTTCCAGATCAAAATCCTAACTGCAAGCATTGTTTATATCGTAACTCTGGTGTCTAGTTAATATGGCAAAATTAAAGTTTATTGATCTATTTGCTGGCTTAGGAGGCTTTCATATTGGTCTTGAACGTTTAGGTCATAAATGTGTTTACGCATGTGAAATTGATAAACATTTAAATGAAATTTATAGATCAAATTTTAAGACAAATTATGTTGATCACGATATCATTAAAGCTGATCTCAAAAAAATTAAGAAATTAAATTATGATCTTCTATGCGCTGGATTTCCTTGTCAGCCATTTTCTAAAGCTGGAACACAAAGTGGTTTTGATCATAAAATAGCAGGAAGTATGTTTTCTTATATTATGAAGTTTGTTCAAGCACATAAACCCAAATATTTAATGTTAGAAAATGTTCCAAATTTATACAACCATAATAAAGGCAAAACATATGGATTTATGAAAAATCAACTTGAAGAAGAAGGTTATTATGTTGAAGAAGATCAAATTTCGCCAATACAATTTGGCATTCCTCAAACAAGATTACGTTTGTATATATTAGCAATTAAAAAAAATGGAAAAAATGATCAGCCAATGATTAAGTGGCCAAAATTACAAAACAACATGAAAGATCGAAAACCAACTACTAATTTAAAAAAATATTTTATAAAAAATCCCTATAGACCAAGAATATTATCTAAAGAGAAAAAATTACTTTTAAAATATTGGGAAGATTTTTTAAAAAGAATTCCTAAAAATGAAACACTGTATAATCCTTTATGGATAGCTGAATTTGGTGCGACATATCCTTTTGAAGAAGAAGCGCCTAGAAAATTTAGTTTAAAAAAATTACAAAAATATAAAGGTACTCTTGGAGTAAGTTTAAAAAATAAAAGTAAAGAAGAAATATTTGACGAGTTACTACCTCCTTATGCAACTTACAGTCGATCCAGGAATGAAAGTATAGAAGAAAGTTATGAATTTCCTGAATGGAAAAAAATATTTATAAAAAGAAATAGAGATTTTTATAAAAGAAATAAAAAATGGATTGATCCTTGGTTAAAAAAATACAAATTTAATAAACTTCAAATGTTTAAAGAGCCAACACATAGAAAATTTGAGTGGAATTGTTTTGGTGAAAAATACACCTTAAAAGACAAAGTCATTTCTTTTAGAGGATCAGGTGTTAGAGTTAAAAGAATGAATGCAGCCCCAACTCTAATTCACGCAGCAGTTACACAATTACCCTATATTCCAATGCTAGATAGATATTTATCAATTGAGGAATGTTTAAAAATTCAAGGTTTCAAAGAAAAAAGAATAATCAATACAATGAAAAGCAGGGGATGGGAGAGGGCGTTTAAGGCTATTGGAAATGCAGTTAATGCTGATGTAGTAGAAAAAATATCAGAAACTTTTTTAAATAAAAAACTAGATAAAGATCTTTACAGAATATTACCTAGATATCAAAATTTGAGATTGTTTTAATTTTAATTTTATTATTAAATTATGAAATATTAAAAAAATATGTCAAAAATAGATAAATGTTTAGAATGTAATTCATACGAATGTACATGCGGAGATGTAGACATAACTCCGGGACAAGGAATTTACTCCGTTTTAAAAAATCTAGATTATAAGCCATGGTTTGCACTTGCTGAATTTATAGATAATTCAATTCAAAGTTTTTATTCAAAAAAAATAAATTCTGAATTAAAAAAAATTAATCCAAATATAAAGTGTAAAATATTTATTAATATATCAAGAAATACAATTACTATTCAAGACAATGCAGGAGGGATTACACAAAAAGATTTTCCAAGAGCTTTTAGACCTGCAAGTGCGCCTTCTGATGCAACAGGTTTAAGTGAGTTTGGTATGGGAATGAAAAATGCTGCCTGCTGTTTTTCTCCTTTGTGGGAAGTAGAAACTATGCCCCTAGGCGAGGATGAAGAAAAAAAAATTATATTTGATGTTGAAAAAGTTAGAATAGATAACTTAACTTCATTAAATATTAAAAGATTTCAAAAGAAAGCAAAAGAGCATGGAACAACATTAACTTTAAAAAAATTGTATAAAACTCCCAAAGGTAAAACTATAGAGAAAATAAAAAGCCATCTTTCTTCTATTTACAGAGTTCTTATGGAAAGAGATGATTTAAATATATATTTTAATGAGGAGTTATTAAAATACAAACCAGATAAAGTTCTAAATACTGCATGGTATGAAAATTTAGAACAAGATATACAAATACCTAAAATATATTGGAAACAAAAAATTAATTTAGATGTTGGGAGTAATCAGCAAATACATGGATGGATAGGATTAAGAGAAGAGGGAAGTCAAATATATTCAGGTCTTTCATTGTTTAGAAGAAAAAGACTAATTATAGGTTCTGGTGATGAGAAATATAGACCTCACATTATTTTTGGCCAGCCAGGTGGAACAAAATTTTTAAGAATATTTGGAGAATTACATTATGAAAATTTTAATGTTACACACACAAAAGATGGTTTTAAATGGGATGGTGAAGAGGATGCAATAAATTCTATTATAAAAGATGAATTAAAAAAACCATATTTCAAAGGAAAATATTCTTTGTTAGATATGGCAGAAAATTACCAGCCTAGAAAATTTGAAAAAAAGAAAAAACAAATTAGAGAGGAAAATACTAAATCTGAGGAAGTAGTTCCAAATGTTTTAGCAAATACAGAAAAAGTAGCTAAAACTATTGAAAAATATAATTTTCCAAAAAATAACCCTACTCCAAATAAATTAATAAAAGTAAAAGGCAAAAAAAAACAATTTTCAACTGAAACTAAAATCAAAGGAAATATTTGGCAAATAGAAGTAATATTGTCTCACGATGCAGATCCTACATCAAAATGGCTTCAAGTAAGTCAAATTGATACTGCCAAGTATAAAGTTCAATGTGTTGTAAATATGAATCATAAATTTACAAACTACTTTACAAAAGACTCAGAGGAACTTAGAGGTATATTATCTCTAGCTATATGGATGAGTTTTGCTGAAGGTGTATTAAAAACTGAAGGTGAAGAAAATCCAGCGGCTATAAGAAATTTACTCAATGAAATTTTAAGAACTAATCCAGCACCTTACTAATTATGAATGAAACAACTGAAATTTTAGCTGAGAAAGATATTTGGACAGTTAAAACAAATGGTCGTTTTTTTAATGCTTATATTGAGTCACAAGAAAAAAAAGATTTTGAAAAAATAAGAGATGAAACAAAATTTATTTTATCAAATTGTGGTAATCCAAATATTAATACAAAAACAAATTTTGATCATACAGGTTTAGTAGTAGGCAAAATACAAAGTGGTAAAACTTCTTCTATGGAAGCTTTATCTGCTATGGCTAAAGATAATGGATACAAATTAATAATAATACTATCTGGTATAACTCAAAATTTAGCTGATCAAACTAGAGAGAGATTAGAAAAGTCGTTAGACATATATGGATACAGTCATATTAGAATAACAGATGAAAAACAAGATACATATAATGATGCTAAAACTATGCTCAAAAAATTTGAAACTTGGGAGAGAAATGGCACTTTTGAGGAAGGAGATGAACAAACTGTAATAATTGTTTCAATGAAAAATACCTATAGAATTAATAAAATCTCTGAAATAATAAATCATGCAAAGAATGAAGGTATTGATTTTAGTGAGATACCTACTTTAATTATAGATGATGAAGGCGATCAACACTCCCCAAATAATACAGTTAATCTTAAGCAAGATAAAATTAGAAATTTAGCAATACAGAATAATGATATATATGAAGTAAAAGAGGGTGACACGATCGAGTCAATTGCTGCAGATTTTAATGTAGATGAAAATTTACTTAAGAGAATAAATAAAATTACAGATGATATTAGAGTTGGAGATCAAATAATAACTGAATCTCCTTCTAGTGCTACAAACAGAGAAATTAAAAATTTAAGAAAATTATGCGAACATCATAGTTTTCTCTCTTATACAGCAACACCTCAAGGTTTATTATTAATAGATTTAATGGATACTTTGAGTGCTAATTTTATAAAGGTACTCAATATAGGCTCTGATTATAGGGGAGGTAAATTTTATTTTGATAACGAGAATAAAAATAAAAAACATGTTAAAAAGATTGATCAGAAAGAAATAGACGATTTAACACATAATAACAAAAGACCTTCATCTTTAGATCGTGCAATAAGAGTATTTATAATTGGAGCATCAATTGGATATCATTTTAAAGAACATCACGACCCAAAAAAGAACAGATCCATGATGGTTCATCCCGATATTTCTCAAAATTCACATGTAAAATTTTTAAAATTCATAAATGCAGTTTTAGATAGTTCTAGTGAAGCATTAAAAGATGATGTTTATAAAGATGAAGAATTAAAAAAATATAAAGATGCATATGATGAATTAAAAGAATATTCTAACAACGATATACCTGATTTTGCTGAACTTAAAATTCTTAGAACTTTAGGATTAATGGAACCTCCAATAGAATTGAATTCTCGAATGAATAGTATTGAACCTGTTGATTGGAATAATGGATATGCTAGAATTATAGTCGGAGGAGTTGGGATTGAAAGAGGTTTTACTATAGAAGGTTTAACAGTATCATATTTATGTAGAGGTCTTGGAACCAGACAATCAGATACTATACAGCAACAGGCTAGATTTTTTGGGTATCACTCACGATATGAAGATTTAATACAAATATATATGACCAAGCAACATCAAGATTTTTTTAAAGATTATGTAAAGATGGAAGAAAATTTACTTGATGACATTGAAAAATTTTCTAAGACTGGAAAGAATGCAAAAGAAATGAGTAGAAGATTTTTTCTTAATGAAAGATACAGACTTACTAGACAATATATTTTTAGAGCAAATGTTGAAACTTTTAATAAAGATTATGCCAAACAAGCTCATTCACATAAAATCAAAGATCCTGATGTATTAAATATTAATCGAGAAATTTATTTAACATTAGATAAATTAACTTCAACAAAACTACTCGATCCAAATAATAATTTTAGGAACTTTGAATGGGAGAGTGAAGATAAAATTATTTTAAATATTGGATTAAGAGAAGTATTCGAGAAAATTATAACAAAAATTAGAAGTCATCCAAATGATATCTCAAATTATAACAATATTTTAATGCTAGTAGAAAGTTACATTGAGAAAAATAAAAATGCAGATGATATAATCTGCCCAATAATTATTATGAATAGAGAATTTCGAAAAAAAAGATCGCTTACAGGAAATAAGGCAAAAGAAATTGTTAATATATGGCAAGGACCATCAACACATTTTAAACAAGATGGAATTACATCTATAAAACATTTTCCAGGAGATAGATATTTACATTATGAATTTTTAAAAGGCGAAACTTATGATACTAAACCTAAGAAGATACCTACACTTCAAGCCTACCTACTAGACATAAAAAGAAATACTTCAGATGAAGAATTTGAATGGAAAGAAAGAGCTTTTTTTAATTTTTATATTCCTAAAACTTTTTTAGATACAGCTCTGAGAACTGTAACTTCATGGAATTAATAAATAAATATAATAAAATTAATAAAATTTCAGATATTAATAATAACAAATATTATACTGATAAAATTTTTGAAAACAAAAATCACCGTATCGGTAAAACAAAAAAAAATCTTCCAATTGTTTTAATTAAAGTAAAATCAAGTAATGTGGAGCCCTCTGAAAATTTAAGTAAATTTGTATCAATAAGTTATTCTAGTAAATGCCTAATTCAATCAGATAAAAACGAGTTTACTGATTATTTTTGTACTATTGAATTATTAGAAGGTGATGAATACATTACTGAAATTTTTCTATCTTCAATAGAAAAAATCATCGAAATTATTGATGATAATATAGAAATAAATCAACTTAAGAAAATAATTACTGATTTTCTAAATTTATGGAGAAGTTTTAATAAATCTAAATCTAATATAATTGGATTATGGGGAGAATTATTCTTAATATTATCTTCTAAAAATTCAGAAGCTTTAATAGAAAGTTGGAGAGAAAAAAATAAATTTAAATATGATTTTTTTAATATTAATGGATCGATTGAAGTAAAAACAACTTCTACAAATCAAAGAATGCATAAATTTAGACATGCACAATTAATTGAAAAAGTTAACAATGTTTTAGTTGCCTCGATATTAATTCAAAAAAAGGAGAATGGTGGTTTTGATATTTACGAGTTGCAAGAAAAAATTAATGATAAGATTAATAACCCAAAACTTAAATCAAAATTATATAATGGTATTTACGAGATTATAGGTAGTCAGAATAAAGATCAGGTAATGTTTCATAAATATGATTATGATTATTCTATAAAACATACTAGATATTATTACCTTGCTGATTTACCTAAAGTTTTAAATTATGATAGAGGCGTTGAGGATATAGAGTACAGTGTAAACTTAGAATATTCAAAACATATTGAAAATTTTGAACCTAATTCTTTTTTTGAAAACCTCACTATTTAAATAATTTTTATTATTATTAAAAATTTATCAATTCAATTATTCATCAAATAAATTTTTTAATTATTTAAAATTAAGTTTCTAAATTCTTCAACTGCAATTGTAGCTGGTTTGTGAATAGCAAAATCAAATTGATCTTGATTAAGTGATGGTTCAAGATTTAATTCAACTGTTGGCTTATTCATATCCTTAAAAATGGTAACGAATCCAGCGGCAGGGTAGACCTCTCCAGAAGTGCCAATAGAAACAAACAAACTAGATTGTTCTGCTAGATCATGAATTTCATCCATTTTCATGGGCATTTCACCAAACCACACAATGTGAGGTCTCATTTGTGAACCGCATTCAGGGCATTTATGGGTCTCATTTAGGTCCTCCAGCCACTCAAATACATGATTATCATTCATGATACATCTAGCTTTATTTAACTCACCATGCATGTGAATTATTGATGATGATCCACCAATCTCATGCAAATTATCGATATTTTGAGTAACTATATGAATTTTATATGTTTTTTCTAACTCAAAAAGAACAATATGAGCCCTATTTGGCTTAATTCCTGAATTTAGTTCTTTTCGACGTTTATTATAAAAATCATAGACAAGAGTAGGGTTTCTATAAAATCCTTCTGGACTGGCAACATCTTCAATCCTATGATTATTCCATAATCCATCGGAGTCCCTAAAAGTTTCAATACCAGACTCTTTACTTATACCAGCTCCAGTTAATACAAAGATCTGGGAATTAGCTGAAATCTGGGGTAATTTTTCCATTTTATACACTATATACAGTATTTTATTACACGTGAAAATCTATATCTAGTTTATGATATTATAATATCATTTAGATTTTATATATAAATTACTGATTTATAGTTATAATATTAATTACTTGACTATTATTTACGATAACTGTAATTATCGTAATATATAATATGGTTAAAATATCACTAAATGAAAACGTAAGTAAGCTAAAGGAAAAATCCAAAGCTAAAAATACTCAAGATAAATATCAAGGAGATTGGTTAAAATTTATAGATTATTGCAAAAATAAATACAATTGCAGTCCTTTAGATGTTGATGATCTAGATAGCGCTTACGCATTAACAGCTAATTATATGGATTGGTTACATGAAGATCCAGAAGCGAAAATACTCAAAGGATCGAGTAACATACCGGGTAGAGAAAATGTAAATAACAACCCCTACTCCTCTACTGCCTATAAAGCTTCCACTATACAAAGAATCTTAGCATCTATTACATATAAATATAGAGTTAACGGATTTCAATTTGATAGAAAAAATCCAAATATTTCTGAAACAATTAGTGCAATTGTAAGAGATGAAAAAAATAATAAATCTGGTCAAGCAAGAGAGTTGTTAAAAGCAGATATTGAAAAAATTATTGATAAAATTCCAAATGATAACAAAGATTTTAGAAACATAAGAGATAGAGCTCTTATTTTAATTGGTTTTTATAGTTTTTGTAGAAGATCTGAGCTTTTAGGCATGAAATACGAACATCTAAATTTTGAAGAAGATGGTGTTCAAGTATTAATACCTTTTTCTAAGACTGATCAAAAAGGTGAAGGAAGAATGATCTATTTACCTAAAAATAATTCACCTTATTGTCCCGTATCTGCGTTAAAGAATTGGTTAGAGGTAGCACTAATTGATTCAGGACCTCTCTTTTATAAAATTAACAAAGCTAATAATATAGAAAAATATATTCTTAATAATAAGAATCAAAAAGTAAGTTTGACTGACACAAGTTTTGTTTTAATTTTAAAAAAAAGAGCTGAGGACGCTGGTATAGAAAATTGTGATAAAATTTCCGGTCATAGCTTAAGAATAGGTTCAATTACTCAGGCTAGAATGAATGGAGTACCTACTCATGAAATTATGGCTCAAAGTGGTCATAAGACAACGCAAATGATAGATAGATATACAAAGCTAACAAATATCAAAGAAACTAGTGCAGCAAAAAAATTATAAATTAATAAAATGCAATTGCTGCTGCAATTAAAACTATTACTAACAGCCCTCTTCCGCTCATTGTAGCTATTTTCATTATAGATTTGTTAGGTGGTAAATTATTTTTAGAGCAATTATAAACGTGAAAATTTACATAAGCAGATAGGCCTAAAAGAAAACCTGCAGCAATTATTTTGATTGTAAATGCACTATTAACAATAAAGCCTCCATATAAATTAATTGAAAGAATAATTCCTGATATCCATAAGATAATAAGAGATATCAAACCTATGTAACCAAGTAATTTTAATATCTTTGCTGTATTTAAATCAGGAATTTGATTTGCCTTAGCATAAACAGACTGTATTACGCCACCACCAACCAAAACACCGCCTGAAAAAACTATTGCAAGGTAATGTATGAACTTTAGTATAATTATTATTGTCATTAGAATTTAATATTAACTTATTATTTTTATAGTATTATGATTATGTATGAAAATAAAAAAAGGAGATAAATTAGAAGAAATTACCCTACCTCGACATGATGGTAATCAATTTAATTTATCAGATACTAGAGGAAAAAAAGTTTTATTAACTTTTTATAGAGTTGCTGGATGCACTTTTTGTAATTTAAGACTACTTGAGTTTAATAAAAGATTTAATGAATTTGGTCCAAATTTCACCCACGTAGGAATTTTTCATTCAAATGTTAATCTTTTGAAATCAAATATGAAGAAGCACGGCCCTATTCCATTTACAGTTTTAGCTGATGAAGAATTTAAATATTTTCAAAAATATTCAATAGAGCGAAGTTGGTTTAAGTTATTTTTAGCAGGAATTTATAAAACATTCGCTATCTTTCCGGCCTTAATAAGAGGATTCATGCCTATTCCTCTTGGAGGATATTTTAACACTGTAGTAACAGATATAATGATTAATGAAGAAGGTATCGTAGAAGAAGTTTTATATGCAAAAAAACATGCTGCGGATCATTTTGCATTTCATAAAGTAAAAGAATTTTCTTTAAGTTGATAAAAGCTGGGAATTGAACCCCAGCTTTATGTTACATATAAATTATATCTGACATATTATATATAAGATATATTGATATAAATAAAAATAGATGTCCTATTACCTCATCAGCAACATCACTTTTTGCATCCGGGTCTATAAATTTTAATCTTTGGGCCCAACTTAAAATAACTTGAGCAAAAGAAAGTAAAAATCCGTTTACAAAAAATATCCAGCAAGATTGTGGTCCGTTTTCTCTAAATAATATCCAAATTCCAATTATTACTATTGGCACAATAAATGTTCCTATGATTCTTACAATTGGCAAAGCCTTTTCTCCTAAATCATATCTTGTAACTATTGTATTTGGTGAAAATACAGTTAGGAAACCATAGTAAGATATACCTAATAAATTAATTAAAAATAAAATTAGATTTAAAGTACTTCCAAAATTTTCAACCATAATTACTCCTTTTAAAATTATTATAGATAAATTTTATCAGATAAACCATAAATTATAATTAAGTTTAGTACTAGAACAACTGCTGATACAATTGGCTGTTCTATTGTCGAATTAACCTTATCCCTTCCAAAAAGGAAAGCTATTTTAAAATGAAAACAAAAGTTGTAGACAGTTGCCATTGCAAAGACAATAACATTAATTATAAAGAAAGGCCAAGTACCTTCGGGTCCAGTAAATAAAATATAAAGCCCAACAAAGAAAATAGCAGTAACCCAAAAAATTCCAAAATTCGCTGCAGGTGCAGCACTTGAATCAGTGTTATATTTTGCGAATTCTTTTTCTTTATTAAATAAAAATGTAAATGAATAATAACCAGCTAATGCAATGTTAATTATATATAAAATCAAATAAAAAATACTATTAAAATTTTCAACCATAAATACTCCTAAACTTATAATATAATATTTTATCTAGATTCTCTGACTCAAGTTGACACATTTTAGTAGAAATAATATCTAAAATTAGTTAAAAAATATTTATGAATTCTGATAGAAAATTAGCCACTATTCTTGCTACTGATTGTGTCAACTTTAGTAAACATATGGAAGAAAACGAAGAAAAAACTCTTCGAAATTTAAATGAATGTCGCAAAATAATAGATGCTAAAATCATAGAATTCGGAGGAAGAATTTTTAAAACTGAGGGTGATAGTGTTGTATGTGAGTTTGCTTCACCTGTAAATTGCATGAAGGCAGCGATAGAATTTCAAAATGAAATTTATAAAAGAAATGATCATTCTATTACAGAATTAAAATTAGAATGGCGAGTTGGGATACATGTAGATGATGTAATAGTTGAAGGTGATAATATCATGGGTTCAGGAGTTAATGTATCAGCTAGACTCGAGAGTGAATGTGAACCTGGAGGCATTTTAATTTCTACTATTGTCAAAGATCAAGTCAACAAAAGGTTAGATGCTAAAATTGAAAACGATGGCACGAGAAATTTAAAAAATATAAGTGAAAATTTTGAAGTTTATAAAATCTCTAATTTACTTATTCATGAAGATGATTTCTTAAAAGAAGAAGAAGAAGAAGAAACAACAAACAATATTGTTAAAGAGCCAATAGCTCAAACTAAAATCAATAAAGCTAAGAAAATTAAATTAGCAATTCTTCCTTTTGAAAATTTAAGTAAAGATGAAGATTCAGAATTTTTAGTTGAAGGTGTATTCAGAGATTTAATACAAGAATTTTCGCGAATGCAAGAATTTGAAATACTTTCACATCAAACATCGATGGATTTTAAAAAAAGTAATGAAGACGCACTTGGATTTGCTAAGAAGCATTTAGTTGACTATTTAATTGGCGGTAATATTCGTTCTGCTGGCAAAAGAATAAGAGTTAGTGTTGATTTAACTGATGCTAGCGATGGTGCGAATTTATGGGGTGAAAAATACGATAGAGTAATAGAAGATATTTTTGATTTACAAGATGAAATCGTAATGAAAATGTCTCGACAATTACTAGGCAATATTGAAATAAGTAGCTTACAAAGGATTAAAAGAAAACCATCAGAAAATTTAAATTCTTATGAATGGTTAATAAAGGGAACTTATCATCATGTTCGATCTGGAAAGGAAAATAATTTAAAAGCTATTGAAGCACTTGATAAAGCAATTGAAGTTGATGAAACAAATGCAAGAGCTCATGCTTTAAAAGCTTGTACTATTGGTGGTGGATACGGCAAAGGTTATTATGAAGATCCAGATAAGATGCTGGATATGGGTCGTGAACACGTCAAGAAAAGTCTTGAAGCCGATGAAAATGATTTTGAAGTATTAAGAATTTCATCTGCCCTTGCACAAGGTAATAAAGATTTTAATAAATCAATTGAATATGCAAAAAAAGGACATTCTATTAATCCTAATGACCCAAGAATTTTAGATAGATATGGTACTTGCTTAGTTAAACTTGATAATGTTGATGAAGGTTTAAAGCATCTTCATAAAGCGTTAGAACTTGATCCAATTCCCCAAGGTGCAGCAACATCATGTTCTCGTTATGATGCATTAACAATTGGTTATTTTTGTAAAGAAGATTTTGAAAAATGTATTTCTTGGGGTGAAAAAATACAATACATGGGACCTTCTACCTGGTTAACAATTTTATATTCTATTTCTAAAAATGATGACATTAGTAAAGTTAAAGAACATAGTATTTATAAAAAATATGAAAATGATTTTAAGGAAACAAATTGGGAAAAAACAATACATAATATGCATTTTAGACCTGAAGATACAAAACATACTAATCTTTTAGAATTTTCTAATAAAATGTTTCCTAATATAAAAATTGTAGAAAAAACTGCTTAATCCTATTTTCTTTTTCTCTCGGTAAAAGCACTAGCCAATATACCTGCTGGTAAAGCAACCGCCCCTATTCCAAATAATGCAGTACATACTGCAGCAAATCTTCCTAAAAATGTAATGGGAGTATAATCACCATAACCAGTGGACAATAAAGCAGCAGCACTAACCCATAAAGCTCTTGGAATGGATCCAAAAGCTTCAGGTTGCAAATCCCCTTCTACAACATAAAGTAAAGTTGCAGACAATAACATTAAACTTAAAGTAAGCAGCAGTGAGAATATTAATTCATGACGTCTATCATATATTGCATGAAGTATAAAATCTACTGACTCACTAAAGCGCCCAAAACGAAGGATGCTAAATATTCTTATAGCTCTTAACAATCGTACTAAGAAACCTTCATTGATACCAATTAAAAATAATGGAATAAGTGCAATTGCATCAATTAAAGCAGGTACAGTAAAAATATACTTTATCTTACCTTTAAATCCTTTAAATTTATCAATTTGATCTACGGCAATTAACCTACAAATATATTCAATTAAAAATACTATACCAAAAAAAAGTTTTGCTGAGTCAAAGAGCTGATTATATTGCTCATAAATCAATTTTTCTGACTCAATAACAACAAAAACACAGTTCAATATAATGAGAAAGAATATAATTTTTTCAATAAGAGTAAAATCCTTCTCTTCAAGACCAAAATGCAAGTGTTCGAATAAATACTTTGAAAATGAATTCATTTTTATATAAATTCTTTATAGCAAAAATTATAAAATGAAAATTAACATTTTTTACCTACTATCTAAGATTTATATAATTCTAATAAGCTTATTATGTATTTTATCTATTCTATTATTTTATAATAATGCAGTTACTTTAAATTCTTTATATACACTCATTTCTGTATTCATTATTGGTTCTGTAATACAGCTAAACAAATTAAAGAAATTTACACGAGTACTATTTACTATCATTATACTTCCTATTTTATCATATCTAATGGTAAATTTTTCCTATGATATAGTTATTCAAAAGGAAATTTTTTTAATTAATGAAACAGTAAGTAACCTTACAGATAAAATCTTACTGATAACTTTATATTTTATTCCATCAATATTCATAATGATGTTTTATAAATACGAAGTATTATCATTAAATGATAAATCAGGAACAACAATACCTGAGATAATAACATTTCTATTTCAGTTTTTATTATTTGCGATACCTGCATTTTTAGTTTTATCCTTTGTTTTTAATTTAGAACTTACAAGTATTCTTGCTGCAGGTGGTATAGTTTTTGCTGCTATTGCACTTTCTTTACAATCAAGCTTATCAGATTTAATTAAGGGAATTTTTGTAAACATTGAAAGACCATTTGCAATAAATGACTGGATTACCGTTGATGATAAAACAGGTTATGTAGAAAATATTACCTGGAGAAGTACAAGAATAAGGACATTTCAAAATACTGAAGTAATCATTCCAAATGAAATTGTCGCAGATTCAATTTTAACTAATTGGAGCAAACAAGATAAAGAAAAAATGAGTGAAGGATTTCATATTTTTAATAAACTATATTTTCATCCATCTCATGATCCAGAAAATATCTCTAAGTTACTCTATAATGCTCTTAAAAAAGCTAAGCCAGTTGATGGTAGAGAGCAATTAAATTTACAGTGGGTTCGTTTTATAGGTGCTAATGAATTTGGATTAGAATTTGTTGTTGCTTTTGATTGCACAAAAAGAATTTTAAAAAATTCGATGCAAGATAGTGTGATGATGGAAATACATAAAACTTTAAGACATGCAGGTGTTCAAATGTCAGCGGGTAAACTTTATGGAAAACTTGAAGAAGATACAGGACTGTATGCTCTTGATACACACAGAAGTCGAGAAGATTTTGAAAAAAGACAGGTTAGTGAATTTAATCCTTATAATGAGTCAGTAAAAAATAGAGTCCTACTTCAGAAAATTCCTATTTTTATGTCTTTAAATTCTGAAGATTTAGATGAAATTGCTCAAAATGCTGAAAGACTCCATTTTGAAAAAGATGATTACATTATTAAACAAAATGATTCTGGAGATTCTCTTTACGTTATAAATGACGGAGTAGTATCTGTTTACTTAGATAATAAAAATAAAGATAAAATATTTTTAGCCAAACTTGGTGTTGGAGATTTTGTTGGTGAAGGTAGTCTTCTAACTGGCGAACCAAGATCTGCTAATGTTATAGCTGAAACTCCTTGTATAGTTATAAAAGTAAGCAAAGAAATTATCAAAGATATATTTTCTAAAAACCCCAATGTGTATGATTATGTCGCAAATATTTTAGCTCAAAGAAAGTTAAAACTTGATAAGAAAAAGAATGAAAGTCAATTAACTAAAGATGAAAATAAAAATCTTGTTAATGATATTAAGAAAGCAATAATAAATTTTTTAAAATAGAATAATTCCCCTACTCTTCGTTAATTTCTTTACTAAAATCTTCTTGTAGTTTTTTTAATTCTTTCATTGCAGCCTTCATATCAGAACTATCAAATATTTGAATATCCACGTGATTCCCTTTTTTCGAATATGATTTTTTTGTTTTGCTATTTTTTTTATTTTTAAAATCAACAACCTTGTAAGTTTTAACAGGCCTAACAAAACCTTTTGGAGTTATTTCTTCATACTCTTCACAGTTTATTTGATTTTTAACTAAATTATATGTTGTGTCAGAAATAATAATTTCATTTTCAGGGGCAATAGATTGCAATCTAGAAGCTAAATTTACAGATGAACCTATAGCTGTATAATCACTCATTACGCTAGATCCAAAATCACCAACATTTGCAAAACCTGAAGAGATTCCATATCTTACCTTTAATCCACCTTTAACACCCTGTCTGATCCAGAAAGATTGCAGTTCTTTAACTCGTTCCTTCATTTCTAAAGCCATGCTTATACAATTAATAGCATCGTTTTCATCTCCTAGTGTTTCAGGGGCACCATGAAAAGAAAGTATTGCATCACCTATAAATTTATCAATCGTAGCATTTGAATTTATTGCAATTAAACTCATTTCACTTAGATAATTATTTAAGATTAAAGCAAGTTTTTCTGCTTCTAATGCATCAGATAAATCAGTAAAATTTACAATATCAGAGAAAAATATTGTTAAATTTTTTCTTACATAGCTTTCTTTTGTTTTTTTGCCTGACTCTTCTTCATCAAAAATAGACTTGTATACTTGAGGTGAAAGATATTTTGATAACCTATTAGCAATATTTTCTAATCTTTTAGTTTTTTCTTCAATCAATTCTCTATCTTTTAATTTTTGATCAAGTAATTCTTCCTTCTCTCTTCGAAGATTATATTCATCTGTTCGATCAACAAATTGTCCTTGAATACCATTTAAAAAAGGGAAATCTTTGTTTTCAGTATAAGCAGAAAGTAAAGAATATACTCTAATTTCATCACCAATTTTGATTTCTATTTTAGGAATAATAACAAAACCACTTTTTTCTAAATTTTGTTGAAAATTTTTAATATATTCATCATCAACTCCAAGTTGCTCTAAAATACTAGTAAAGGGAATATTATTGACAGTTTTAAGGATTGGAAAAAATTTTTTAAAATTTTTATTTACTCGCAAAACTTCTAAGTTTCTGTTGGCAAAATAAGCTGCAGTGACAGCATTAGAGAAATTAAAAAAGCTTAAATCTATGACAGTTTTTTCATCAAAAAACTTATCAAGTTTCATTTTTTGTTTAATTATGGGTGATGTTTAGTAATTCCGCTTATATAATCCATTATTGCTATAACTAAGCCTGATAAAATAAATACAGCATGAATAAATATCATTAAATAAATTTCTTCTGATGTTTTTGAACCAACATCAATAAAAGCTTCTAGTAAACCGATACTTGAAATAGCTACTATTGAGGCAATAAGTTTTAATTTTAAACCTGAAAAATCTAGTTTACCCATCCACTCTGGCTTATCTTCAGATTGATTTGCAATATCAATTTTTGAAACAAAATTTTCATAGCCTGCAAATATCACCATTAAAACTAGATTTCCAACAAGAGCTAAATCAACAATATGTAGCACAAATACAAGAAGTTCATTTAACGTTAGTTCATTTAAGTGTGTAATCTCATAAATAAATAACGCAATAACTTTATATGTAATAACTAGTAGAGTAAGACATAAGGCAACATAAACAGGAGCCAACGCCCATCTGCTTGAAAACATTGCTCTTTCAAGTAATCCTTCAAATACTCTACGCATAAACAATAAGTAATTTTTAAATAATATTTGTCAATTAAATTTTACTATTTACCCCATTTATAAGTAAGTAAATCATATCTTTTAGCAAAATTAAGTAATAAATTTTTTGTATCTAGATCTAAGGGTTTAATTGGATCTCTGCAAAAATCTGATTTTATTACACCACCCTCTTTCATTACTGTTTTAGTAGCTCTGAAACCACATTGTCTATTTTCAAAATTTATTAAAGGAAGAATACTGTTATAGACTTCTTCAGCTTTATCTTTTTCATTATTCCAAAAATGATCAATTACTGGAGCTATTTTCTCTGGAAGTAATGCTGAGCTCATACTACCAGAAATTCCAGCTTCTAAGTCAGCATATAAAGTAATACTTTCTTCACCATCAAAAGGTGCATCTAATCTAGAACTGCAATTTTTAATAAGAGCTCTTATTTTTGATGCTGCGTTAGCACTTTCAATTTTAAAACATGTTAAATATTCAATTTCATTAATCATTTTTGTAAGAAGAGGTACTGAAAGTTCAATACCAGATAAAGGTGCATCTTGTATCATAATTGGTATACCAACTTTAGAAATTTCATTAAACTGTTCAAATATTTGATCTGGATTACCCTTTAACAATGCACCATGATAAGGAGGCATCATCATTATAATATCAGCGCCCAGTGATTTTGCTAATTCTGCTCTAGGTCGCACAATGTCAGTAGCAAAATGAGAGACAGTAACAATTGTTTTAACTCTACCATCAATTTTTTTCATACAAAGTTTTGTTAATTTTTCTCTTTCATCATCTGAGAGTAAAAATTGTTCAGAGTAATTAGCAAGAATACAAATACCTTCAACTTTTTGATCAACCATACAGTCAATAACTCTATTCATTCCTTCATAATCAACTTCACCATTTTCATGAAATGGTGTTGGAGCAACTGGCCACATACCATGGTATTTATATTTATTCATTTCTTTAAAACCTTATAGAAACTTTAAGATCATTTTAAAAGGTTATTTTTCATTTATCCATACTAACATTTCATTTTCACCTCTATTTGACCATAAGTAGTATGGGACAAATTTTAAATATGCATCTGTAAGTTTTGGTTTATCTTGAATATATAACTCATTAGTCTCATCAAATTTTGATCCATTAATACTTAAAGAAATAATATTTTCTGAATTTATTTGGTCTTCTTTTTCGTTAAAACTATTATTGCTATCTATAACAAATCGATTTAAATTTTTTCCATTATCTATTTCTTCTAAACAATAGAGTATTGGACCTCTAAAAATAGATGCTTTTCTAATATTATATCTGACATTTGGATTTGTTCTTACAAAACGAGGTGTAAAATTAAATTTTAATTCTATTTTATCACCAGCTTTCCATTTTCTATAAATTTTTGCATATCCATTGAAAGTTTTGTAATTTATTTCTTCACCATTGATTAATATTTTTGTTTTTTGATCCCATGATGGAATTCGGAAATAAATAATTGATTCTTTGTTATTAGAATTTAAAATTTTTATCTCCGAATAACCTTTATGGGGAAATTCACTTGTTTGTATTATTTTTAATTCTTGTTCTTTATCTGAAAGATCTAATTCAGAACTAATGTATTGATCCACTACCAAAGATTCTTGATAGTTATTATAAATATACATATCCATACTAGCAATTAGGCGAGTTATATTTGGCGGACAACAAGAGCAAATGTGATATTCATCTCTTATCCCATGTCGTCTATCTTGAAAATGTAAATAACCAGGGTTACATTCAAGATAATTATCGTAAAAGAAACCTTTTCCATCCTGAGAAGTACTAGCAAGAATAATATTATAGAAACTATTTTCTATAATATCTGCGTACTCACTATTAATTTCTATTTTTGACAATCTATTTGCAAAATAAATAAGTGCAATACTTGCACAAGTTTCTGCAAAAGCCATGTCATTAGGAAGATCATAATCAAAAGAAAATCGTTCTCCTATATGCGCACTACCTACGCCACTATGTATATACATTCTTTTGTCTACAATATTTCGCCAAAGTCGCTTGCAAGTTTTCAAAAGATCTTTGTTATTATTAATTCTAGCTAGATCAGCCATAGCAGTGAACATATAAAGTGCTCTAACTGAATGCCCCTCTGCAGTATTTTGTTTTATTGGTTCTTTATGAGCCTGCCAATATTCTAAATCCTTAAATACTGATTCATCTTTGGCTAGATAGAAATCAACAAAATCTCTTAAATTAGAAGGTAGTTTTGAATAATCTAATTTTTGTGAATTTTTTTTTAATATTTCGTTTTCATTAATAAAATAATGTTTGTTATTAGAGTCAGTCTTACCTCTTTCTTCAATAAAATATGTTGCAAGGTCTAAATATTTTTTTTTATTAGTATATTCATAAGCCTTTACTAAAGCTAATTCAATTTCTTGATGACCCGGGTATCCTCTTTTTTTACCAACTTCTCTACCAAATGTATCAATTATATGATCAATATATTTTTCTATTGAATTTAAAAAATAATTTTCTCCCGTTGCTTTTGAATGTTCAATGGCTGATTCTAATAAATGGCCAGCACAATATAATTCATGACGATCCCTTAAGTTAGTAAATTTATTTTCAGGCTCATGAAATTTAAAAAAAAAATTTAAATAACCATTATCCTCCTGATTATTGATGATTTTTTTTATAATGTTATCACATTTGTTTTTTAAGTTCTTATTTTTTTCTTGTTGCATGGAAAAAAATGCACCCTCCATTAATTTTGCTAAATCTGATTCCCAAAATATATGTGGTTTTTCTGAAGCAGTGCTTTCATTTGTTAATGCTCTTATTCTTCCAGATTTTTCAAATGAATTTAGTATTTCAAAAAAAGATGAGTTGATATTTAAATCTTTTCTTTTTTTCCAAAATCCATTGTTTATTTTAACTTTTTTAAGATCCATATAATTACTCAATTATTAATCTATAGCATTTATAATATTTTTATTTTTCTTCTCTTCTTTACTTCTCTCATTGTAAGTAATAATCAATACTGAAGAGAATACAACAATTCCACCTATCCAGGTCCATAAATCTGGAATTTCTTTAAATAAAAAATAACCAAAAGCAGATCCAAAAATTAATCCACTAAACCATATTGGCTGTGTAACTGATAAATCAGCATATTTATATGCAAGACCTAAACACAAGTGTAAAATTGTACCTGATATGGCTCCAATAAAAACATATAAGATGGAAAATAGTGAAGGTGTTTCCCAAAAATAAATTGCTAGAGGTAAGGCAAAAAAAGTCATTAAAGTATATTGGTATGAAACCATTGTAATTGGTGAATCATCTTTTGATACATATTTTGAAAGAATAATTATAAAAGACCAAAATAACAAAGAAACTAAAACCATTATAGTGCCTATGTTAAATTCGACATAACCTGGTCTTATTATTATTATAGTACCTAAAAAACCAATAACTAATGCTAAAATTCTGTATTTAAAAATTTTTTCTCTAAAAATTAAAAAACTTAATAGTACGACAATTATTGGGCTTAAAAAATTCATAGCTTTAAATTGTTCAAAAGGAATGTATATGAGAGCTCCAAAACCTAAAATCATTACGGGAATGTTAAATAACCCGCGAACTATGTAGAATTTCAAATTATTTGTTTTATAAGTTGTAAATTTATTTTTAACTAAATACGGAAAAATAATTAATAAACCAAAAAAGAATCTTAAAAACCCAATTGTAAAAACATTTGAATCATATTGTGCTGAACGTATTAATGCTTCCATTAAAACTGCAAAAAAAGATGCAGACAAAGTTAATAAAATAGCCTTAATATTATTATTCATTAATAAAATTAAAGTTTAATCGGTATTGATTGCTTTGCTATATCTTTTTTTAGATAATTTTCTCTATAAGTAATAATCAGAATTGATGAAAAAATTATTAAACCTCCTATTATCGTCCAAATATCAGGAATTTCATTAAAAATTAAAAAACCAAATAAAGATGCAATCAATAGCCTGGAAAAGTTTACAGGTTGTAAAACTGATAAATCTGTAAGCTTATAAGCTGTATTTATACACAAATGTACAATCGTCCCAGCAATGCCTGCAAAAATTAAATAATATAATGTTTCTGATGAGGGAGATTGCCAAAAATATAATGCTATAGGAAAAGATAAGAATGTGACTAGGGTATATTGGTAAGATAAAATTGTAAATGCACTATCAACTCTTGCTGCAAATTTTGTAATTATGACAACTACTGACCAAATAGAACAGGAACATAAAACCAAATATGCCCCTACATTTATTGGAACAATACCTGGCCTCAAAATAACAAAGACTCCAACTAGACCGATTAGCAAAGCACCAATACGAATTAAATAAATTTTTTCTTTCAAAAAAATTACACTTAAGGCAACTACAATTATAGGTGTAACAAAAGAAATTGCTTTGATTTGTTCTAAAGGTATAAATTGTAGGGCAGAAAATCCAAGTAACATCATTGGAATATTTAAAATACCTCTTGTTATATGAATTTTTAAATTAGGTGTCTTAAAGTTTTGAAATTTAGTATAAAAAATAAAAGGCAGAATTAAAATAAACCCAAAAAGAAATCTCAAAAATCCAGCAGTAAATACATTTATATCTTGAAGTGAAAATTTAATAAGAACATTCATTGTTACTCCTGAAACAGAAGCAACTAAAGCTAAAATAATAGCTTTTACATTATTATTCATAATTTATACGAATGGAATATCGCAAATCTCTCCTTTGTATTTTCTATTCTCAATAATTATATCAAATTGATCTTTAGTTAAAAAGTATGGTTTATTTATCATTGCAATTCCAATCACCATGTTAAATGTAGGTGAAAAAACTGCAGATCTAATTTCACCAATTATTTTATCACCAATTGTTAAGTTAATTGCTGATCTTAAATTAATATTATCCAAATTAATTTTAACACCCATTAATTTTTTATTAATTCCATTTTCTTTAATTTTAATTAATTTTTCTTTTCCAAGAAATTCAATATCATTTTCTAGATTTACAAATTTATCTAATCCACATTCAAAGGGATTATCATTTATGTCCATATCGTTTCCATAAGAGAGTAAAGCACCTTCAATTCTTTCAATTAAATGAGGGCAACCTGGTTGTACGTTAAACTCTTTACCTTGTTGAAACAATAAGTCATATAACTCTAGTCCAGATTTAGAATCTTCAACGTAAATTTCTACGCCACCTTGTTTTGACCAACCGGATCTAGCAATCAAATGTTTAGAATTTTTAAAATTAAAATATTTAAAATTATAAAATTTTAAATCTAAAATTTCTTTTCCAAAAACTTTTTCTAACAAATTAAAAGCCTTAGGACCTTGTACTGCCATAATATTTACATCAGGTTCAGAAATAGAAACTTTTAATTTTTTTCCTATTGCAAGACCTTTAGCAAATAACATAACGTCTGAGTCAGCAATTGAAATCCACCATTTTTCATTATTGAATTTAAGTAAAACCGGATCATTAATCATACCACCATTTTCATCAATAATTGGACAATAATAACATTTACCTTCTTTTGCCTTACTTAAATCTCTGCATGTCATTAATTGAACTAATTGATACGCATCCTTGCCTTTTATTTCTATTTGTCTTTCGGCGGCTACATCCCATATTTGAACATGATTTTTTAAATGATTGTATGTTTCTTCAAGACTTCCTTCAAAACCTGCAGGAAGTAACATATGATTGTATATTGTATAAGAACTTACTCCCTGTTTTTCAATTCTGGAAGAATAAATTGTACTTCTTAACCTTCTTGATTTAGCTACAAATTGATTAGGCATGGAAGACTCGTATAAATATTTGTATTAAATTAGTCTACATCTAAATAAAATAAATTTGATTTAATAAATCAAAGAAAATAATTGTAGGCAAAGTAAAATGATAAAACAACCAATACAATAGCTATCCAAATAGATAAGTTAGTAAAAAAAGTTTTTAAATTATTATTTGAGCTTAAGAAAGACGGTAAAATCAATAAAAGCACCCCAATCATATAAATAATTGGAACTAACTTATCCATTGATTAATATTTTTCCTTATCAATTAATTCACTAACAAGTAAATTTCCGAATCCTTTTTTTGAAGCTTGTTTGTAAAATGATTTTGCTATTTTTGAGAGTTTATTAGCATTTGGCAAATCTGAAACAAGATCATTAATATAATTCAAATCTTTATAGGTATTATCTACAGAAAAAACATACCCTTTAAAATTACCTTTTATAGCTTTATCTGCAATTCTATCTAAAGCCCCTGAATTTCCAGAACCCAATCTCGCAACATCACATAAGAGTTTAATATTAATATCTAGTTTTTTTGCAGATTTAAAAAATTCAATTACACTAGTCGTAGTCATTAATGATAAAAAGTTAGATAATAATTTTGCAGAAGATGCTTTTGATACATCACCAAAATTAAAAACAGACTTACAAAATGAATTAAGATACTTTTTACATTTAGAAAAATTACTTTTTTTACCACCATAAATACCCCCTAATATACCCTGCTCACTTTGAACTGGCCCACCCATTACCCCGCAAAAATTATAGCTTATTTTTTTTGATTTAAAAATTTTATACATTTTTAAAGCGCCATTTTTGTTATGAGTTGTTAGATCTATTACAAGTGTTTTACTATCAAGTTGTTGTTTAATTTTGTTTGCTACATTCAATGCAACAGGTGTATTTGTTACACATATCATTAAACAATCAAGTTTATGATTTTGTATTTCATTATATGATTTTAATTCTTTAGCTCCGATTTTTTTTAATTTGTTTATGGGTTTTCTATTTTTATGAGCAAAAATAAATACATTGTGTTTTTTTAATAAATTTTTAGCCATTCCATAGCCCATATAGCCAACACCTATAAATCCTATATTACTCATAAGAATAACTATAGTGAAAAAATTATTATTTAAAAGTGAATTATCAATTTTAATTATTTCTAGATGAAATAAAAGAAACTACTAAAACAATAATTAAAAGAGGAACACATAAAAGATTTATAATAGTCCAATTTGAAAAATATAAAAGAAAACCAGCTGATAATGATCCTATACCTTGAGTAGAAAAAACAATAAAATCATTTAATCCTTGTGCTGTAAATCTATCCTTTTCCTCATAAGAAACAACCAGCAAACTTGAACCTGAAACAAATAAAAAATTCCAGCCAACACCAAGTAATATTAAACCTAGCATATAAGAATAATAAAAATCAAATAATGTGTTAGTTATAATACTTAGAAATAAAATACCTACTCCTGCATATATAATATTTGTATTTCCAAATCTTTTTATTAAATCTCCAGAAAATAAAGAAGGTAAAAACATTCCAATAACGTGAAGTTGAATTACAATACTGGTTTCAAATAAAGTAAATTTATTAACAAGATGCATATGTAAAGGAGTGGCAGTCATAATTATAGCCATTGTAAAATAACCAAGACCAGCGCTTATAATTGATTGTATAATTTTAATGTTTTTTAAAAGTTTAAAAATAGTTTCAATTTCAAATTTGCTTTGATTTCTAGAAGTTTTTGTTTCCTTATAAAAAAGAAGAACAAAAAAAGGTATAATTGCTGTAAACGATAAGAAAATATAACTGCCTAGAAATAAATTATTTGGAAAAAAATCTTTAAAATATTCTGCAAAATTAGAAGAAAGTAATGCAGAGATTATACCCAATAACAATATTATTGAGATAGATCTTGGAATAAATTCTTTGGCAACTGACTCAGATGCAGCAAATCGATACTGATGTATAAAAGCTTGTGAACTACCAATTAAAAAATTACCTAATGCAAAAATAAAAAAATTTTCCAAATAAATTGCAATTGAACAAATAATTAAAGCTAAACAACTTAAAAGAGAAGAAAATAAAAATCCTTTCTGTCTCCCCAACATGCTCATAAACCTTGATGCAATAGGTGCACTTATTGCTATACCTATAATCATTAATGTCATTGGTACTGTTGCTAATGAATCTTTCATCATTATCTGGGATGTAATTATTCCGCCTAATAAAACTACAGCCATAGGTGGAAAAGCCGCTATAGTAGAAGAAATACAAATAACAATAAAATTTCTATTCAACATTACAAAAGATAATTTCTAATTGGTTATATTAATTTAATCACATGTCACTCTTTGATTTGCAATAAAAGTTAATAAAAATTATTAAGTAGACAATATTTGCTATTAAGATAAAAATAATTATGGTTTCAAGTCATGATTTCGTAGATGATAAAAGAAATAAAAATATTAAAATTTATATCAACGGAAAATTTTATAAAAGAAAAGATGCCAAAATATCAGTTTTTGATTCTTCAACAATGCTTGGAGATGGTATCTGGGATTCGTTAAGATATCATAATAATAATTTCATTTTTCTAAAAGAACATCTAGATAGGTTATATAAAGATGCAAAGCTTATTGACTTAAAAATACATTTGACTCGTAAAAAACTTTCAGAAGCACTAATAAAAACTATTAAAATAAATAAAATGAAAACAGATGTTCATTTAAGAATAATTGTTTCAAGGGGTATTAAATCAACACCCTACCAATCACCTAAAGTTACAATATCCAAACCAACCATAATAATAATCCCTGAATATAAAAAACCAGATATTAAAACTTACAAAAAAGGATTAAAATTGGTTACAGTAAAAACTATTAGAGGACCAATTAATGTTCAAAATCCACAAATAAATTCACTTAGTAAATTAAATTGTATACTTGCATGTATTGAAGCTAATAAAAAGAATGCTGATGAAGCACTAATGTTCGATATTAATGGAAATGTTGCTACAAATAATAGTACGCATTTCTTCTTTGTAAAAAACAATACTGTTTTTACCTCAACAGGGAAATATTGTGTTACAGGAATTACAAGACAGAAAATTATAGATCTATGTAAAAAAAATAAAATAAAAGTAAAAGAAAAGAATTTTAAATTAAAAGAAGTATTAAATGCAGATGAAGCATTTTGCACTGGATCTTTTGCAGGAGTTGTACCAGTAAATCAAATAAATAAAAAAAAATACTCATTAAAGAAAAATCCTATTACTAAAGAATTAACTAATTTTTATAATAATTTATTTTAAATGATTAATTTATTTGTTTGGTCTGGACCAAGAAATATCAGTACTGCATTGATGCGATCTTTTGAGAATAGAAGAGACACAAAAGTTTATGATGAACCTTTTTATGCATATTATTTAAAAAAAACTAACTTAAATCATCCAATGAAAGATGAAATTATAAATCACTATCATACAAATGAAGATGAAATTATTAATTTAATCACTAGAGAAGATAATAATTATAAAATATTTTATCAAAAACATATGACTCATCATATTTTAGATGAAACACGGTTAGATTGGATTGATAAAGGTATAAATTGCTTTTTAATCCGTGATCCTGCTAAAGTAATTGTCTCATATTTAAAAAAAAATACTTTAAAATCAATTCAAGATGTAGGTTTTAAAAAACTTTATGAAATTTTTAAATTATTAAATTCAAAAGAGCCCATAGTAATAAACTCTGATTATTTATTAGCAAGTCCTGAAAAGTATTTAAATATTTTGTGTCAAAAATTAAATTTAGATTTTGATCAAAATATGCTTAATTGGCCAAAAGGCTATAGAGAAACAGATGGTATTTGGTCAAAAGTTTGGTATCAAGATGTAATTTCTTCTACTACCTTTAATACCAAAAATTTTAAAGAATATATTGTACCAAAAACTTATGAAAATATTTATAAAGAATGTTTAGACATATATGAAGAAATTAACGAGTACGCAATTCAAGTATGAATAAAGAAGATATTCAAGAAGCATCAAAAATATTATTTGAACATAGATTGAATAAAACTGGTTTAAGTTCTTTAAGAAATCTAGAACCTCAAACAATTGATGAAGCTTATGCAATTCAAGATAATTTAAAACTTAGATACTTAGAATTGAAAGATAACATTTGTATTGGGAAAAAAATTGGCGCTACATCTCTAACAGCACAAAAAGTTTTAAATATGAGTGAACCTTTTTATGGAAATTTATATAGCAGATACAGTTTAGTAAACGCAAAAAAATTATATGCTAAAAATTTTTTTGAACCATATGCAGAACCAGAAATAAGTTTTAGAATTAAAGAAGATATAGATATCTCAAAAGCACCCTACTCTATAGACGATATAGATTTATTATTAGACGGATTAGTATGCTCAATTGAAATAAATGATTTTAGATTTGCAAAACCATTATCCGAAATTGGTGCAAGAAATGTCATCTCAACAAATGGAGCATCTGAATTTTGGTTACGTAATGAAAAAATATATAATATTAATGATGTCAATCTGGATGATCTTGAAGTTACTTTAATTATAGATAACAAAATAATGGACTCAGGAAATACAAAAAATGTTTTAAATAATCCTTTAAATGCTACTTTATGGTTAATCAATAATCTTGCAAAAAAAGGTGAGACATTACTCAAAGGTCAATTTATTTCTTCTGGCTCATGTACAAAACCATCAAAAATTTACTCTGGAAACCATATAAAAGCTCAATTTGAACAATTAGAGGATATTGAATTTCAATTTATTTAAATTATTTTTCTTTTATGGCTACTAAAGTTTATTTTAATAATTCATGCAGTATTTGTAGATTTGAAATAAATCATTACAAAAAACTAGAAAATAATCTTGAATGGATTGACATAAGTACTGAGAAAAAATCAAAAGAAGATACCGCCAAAAATGCTAAAGAATTATTAAGACGTTTACACACTGTTAAAAATAATAAGGTTTATAGTGGGGTTGATGCATTTATTGAAATGTGGTCAGAAATACCACGATATAGTTTTTTGGCTAAAATAATAAGAAAACCTTTGATTTATCAAGTTTCATGGTTTTTATATGAAGTTTTTGCCTTAATTCTATTTTACAAAAACAAGAATCAACTAAATAAAATAGAAAGAATTTAAATGAATAATTATTTTGAGCTATTAGAGAAAGTAGTACTGTCTGTACTTATTATTTGTACAATCATAGCGATTGGAATGGAAATACAAGGTATGATTACAATTTACAAAGTAACACTTGCAGACATTCTTTTGCTGTTTATTTATATTGAAATTATTGGAATGATTAAAGAATACTGGGTTTCTAAAATGATAAGAATGAGCTACCCTCTTTTCATTGCAATGACAGCTCTAGCCAGAATGATAATCATGCAAAGAAAAGATGTAGATCCCTCCGCTTATGTCTATGAGTCTGTAGCAATATTAATATTAGCAATCGCAATTGTGGTATTAAGAGTTCGTCACATGGAAATACTTAATAGACGCTCTAAAAAATTACCTGACGATTAATTAATACTAAAATGTTTAAATCAAATATCAGCTTTGCTGAAGAGCAATTCCTGTCTTATTTGCATAAAACAGGAAAATATTATGAAGTAAATAGAAATTACAGTGAAGACAGTTTAAATAATAACACTACGTCTCTATTATCTCCCTTCATAAGATACAGACTAATTTCTGAAGAACAAATTCTGGAAAAAGTATTAAAAAAATATGAACTTAGAGAATGCGAAAAATTTATCCAAGAAATTTATTGGAGAACTTATTGGAAAGGTTGGCTTGAACATAGACCATCGGTCTATTCTGATTATTTAGAAGATAGAAATAAATTGATTGAACAATTTTCTAATAAAAAATTTTATTTAAATGCAATTTCTGGAAATACAAATCTCTCTTTTTTTAATAATTGGATAAATAATCTAAAAGAAAATGGGTACTTGCATAATCATGTAAGAATGTGGTTTGCCTCAATTTGGATTTTTACTCTTAATTTACCTTGGCAACTTGGCGCAGATTTTTTTATGCAACATTTATTGGATGGCGATCCAGCTTCTAATACATTATCTTGGAGATGGGTAGCCGGTGTACAGACTAAAGGGAAAAATTATTTGGCAAGAAAAAGTAATATAGAAAAATATAGTAATATTAAAATATCAGGAAATGAAATTTTAAATGAAAATGCTAATCCTTTAATTGAAGAAAAAATTTATAATGTAAATGAACTACACTTAAATTCTGATTATAATTTAGAGGAAATAAAATATATTTTAATACCAACTGATGAATTAAATATTCTAAAAGATTTAAATCATAAAAAAGTAAATGTTTTTAC
>CACIQI010000010.1 GCA_902588745.1 uncultured Alphaproteobacteria bacterium | reverse complement strand
TTTTTTATAAAAACTTTCTAAATTTTGATTGCAGTATAAAATTGCTTCAAGTCTTTTTTTTACAAGTATTTGGGAATTTTTTTTCATTATCAAATCAGCATAACCTTTATTTCTATATATCTTATTTATTATCAATGTATCAAACAGATAAAAATTAGATGAGTTAATTTTATATTTTCTCAAACAATTGTATCCTACTACTTGCCTATCTTTAAGTAAGATTATGTGAGTATCCTCATTTTTAATATTTTTTATAAACCAATCTCTTTGAGAATTTATAGAAAACATCCAATGTTCATTTTTTAATTTAAATATTTGTAACAAAGTATTTTTGTCTATCTGCTTTGTTGTATAAACTCTCAATTCAATTTTAGACATTTTTTTAAACTATTTGATCTAAAGTATTTATAATTTTTTCTGCCTCTTGAATTGTATTATAATGTGTTAGACTAATTCTTATAACTCCATCATCAGTATTAATACCCAGCGCTTTTAAACATCTCCAGGCATAAAAATTATCATTTCTCGTAGCAATATTCTTCTCAACAAGTTTTTTTGCAATGATTTCTGATTGCATATCTTTTACTGTAAAAGCAATTGTAGGAGCTCTATTTTTTTCTTTAATTATATTCTTACCAATTAGATTTACATTTTTATTTTCATGTAAGAACTCCAGTATTGGATTGGCAATAAATTCTTCATGCTTTGAAATTAAATAATTAATATTTTTTATTTTTTCCAAAATATTCAGCTCTTTATTTTGAAAATGATGATCATAGATTTCTAGCATATATTCAAATATTCCTATAATGGATGCTAGTTCTTCATGATTTGGCCCTCCAGGATTTAAAGTATAGGGATATTGTCCTTTTAGAAATTCATGGTTTTGATTAGGTAAATTCTTTAATATACTTTCTTTTCCATACAAAAGACCTAAATGAGGACCGTAAGTTTTGTAAAGACTAAACGTATAAAAATCTACATCTAATTCTTTAACATCTGGAAATCCATGAGGTGCATATGAAACACCATCACCTATAACTATTGTGTTAAAAGTGTGGGCAATTTTTGTAATTTTTTTTAAATTGTTTATTGATCCAACTATATTTGAACAATGAGTAAGAGCTAAAATTTTTGTCTTTTTATTCAGTAATTTTTCCAAAGTTTCTATTTCTAACTCACCATTTATACTATTTATCTTCCATTCTACTATTTTAGCCCCAACTTCCTCTAATCTTCTCCAAGGACTTATATTTGCCTCATGATCTTGATTAGTTACTATTACTTCATCTCCACTTTTAATTAAAGATTTAAGAGCATTTGATAAAACATACAGATTTATTGATGTTGATCCACCAATAAGTATTTCATTTTTTTGTGCATTTATCATGTTTGCAAAAAGTTCAATTGCACTATCCATTTGTTCACCAGCAATTTTAGACATTGCGTATTCAGCATAAGGCTGCACTTTTGTAGAAGTCATAAATTTGTTTAATCTATTAATTACATTTTCTGGTACATAGCTTCCACCAGCATTCTCACAAAATATCCAATCTTTTGATAATTCATCTTTAAAAGCTGGAAATTTAGATCTCGCGTAATCTACATCAAGTTTAATATTTTCTAGTGTCAATTTTTACCTTATTGTATATTTACTTTATTCTATTTTGAAAAAAAATAAATGTATAATAAAATTATTATATAAGTTTTAGATATGCTAGATAAAAGAAAATTCTACATAAATGGTAATTGGATCGAGCCTGAAAGAAAAAATGATTTTGATGTTATTAATCCCTCTAACGAAGAGAAATTTGCAGTTATTTCATTAGGCTGTAAAGATGATGTTGACAAAGCAGTAAAATGTTCATTAGATTCTTTCATTAGTTGGAGTAAAATTGATAGAAAAGATAAAATTATACTTTTAGAAAAATTTTTACAAATTTATAAATCTAGATGGAAAGAAATTACAGAAGTTATGTCTTTAGAAATGGGGGCGCCACTAGATTGGTCTTCATCAGCTCAAACGTCTTCGGGAGCTGATCATATCAATGATTTTATAAAAAGATTAAATTCATTTCAGTTTGAGAGAAAGTTTAGTAATACTTCAAATAACTATATTTTGTATGAACCTATTGGAGTTTGTGGTTTAATTACTCCTTGGAATTGGCCTATTAATCAAATAACTCTAAAAGTTATTCCAGCACTAGCAGTTGGCTGTACAATGATTTTGAAACCATCTGAAATTGCACCTTTATCTGGTATGCTTTTTGCTGAAATGATACATGACGCTGGTTTTCCACCAGGAGTATTTAATTTAATTAATGGAGATGGTGTTGGAGTAGGGACAGATTTATCTTCACATAGTGATATCGATATGATTTCATTTACTGGATCAACAAGAGCAGGAAAGCTTATTTCTAAAAACGCAGCTGATACAATTAAAAGAGTTTGTCTAGAACTAGGAGGTAAAGGGGGTAATATTGTTTTTAGTGATTCACATTCCGATGCTGTAAGAGAAGGTGTTAGGAACATAATGAGTAATTCTGGTCAATCTTGTGATGCACCGACAAGAATGCTAGTTGAAAAATCAATCTATAAAAGAGCAATAGAAGAGGCTGCTGATGAAGCAAATAAAATAAAAGTTGACATTGCTTCTAAGAATGGAAATCATATCGGTCCAGTTATTTCTAAAACACAATATGATAAAATTATTGATCTAATTAATAGTGGTATAAATGAGGGCGCTACACTCGTGGCTGGAGGTCCTGAAAAACCAAATGGTCTAGAAAAGGGTTATTTTGTTAAGCCAACAATTTTTACTGATGTCACTAACGATATGAGAATTGCAAAAGAAGAGATTTTTGGACCAGTACTCTCTATAATTCCATTTGAAGATGAAGATGAAGCTATATCAATTGTTAATGATACATCCTATGGTCTAGGAAATTACGTTCAAACTCAAGATAAAGAAAAAGCGAAAAGAGTTGCAAGAAAATTTAGATCAGGAGGCGTTTATATAAATGGAAATAGCGCTGATCCAGGAACTCCCTTTGGCGGTTATAGACAATCTGGTAATGGAAGAGAGGGAGGTGATTGGGGTCTAGAAGAATATTTAGAAATTAAAACTATCTGTGGATGGGAATGATCTAAACTTTAATATTATTAAAATAATTTAATCTTCCTATTATTTCATCTCTTTCAATATAATATCCCTGAAGATGTCTATTTCCAGAGTTTGGATCAAATTCAGTCCTCCCATGTAATACTCTTCTATTGTTAAAACAAAATATATCACCTGCCTCTAATCTAAAATCAATTTTAAATTTTTTGTTTTGAAGCAATGATGCAAAATAATGGTAGGCATCATAAAATTTTTTCATTTTTTTTGGATCAACATCAATAGCTCCCATTGCAGCCATACTGAATCTAATATCATTGAAATCATTATCCTTTGTAAGTGTTATTATTGGTGAATGAAGAATTCTGACAGCTTTTTGAGTATAATCAGTATCTTTGAATTTAATGTGTGTTTTAGTTAAAATTTTAAAAACATCTTTTTCATTTTTTTTTAAATAATTTGCAACTGCGAAACCATCTACAACAGATGATAATCCGCCATTAGCTTCATTCACTAAACAATGAAGAAACTGATAACCAGGAGCATATTCAAAATAAGGTAAGTCGGTATGATTTCTTAACGCATCTGCCGTATAAGCAGTGTTATTTGGCTTTGGAATGTTAATTACTTCAAATGGTGTACCAAAAAAAGTTTCTCTATGATGGCTTATTCTATTTAATATTCTGAATGCTGATTTTTTGTTAGTTGGTGCATTTTTGATCAATGCAAAACCATAAGTATGAAGTAAATTTAACCATTTACTTAAATGTTTATCATTTTTTATTACACTATTATGATCAACAATAATTTTCTTTAAATTTTTTTTTAATTTACCATCCCAAAAAACATAAGGTGATTTATATTTTTGATTATTTATTTCAGTATAACAATGATCTCTTAACCATTTTAAATTGAATTTGCTACTATGATCACCTTCACTCCAATCAATATTGAGTTTATTTTTTTCAATTTTATAATTTTTAGGAAATATATTTTTACTAACAGTTAAAATATTAAAGACTCGCATATTTGCTGTAGGATGTATTGCTGTTGGACAATTATCTCTTAACCACATAAAATGGAATTTACTTTCAAAATTATCTTTCCACAAAATACTTAAATGGTCATTCTTTTTTTCTAATTTTTTTACATGATATTTACTGCTCATTTTGAAAAATTTATATCTGAATAAATTATCTTAGTATATTTAACAAATTAATGAAATCGAAAAATAATAATCTCTTGGGAATTTCTTTCATGTTATTGTCCATGTTTTGTCTAAGTATAAATGATATCACATATAAATATTTAAGTTTTCATTTTCCTGTATGGGAATCAATATTCTTTAGAGCACTTAGTGGAAGTATCATTGCAACTTTTTTAGCAATGTATTTTGGATTTGATAAGTTAAAAACTAAAAAACCAGTTGGACATGCTATCCGAGCTCTTTCTGCTTCCGCTTGTGTTGTATTCTATATTTACGGAATTAATCATTTAATGTTATCTGAAAATATTGCTATTGCACATTCTGCTCCCATTATTGCTGCTTTTCTTGCTGTACCAATACTTGGTGAGAGAATTGGGATTTTTAGAACTACAGCAATATTGATTGGTTTTATCGGTGTATTAATTATTGTTAAGCCCGGTACTGACTTGTTCAAATTAGAAACACTCTATCCTTTAATATCTGCAGCTTTTATGGCTTCTGTTTATTTATCAACTAGATCAGTAATGAGTACTGACTCTAGTGTTGCAATTGTTTTTTATTACTCTTTTGCATTATTAATTACGTCAATTATATTTTTCCCTGATAATTTTATTATGCCTAATACGGTACAATTAATTTTAGCTATGAGTTTAGGTGTAATGGGTTCACTTGGGCACTTGTTCATGTCACAGGCTGCTAAATATGCTGATGTTGCAATTACTTCTCCATTCGAATACTCGTCTTTTATTTTTGTTGGAGCAATGGGTTATTTAATTTATTCAGAAGTACCAACTTTAAGTATTTATCTAGGAGGAGCAATAATAATTAGTACAGGAATTTTTATAGCTTATAGAGAAAGAAAAAATAGCTAATTTAAAAAATTATTTCTTTTAAATTTTTCTTTTTATATTTTTGATTTCTTATTTTATGTAAAATATTTTTTTTACCTCCACACATTAAAAATTTATTATCAATATCTTCATCTTTTAAGGGGTTATTTTTCCCTCCTTTAATTTGTGATATTTTTTCAATCAATATACTTCCATCATTCATTATTACTTTAATTATATCAGGATACTTAGGATCGTAGTCTTTAAAATTATTTGGCACTTTGTACGTAAGTAGTTTAATTTTTTTAATCATTTTTAAACTTTTTTTATTTTTGGAAATATTTAAACTACTTAAATTAAATTTACCATTAATGAGAGCAATTGCTAAACAATAACTCAATGAAAATCTAGCTTCAGTAGAATTTTTAGGTATATGAAACTTTGATACTCTGAACCAAGGCTCTGGAAACTCAATTGTAATAGATTTAATATTTTTTTTTATAAAAATTTTTTTATTTAAAATTAATCCTCCTTGTATTACTCTTTGTGAATAACTACAAACTGGCCAAAACTTAATGAAATTTGGAAATTTAATTATTGCATTTCCTAAATCTGATCTTTTAAAATTATTATTTAATTTTTTAGAAAATTTACTACCATATAATTCAATAAATCCTCTCTCAATATTCCAAATATCTTGATTAGCTGTCCCACCATTTTTTGCAAGTAAGGCTGACTGTACCCCTGCTTGAGAAGCAAACCCTATATGAAAAGCTTTTATATCTGTGCCGAATTGCTGTTTTAATCCAGAAGAAAAACTTGTTGCAATAGAAATTGCATTTGCCATTTGATCTGCATTTAATTTTAACACTTTAGATACTGCTGCAGCAGTTCCAATCACGCCTATTGTATTTGCTGAATGCCATCCTTTATAATAATGATCATAGCTAAGTGCTTGTCCTAATTTTATTATTAATTCATATCCTACTAACCACCCCTGATATATTTCCTCAATTGAGATGTTTTTCATTTGAGCAATAGATATAAGAGCTGAAAAAATTGGCGCACTAGGATGAGATCCTGCAACGTATTCGTAATCATCAAAGTCTATAGATGCTGATCTAACTCCATGTAAAAAACTTGCTGCAGAAATAGATAATTTTTTTCCTCCTCCAAAAACCATAATTTTTCCTGAATTATTATTTTCTAAACAATATTTTAAAGCAACCTTTGATTGTTTTTCTTGAACACCTGATAATATACAAGCTAGGGTATCTATGAATGCATTTTCTGCTCTTTTATAAATTACCTTATTGATATTAATTTTTTTTTGTGATGCCCAATTACAAAATTTTTTATGAAAACTCATTTTTTATATTTTGCAATCATTGTAATTTCTAGTTTTTCATTAAGAATTCGTCCAATAATTTCATCATTTTGATTTTCTCCAATTTCTACAAAAAAATTATTGTTATATACAAGAGGCGCTGTAGCTTTATATTCAAAAGAATTGAATTCAATCTCGTTTTTTCTTGCAAGATTTAAAAGATAAGTTGCTTGAAGAGGCGCATGGACTAACAATCCCATATGGCCCTCATAATTTTTTGTATAATCATTATCATAATGAATCTTATGTCCATTAAAAGTTAAAGCAGAATATCTAAATAGCAAAGTTGATGAACTAAAAATTTCTACTTTATCAATTAATTTTAGTTCATCTTTTATTTTAGGAGTAATGGAGTTTTTATTTATTTTTTCTCTATAAACAGCAGTTTGATTTTCTGATATTATTAATTTATTTTTATTTAAATACTCATGATTAATATCAACAAAACATAGATTGCCTGATCTACCTTCTTTAAATTCAATATTTGAAATTGTTGAATTTTTTTTAATTTCAGATCCAATTTCAAATTCATGAAATATTTTTATTTTACCACCAGCCCACATTCTTATTTTATAAGGTAACTCAGGTAAGAAAATTCCTAATTTTGTATTTCCATCTTTATCTAGATCATTTATCGAAGCTACATCTGGGCATAAGCATAAAAAAATTCCCTCAGGTATAGTTTGATCACATAAACAGTTTTGATCGATTGTTTTTTTTAAATGATCAACTAATCGATGAGTAATAATCTCACTTCTTGAAATTTTCTTTCCAATCCAATCTTTGTAATTATTCATATTTAATATACTCGAGTTTACTTATAAATTAATAATTAGTATAATTTATATTTTTAAAAATGAAAAAAACATTTGACTATATAATTGCAGGTGGAGGTTCTGCTGGCTGTACTTTAGCCTCAAGATTATCTGAAAATAAAGATATAAAGGTATTACTAATAGAAGCAGGGGGGGCAGGAAAAAGTTTATTCACTCAAATGCCTGGTGGTAACGGATACATTTTTGGAAACCCTAAATTTGATTGGGGTTTTGAGTCAATACCTCAGTCTTCTTTAAATAATAGAAAAATTTTGTACCCTAGAGGTAAAGGACTAGGAGGATCATCTCTTTTAAATGGTATGATTTACATGAGAGGTGCTCCAGGTGATTTCAATAGGTGGAGACAAAAGGGCTTAGAGGGTTGGTCATATAATGATGTATTACCATACTTCAAAAGATCTGCCTCAGCTTTTCATAGAGAAAAAAATGAATATCACTCACATTCAGGTCCTTTAAAACTTACACCAGCTGGAAATTTCAATTCTATCGATAAAGCATTTATTGATGCATGTGTTGAGGCTGGGGCAGAAATTAATAATGATTTTTATAATGGCAATCTAAATGGAGTAGGCCGATATGATGTTAAAGTATGGAATGGAAAAAGACAATCATCTGCAGAAGCTTATTTGAAATTTAAACCTAACAACTTAACAATTTATAAAAATACATCTGTCATAAAAATTTTAATTGAGAAAAATAAAGCTAAAGGATTACTTTTGTCAAATGGTGAAGTTTATGCATCATCAGAGGTAATATTATCTTTAGGAGCATTCGGTAGTCCCAAATGTCTAATGTTGTCAGGAATTGGCCCAGAAGAACATTTAAAAGAAAAAAATATAGAATTAATAATTAAATTACCCGGAGTAGGTGAAAACCTTCACGATCATCCTGTTATGCCAATGAATTGGGCTTTTCAAAATAACAATTTAAGTTTCTCTAAATATCAAAGGATCGATAGAGCTATTCTTGTGGGATTAAAATATATTTTATTAAAAAAGGGATTAGCCGCAGCTCCTTTTTGGTCAACAAATCTATTTCATGCAATAAGAGAAAAAGATATGCCTGAAATTCAAGTATTCATGACACCTATGTGTTTCAAAGAAGAAAAAGATAATTGGTCTATGAGTTTAGACAATTTATTAAATTTTGGTTCATTATTTTTTTCTAGAGGTAAAAAAGCTTTTCCAGGATTACACTTTCAAATTAATTTACTAAGACCAAAGAGCACAGGAAGTGTAAAACTTAAAAGCTCAAATCCTAATGATGAACTTAATATAAATCCTAATTGGTTCATCGATCCATCTGATATGGAAGATATGATAGAAGGGATGAAGCATACAAGAGAAGTATTGTCAAAACCCAGTTTAGCCAAAATTGTTTCGGAAGAATTACTTCCAGGAAAAAAAATCAAAAGTGACCAAGATTTAAAAGAATCAGTTCGAAATCATGTACAAACAGGTCATCATCCTGCATCTACTTGTGCAATGGGTTCAAGTAATAATAAAATGGCTGTACTTGATAATCAGCTTAAAGTTAGAGGAATAGACAATCTGAGAGTAGTAGATGCTTCTTCTTTCCCAGATATGATAAGTGGAAATATAAATGCATCTGTAATTATGTTAGCAGAAAAAGCATCAGATATGATATTAAAAAATTAATTTACCACAAATAAGTTGACCAATGAAAATATTTAAGTTTAAATAAATTATGTCTGAAATTCAAACCTACAAATTTTATGCAGGAAATAGATGGCATGAACCTTCTTCTGAAAAATATTTTGAAAGTGAGGATCCGTCTATAGGAAAAGTATGGGCAAAGATCCCTGATTGTAATGAACAAGATATTAATCTCGCGGTATCATCTGCTAAACAGGCTTATTATGATGGTCCTTATGGTAAAATGCATCCAGCAGAAAGAGGGAGAACATTAACAAGAATTGGAGATATTATTGCTAAAAATGCAGAACGTATTGGGCAAATAGAAACTAAAGATAACGGCAAACTTCCAAAAAATATCACTCCTTCTCTAACCAGTTGGCAGACTGAGAGTTTTTATTATTATGCAGGCATGTGTGACAAGTATGAAGGTAGATTGATACCTTCAGAGGTTCCAAATATGCATAATTATTTAAAATGGGAACCATTTGGAGTTGTTGCACTTATTCTTCCTTGGAATTCACCAATTGGAACATTAATTTGGAAATTAGCACCGGCAATAGCAGCAGGCAATACTGTTGTAATTAAACCTTCAGAAAGAGCATCATGCTCTACATTAGAGTTAATGAAAATTTTAGAAGAAGCTGATCTTCCAGAAGGTTTAATTAATGTTGTTACTGGTTTTGGTCCTACCACTGGTGCACCTCTTATTGAACACCAAGATGTTAGAATGATAAGTTTTACAGGCGGAACAAAAGGGGGAAGTGCAGCTAGTTTAAGTGCATCCAAAAATGTTAAACCTATTATTATGGAGTTAGGAGGTAAATCGCCACAAATTATATTTAAAGATGCTGATTTAACTTTATCAGTTAATGGAGTTGTTTCAGGAATCTTTCCAGTTTCAGGTCATAGCTGTATTTCAGGATCAAGAATATTAGTGCATAAAGATATAAAAGATAAATTTACTCAAAATTTATTAGAAGTTGTCAAAAAAGCTAAAGTTGGTCACCCAAATGATAAAGCAACACAAATAGGACCTATAGCAAATAAAGAGCAATATGATTTTATTTTATCTAAGATAGAAGCCGCTGAAAAAAGAGGTTTAAAATTATTAATTGATGGAAGGAAAGAACAAAAATCTGAAGGGTACTATATTGGGCCAACTATTTTTGATAATGTTCCAAATGAAGATGATCTAGCTCAAAATGAAGTATTTGGACCTGTCGCCTCAATACAATCTTGGGAAAATGAAGATGAAGTAATTAAAATTGCAAACGATACTATTTATGGACTTGCAGCAGGTATTTGGACTATGGATACTAATAAAGCTATACGTTTAGCAGATAAGATAGAAGCTGGAACTGTTTATATTAATAATTATTTTAATGCTTCCACTCAATCTCCAGTTGGAGGTTTCAAGCAATCAGGATACGGTCGTGAAAATGGATGGGAGGGAATGCAAAGTTACATGCAGACTAAATCTACATGGTTAGCTACCAATCCATCTCAACCAAACCCATTTTAAGAAGTAATTATTCTTTCCAGTTTGGCTCTCTTTTTTCTAAAAAAGCTTCAATACCTTCCTTGGAATCATCATGTAACATATTTTCCGTCATTACCTTTGAAGTAAAAGTATAAGCGTCTTCTAAATTCATATCTTTTTGTTTGTAAAAAGCTTCTTTACCAATTTTAATAGTATTAGAAGATTTAGACGATATTTTTTTTGCAATCTGAAATACATTTTCTTTTAAACTATCTTCTTCAAAGATATCATTTATTAAACCAATCCTTAATGCTTTATTTGCATCTATAAGATCTCCAGTGAGAAGCATTTCCATAGCTTGCTTTTTACCTACAGTTCTTGATAATGGAACCATTGGTGTAGAACAAAATAATCCAATATTAACACCAGGAGTTGCATATTTTGCTCTGCTACTTGAGTAAGCTAAATCACAGCTAGAAATTAACTGACAGCCTGCTGCAGTAGCGATACCATCAACCATAGCTATAACTGGTTTATTATTTTTATTAATTTTCAGCATAAGTTGAGAACACATTTGAAATATTTTTTTAAAATAGCTTTCACCTTTGTCATTTTGCAATCTTTGTGAATTTAAATCTTTTAAATTATGTCCTGCACAAAAAATATTACCTTTTGATGATAAAATAATTACTTTTACTTCATTATCTTTATCAGCAATATCTAGCGCTGATGTTAATTCATTGATCATGTTTTCGCCTAAAGTATTTTGGTTTTTCTGATCATTAAGAATAATATTAAAAATATTATTATTTTTTTCGTTTAATATTAAATTAAAATTCATTTAATTGATTTGAATTTCAACATCTTTAGATAGTGAATTAGCGATAAAACAATACTTATGTGATCTCTCTTTCATTTTTTTCATTTCTTCATCAGAAATATTAAAATTACCTTCAAATACTATAGCTGGATTTAGCTCTATTTTGTTGACGTACATTCTTCCCTCTGCATTTTTTCCTAAATAAGAAATTGCTTTATCTTTGTAATTAATAACTGGCCATTTCATTTTTGCAGCTAAAGCTAAAAATGTCATCATAAAACAACTACTTACAGCTGCAGCTAGTTTTTGCTCTGGATTAATATTAGTTTCGCTTCCTCCATAATCTGGGGATGATCCTGCATCAATAGATACATTTTCGTTAAGCATTACTATGTGATCAGTTAAGTATTTTCCAAATTCGAGTTTTTGATCCCCTAACTCCCACTTTAATTCAATTGAATGACTCATTTTAAGAATAATTAAAAGGTAGTGAACACACTTTACCTTTTCTTTCAATATTGTCTGGTGTTAATACGATAACATCCTGACCATCATTCCAATAATCTCTATCAACCATTGATAGCCCAATATTGGTTTTTAAAAATGGTGAATAAATACCAGAGGTAATATTACCAATTTGAAATCTATTTTTTGAGTAAACAGGAAAAGGTATTGTGCACGGAGGAGTCGGGGACCCATTAAAAGTAATTCCTTTTATTTTTTTTTCTATTCCATTTTTTAATATTTTTTTTAGTGCATTTTTTCCAATGAAATCATGAGATAAATTATTACAATAATTATCAAATCCACATTCAATTGGATTATTTTCTAAAGTAAATTCATTACCATAGGATAATAAACCACCTTCTATTCTATCAATTAAATTTGGACATCCAGGTGAAATATTAAAATCTTTTCCTGCTTCCCAAATTGTTTCCCAAAGTTTTTTTCCTAGACTAAAACCTTTAAGATAAATCTCAAAACCATCTTGTTTGCTATATCCTGATCTTGCAATTATCTGCTTTGTTCCTTCAAATTCAAAAAAAGAAAAATGAAAGAATTTTAATTTTTTAATTTTTTCTCCAAATATTGATGATATTAATTCTTCAGATTTTGGACCTTGAATTGCTAGGGGGTAAATATCTGGCTCTATAATATCAACTTTAAAATTTCTTCCTACAGCTAATCCTTTTGCCCAAAGAAGAACATCTGAGTCTGCAACTGATAGCCAATATTTATTTTCACTTAATTTTAAGAGTACAGGATCGTTTATCATCCCTGCATTTTCATCAATCATTGGGTAATAGTAACATTTACCAATAGGCATATCTTTTATTGATCTTGGAGACATGAATTGTATTAATTTTGTAGCATCTTCTCCTATTATTTGAACTTGTCGTTGACATGAAACATCCCAAATTTGAGTATTTTTAGATAAGTGCCAATAATCTTCTTCTACTGTTGCTTTATATGATTTTGGAAGAAGCATATGATTGACTACAGTAAAACCACTTACACCAGCCTCAATTACTTTCTCTGTATAGGGAGTCCTCCTAATACGTCTAGACATGTTTAATCCTGAATTACTCATTTTATTTTGACCACCATATTGAGTATCCATTTGGAGAAACAATTAAAGGTATGTGATATTTTTTAAGAGGATCTTTCATTTTAAATTTAACACTTATTGAATTAATTATTTCACTAGTATTTCTAAAATATTTACCAGAATTAATTATCATTTCATAATCACTTTCACAATCTTCTTTCGTTAATTCAAATTCTTTAAGCATTCTTCCAGAGCTATCTGTTTTATCTTCTAGAAATACAACTTTGTTATTATTATTTACTTTATAAATAACAATTTCTACATCACTTGCATGTGTACCATCTATTGAGTTTAGTAAATGTGTAGAAAAAATTGCCATAACCTACTCTATAGACGCTTTATCTCTTTTATCACTAACTGCAGCAACTATTGGACTTATAACACCTTTAGCCTTTACATTTACACATGCAGTTTTACCACTTTCTAAAGCTCTTTTTAAAGCGGGGGCTAAATCTTCTCTTTTAGTAACTAATTCTCCATGCCCTCCAAAACCTTCAAAAATTGAATGAAATGGAATATCTCTAAAATCAGTTGCAAAGTGTTTCCCACTTTCAAATAATCTTTCTTGTTGTTGAGAAATACAATCAAGACCTCCATTATTATCTATAACAACAACAATAGGTTTTTTTTCTTGAAATGCAGCTTCAATTGACAATCCGCCAGATAAAAATGCACCATCTCCACTTATTAACACAACATTAGATTTAGGATTAAGATTTTTTGCTGATACTGCAAAAGGAACTCCAACACCTAACATACTGAAAGTGCCTGGATGTAATATTCCTCCAAGTTTTTTACCTTTTGATCCAGCAATATTAATTGCAATCTCGGACCAGAAATGCGTGTTACCACCATCAATAACTAACCAATCATTTTCAGTTAATACTTCTTGAACATCTAAAGCTAATTGAAGAGGATGAATTTTCCCCCCTTCTTTTTTAGCCTCTTCAGTTTCTTTATTTAAATCATCTAATGTTTTATTGATCCAATTTTTTTTCTCTTTTTTATTCTTATTAAACCATTCATTGTTTAATTTCCATTTACTGTTTTTCTTTAATTCTATTAGTTTATCCAAAAAAACTCCAGGATCACAAAGTAAGTTAATATCTGCAGCTCTATTTAATTCTATTTCTTCATGCGATCCATTAATACAAACAAGCTTAGTGCTTTTTGGAAAAAGTGGAGGATTACCAAAATTCATTTGATTATCAAGACGTGCACCAATCATAAGAACCAAATCTGATTCATGAAGAGCCATTTTTGATGGAGGATATTGATGAATATCTGCCAGACCCATGTATGTATCTGCTTCTTCACCTAAAAGCTTTTGATGGTATGGTATATTAAATATTGGAATGTTTAATTCAAAGCCAGCTTGCTCTAATTTTTTTTCTGCGTAAGACCACCAAACACCATGCCCTCCAATAAAAACAGGTTTTTGTGAACTAATTGTCAGATCAAATAATTCATTTAAACTCTCAGGATCGGGCCAAGCTTTTGCTATAGGTTTCTTTTGATGAGTAAAAGGTCTTTCTTCTAAGCCTGCATCATCTGCAAATGATGAAAACATTATATCTACTGGTACACTTAAATGCACTGCACCAGGATAACCATTTGTTGCAATTCTATATGCTTTGTCAACAAACTCTCTTATTCTGTTGCCATCTGTTATACTTGCACTGTATTTTGTTAACGGTGCTGCAATAGATACGTCATCTATTTCCTTAAAACCACCTGATCCTTGTCTTTTTAAGCTACTTGATCCAGTTATAAAAATAACAGGTGATCTTTCACCCCATGCTTCCATCATTGAAGGCACTGCATTTGCGAAACCTTCTGGCCCGACAATACAAACGGATGGTTTCCTTGATATCCTAGTATGACCATCGGCTAAATGACCAGCAATTTGTTCATGAGGACAATTAATTACATTAATTTGACATTCCATAAATCCTTCAAGTGCTGGATTACAAAAGCCTCCAGAAAGTGTAAAAACATTATCAATACCTTTCTCTCTAAGAGCTCTTGCAACTAATGCCCCACCTCTAATCTTTTTGTTTCCCATTTTAATACTTTATATCCTTGAAAAACTTCTCTGCTATTATTTTTTTATCAACTTCATTTATATCTGTTAACCCCACTAATCCAAGATTTGTACTTAACTCTTCTTTAATTAAGTTAATGATTCTTCTAAGGCCTTTTGCACCATCCGCACCAATGGCATACATTAAAGGTCTGCCAAACATAACAAAATCAGCTCCCAGAGCTAATGCGCGTAAAATATCACTACCACTTCTAATGCCACTATCAAAAAGTATTGGAAAATCCTCTCCCAAAGCTTTTCGTATTAATGGTAAAGCATTAATAGAAGCAGTAGCACTATCTAATTGTCTTCCACCATGATTTGATACTTGAATTGCATCAGCACCAGCCTCTTTAATTTTAAAGGCATCTTCAGAGTTCATGACTCCTTTGATTATTAATTTTCCTTTCCAAGCCTCTCTAATTCTTTGTAAAGTATCCCAATCAGTAGTGCCTCTACTTTCTTTTCTTCTAAAAATTTGATCTCCACTTTTAGAAGTAACATAATTCATTGGTTTTGGAGCACCTTTTAACAAAGTAGTTAAGCTCCATTGAGGATGCAGTGCAAAATCTAAAAATTGTTTTGGACCTATTTTAAATGGATAACCAAAACCATTTCTATCATCTCTTGCTCTTCTTGAAAGAATGGGTACATCAACAGTAAGAATTAAAACTTTGTACCCAATATTTTCTGCTCTTTTTAATAATTCCATAATAAATTCTTCACTTTGAAAAATATATATTTGCATCCACGAATGACCCTCTGAGAAAGTAAACATATCTTCAAGTGTAGTACTAGAAGCCATTGAAACACATGTTGGAATATTATTATACGCACTTTCTTTTGCGATCATTTTATCTGCCTCAGGCCATGAGAGATTTGTCATACCCATTGGCGCAAATCCAAATGGATAATCAAAATTAAAATCAAATATTTTTTTACTTAAATTTCTATTCTCGACATTTCTGAAAACCTTAGGCTCAAGTCTGATTTGATCTAATGCCGTACTATTAATTTCAGCAAGTTTATCATCTCCTGATGCTCCATCGATGAAATCAAACACTAATTTTGGTAATCTTTTTTTAGACAATCTAATTGCATCATCTATTGTATGGATTTTAGTACTAGGTTTAATGAGATCATTCATCTTGATATTTGTATTCTAATATAATTTATAATTCTATCACAAAATATATTAGTTTTTTGAAATACCCCTCCAAGGTAGTGGACCAGATGGAATATCTTCTTTTAAACCTCTTTGTATTTCACCTTTCTCATCATACATTGGTAAAGTACAGATTTCACCTTTTTGCATACTACCATCATCACAACTAACATCTACTATTGTTCCTGGCGAAAATTCTCCATTATCCATATGGACTATAGCAACACCACAAACTTGAAATGGCGACCATGTACTAGAAGTTACAATTCCAACTTTTTTATTATTAATAGAAATTTCAGAATCAACCAACGCAAAACTATTTTCCACTCTCATACCCCATGTTAAACAATCTTTACTTGCATTTAGTAAATAATCTCTTCCTATAAAATCTCCTTTATTAAAATCTATAAATTTTCCTAATCCAACAGTAAATGGAGATCTGTCTTTTGTAAAATCTCTCCCTGCAGATAAGAGACCTGCCTCAATTCTTCTACATCTAAATCCTGGTGAGGCTGTTAGAATCATTCCCATTTCTCCACCTTTACTGAGTATTAAGTCTCCAATTTTTTTTGCATCATTTTCTGGTCTTAAATAAATTTCCCAGCCAAGTTCATTTGTAAACCCTGTTCTGCTTATAATCACTTCTTCTGAAGCAATTGAAGTTTCAATCCAATCAAAATAATTAAAATTATTTTTTAATGGTTCATCAACTAGTTTTTCTAAAAGTTTTAAAGATTTAGGTCCTTGTATTTGACTAACCCATACATTTGGATCTTTAATTTCAACATCTAAATTTTTCGAATGAGCTTTGTACCAACTATATAAATGTCCATCACCTTGTGCAAACCAAAATTTATTTTTTTCTAATCTTAATAATAATCCATCTGAAATCATTCCTCCATCATGATAGCAAGCAAATTGATAAGAACATCGTCCTATTTTTACTTTTGAAATATCTCTAGGAAATATTTGTTGAAGTAAATTTTCAGCATCTGGACCAGAGATTTCGTATGGATGCTCACCCGTATGACGTAAAATTATTTCTTGTCTAGCTTTCCAATACATTTCATCTGCTGTAGCATGAGATAATTTTTCAAGGGTAAATCTACCATCGGCGTAGTTAGTATATTCTGGGTTAAGTGGTAACTCCTGATATGTAAGAGGATGTATTTTCATGGGTCTGGCTAAATCTAAAGATCTACCAGCTTCTTTAATAACTGGCTTTACAACAAATCTGTAATTACTAACTAAATCTCCCATATAAATTTATTCAACTTATCACAAAATAATGAAAAAAAAATTTTAAAATAAATTTTTAATAGCTTCAATATGTCGTGGCTTTACTTCACAGCATCCACCGACTAGAGTAACACCTTCATTAAAAGAATTTAAAACAAACTTTTTATATTTTTCCTCTCCAAATTCTTCATTTCGAGTCCCTAATAACTCAACGGGATCAATATAATCATAATGTCCTTCAAAACCTTCTGAATTGAATTTTTCTTTATTACTAGTAGGCAGTTCTTTAAATAAATTCATTTTATAACCAAAAGGAAGCTTTTGTTTATTAAATATAGGAATACTCAAATTAACGATTTCAGGTGATACGCAGGCTGATACTATGCCGCAACAATTAAATTTTTGCATATTTTGAAAAAGCTCTTCAAGACTTTCTCCAGATGGTAATTTTCCATCATAACGTAAGTGCACACCTACAAGAACTTGTTTATTAAATTCTTTTGAGGCTTCTAAAGCAATTTTTATTTCTTTGATGGAACACAAAACATCTAAGTAAAAAATATCGACGTAATCTTTTAATATTTTTGCAATTTCATGAAAATAATTAAACATGGTTTCATCAGTTTCAAAATGTATTGGGGAATATGTATTACCTTGATTTGGCAATGAGCCTGCAATAATAACTTTTTTTTCACTTTCATTTTTTGCTTTTAATGCAAGTGCTCCAGCAGATCTTATTCCAAATTCAAATTTATCTAGTAAATTATATTTTTTTAGTAACCTCCTTCTAACACTAAAATTTGAAGTGACTATTAATTGTGATCCTGCATTTATAAAATTTTTATGCATTTCTACGACCATTGGGTGATTATTTTCATTTAATAAAGCTTGTGCTGACCAAAGATCACCTGTTGTCTCTAAACCCATTTCCATTAAAGTTTGACCGGAACCTCCATCAAAGAGGTATTTCTTATTTTTTAAAAACATTTTTTGGGAGATTAGTTGAAATAATGTGGCGCATTTGAATGCGCCACAAAGAAAATTAAAATTTTATGCAAACCACCAACGTTCAGAAAGTTTGTTACCGTCACTTTCCCAGTTACCAGCAACATCTTCACCGTGAGCAAGTTTTTTAGAACCAGCACCAACGTATTGGTTAAATGCATAAACAATTGCACCACCATCGTAGTTACAAAGAGCTTGTGCTTCCCAGTACATTGATTTTCTCTTTTCTGCATCAAGTTCTGATCTAGCAGATCTAACAAGTTCATTGAAACGAACAGTTGAATCAGTTTGAACTAGATTACCCCAAGCAGCTTCGTTCCACTCAGTGTCATCTGTGAATGCAGCAGACCACATCATATCTTCAGTAGGTCTTCCACCCCAAGAACTCATACTGAAACCTTTAGTGTTCCATACGTTACTCCAGTAACCATCTTCAGGCTCTTTTTTAACTCGAAGATCGATACCACATTCTTGAGCAGATGCTGCTATCAAGTTAGTTGCATCTGTACATCCTGCATAAGGAACTTCAGAAGTACTAATTTCAATTGGTCCACTTACTCCAGATTTTTTCCAGTGATAAGCAGCTTTATCAGCATCGAACTCTCTCTGCTCTAAAGCGTTATTATGGTATGGGTGAGCAGTAGAGATCGGATGATCATTACCAACAGTACCATATCCAAGCATAATCTTATCAACAATTTCCTGTCTTTTGATTGCAAACTTCATTGCCATACGCACATCAAAGTTATCAAACGGTGGAACGTTCAATCTCATTGGTGCTGTATAGTGTGCGTAACCAGAAGCTGCTGTAATTTCTACACTAGGATTTCTAGTCAATAGATTAGCAGTTCTAAGATCAACACCATTCATCCAGTCAATTTCACCGTTTAATAATGCTGCTTGTCTAGTAGCAGGATCATTAATACCAATTACTTCAACTGAATCAAAGTGTGCAACACTATCACCTTTGAAATAATTTGGATTTCTTTTTCCAAATTTTGCACCAACACCAGGATTGAATTCATCCATAATATATGGACCAGTTCCAATCGTTGATTGAGCATCAACAACTCCATCTTTTGTTGGTTTAATCATAATGTGATAGTCAGTAGTTATTGCAGGCCAATCGGCATTTGCACCTTTTAGCTTAAAAATAACTCTGTCATTTCCATCAGCAGAAACTGTTTCAATTTGAGATAACAGACCACCTGCTGCCGAAGCAGTATCTGGATTCATATGATACTGGTAGTTGAGCACAACATCTTCTGCTGTCATTGATTTACCATTATGGAATTCAACACCTTTGCGAAGATTATATACCCAAGTTTGAGCATCATCTGATTCAATTGACTCAGCAAGCTCTCCAACAATTGTGTGATCTGAATCAACAACAGTTAGACAGTTCTGATATGACCAAGCAGTAGCTTGCATAAATGAGCTCTGATAAGTTGCTGGATCAAGAGTATCAGTTGCATCTGCTGCACTATTACCCCATCTTAAATGTCCACCTTTTTTCGGTGTAGCTGCAACTGCTTTATCTGCTAACGATAATGCAATTGGGAGCGTGACCCCAGTAGCAAGGACAGACATCATGAACTGTCTTCTATCAATAAGCCCTTTAGTTAGCTTTGAAGACTGTTCTTCAATGTATTTGTCTATTTTCTTATTTTTCATTTGTCCTCCCTTATAATTGAACAAAAACCTAAGATTTTTGTTCATAATTTCTAGAAATTTAACAAAAAACAAACTTAAGTTAATATATAAAAACATATATAACGTTTTAATTCAACGTATAAATTATTAATTTTAGCTTACATGTTGACCTAATTTAGACAAAACTTTAAGAATTAAGTTTGTATCTTTAAGGAGGGTAATATTAGTAGAATTCATCCAATATTTAGAACAATTTTGTTAAGGCTTAGCCTTGGTCTCGTTACAGTTTTTGCATTTTCAGTAATAATATTTAGTACATTCTCTTTTTTACCAGGAGATTTTGCCACAGAAATTTTAGGTCAAAGTGCAACAAAATCTGCAGTAAAAGCACTAAGAGCAGAATTGGGTTTAGATAAACCTCCAGTAACAAGATATTTTGATTGGTTAGGAAATGTTTTTCAAGGAGATTTTGGTAGTTCTTTCTCTGGAAGATCTAAAGTTCAAGGGGATCAAGGTGATAGATCTAGAGAAGTTGTTGGTTTAATTGTCCCCAGATTAAAGAATACATTATTTTTAACAGGGGTTGCCGCCATGTTGGCTATTCCTCTATCTTTAATCTTAGGTATCTCAGCAGCATTATACAGAAACTCTTATTATGATAGGTCAGCAACTGGAGTTAGCCTAGTAACCGTATCTTCACCAGAATTTTTTACAGCCTATATTTTTATTCTTTTACTAGCGACACTGTTTCCAGTTTTTCCAACTATTTCTAATGTGGATGAAGCTTCAACTTTGGCTGAAAGATTTTACAGGACTGCTCTTCCAGTTTTTACTTTGACATTAATTACCATGGGTCACATGATGAGAATGACAAGGTCAGCGATAATAAATATCTTATCAAGTGAATATATTGAAATGGCAAAATTATCAGGAGCTTCTAGATACGAGGTAATTGTTAAACACGCACTTCCAAATGCTTGGGCACCTATTTCTCAAGTAATTGCAATAAACTTAGCTTATATGTTGATTGGCTCAGTTGTTGTTGAATATGTTTTTAACTATCAAGGTATTGGTAGATTGATGGTCGGATCAGTCTATAATCGAGATTTACCCGTTGTTCAAGCTTGTGCATTAATTTTTGCATCAACATATGTAATATTAAATTTAATTGCTGACTTGATCGGAATTATTTCTAACCCAAGGTTACTATACCCAAAATGAGCGAAAATTTATCTTATTCTGCAAAAAGTGAAGTTGCAAATTTAATTAAAAGAAGAACTAGATTAGAAAGATTAAAAATTGCCTTATCAAAAGCTCCAATCTCAGCTTGGTTTGGTATGATTGTGCTATTTATATATTTTTTTGCTGCAATATTTGCTCCCTTAATTGCTCCACATGGAGAAGCAGAAATATTCCCAGTAGCTTATGCTCCTTGGGGTGATGGCCATATATTTGGTACTGATCAAATTGGAAGAGATATTTTTTCTCGCATTATCTATGCTGCAAGAAATACTATTGGTATTTGTTTATTGGCTACTTTTATTGCTTTAGGGATTGGAACAGTATTTGGAATTATAGCTGCTCTGGATAGAAGGTATTTAGATCAGCTATTAAGTAGAATAGTAGACACTCTTATGGCTATACCTGTAATGATTTTTACTTTTATACTTTTATCAGTTTTTGGACCTACTAATTTTAATTTAATTGTCATTTTAGGAATTTTGGAATCAACTAGATTTTTTAGAATTTCAAGATCAGTTGCTGTTGGTCAAGTTGTTCTAGAATACGTAGAGGTCGCGAGATTAAGAGGTGAAAATTTATCATATATTATTTTCAGAGAAATACTTCCTAATATAGCTTCACCTTTGATTATTGAGTTTGGTTTAAGGTTCATATTTATAATTTTTACAATATCTAGTTTAAGTTTTTTAGGAATTGGCATTCAACCCCCTTCAGCAGATTGGGCATCAATGGTTAGGGAAAATGCAATACTTATTCAATATGCGCAATATGATATAACAGCAGGTTTAACACCATTAATTCCAGCTGCTGCAATCGCTTTACTTTGTGTATCAATTAATTTTGTTGTTGATTGGTATCTTTACATTACTAGCGGATTAAAAGATGACGTTAAATAACTCAAAAGAACTCCTGCTTGAAATGAAAAATATCCATATCGATGGATTTTCAGATGAGAGATGGCATAAAATTTTAAAAGGTGTAGATTTGACTTTACACAGAGGAGAAATACTAGGATTAATTGGAGAGAGTGGTGCCGGAAAATCTACTATGGGTAAAGCTGCAATGGGCTATACCCAACCAGGTTGTAAGATTATAAAGGGAGAAATTAATTTTAATGGCATAGACCTCGCTAAACTAACTGAATTTGAAAAGAGAAAAATTTGGGGAACTAAAATATCTTATGTTGCTCAATCAGCAGCAGCATCTTTTAATCCTGCTCATAGATTAATGGACCAAACAATAAGTGCTGCTAATAGATTAAAGATAAATCCAACGGATGTATTAAAAAAAGATGCGGTTCAACTTTATGAATCACTACAGCTTCCAGATGCGGAAAACATAGGTGATAGATACCCGCATCAAGTATCTGGAGGGCAACTACAAAGAATAATGACTGCAATGGCTATGTCCCCTAGACCAGAGTTAATTATATTTGATGAGCCCACAACAGCTTTAGATGTAACAACTCAAGTTGAAGTATTATCTGCTATGAGATCTATAGTAGATAAATTTAATACAGCAGCAATTTATATTACTCATGATTTAGCCGTAGTTGCGCAAATGGCTGATAGAATAAAAGTTTTGCGATACGGTGAAGAAGTTGAAGAAGCTGAAACAAGAGATATGCTATCAAACCCAAAAGAAGAATACACCAAATCTCTATGGTCAGTAAGATCACTGATCAAGCCTGAAGAAACAAATGAAGATTATATGTTGTCTATTAAAAATATTGATGCAGCATATGGCTCATCAAAGGTCTTACACAATGTTTCTATAGATATTCCTAAAGGTAAAACAGTAGCTATAGTTGGTGAAAGTGGATCAGGAAAATCAACAACAGCAAGAGTAATTACAGGCTTACTTCCTCAATTAAAAGGAGAAATAATTTTTGATGGAAAAAAATTGTCTCCAAAACTTGAGCAAAGGTCAAAAGAAGAATTAAGAAGAATTCAAATAATTTTTCAAATGCCTGATACTGCAATGAACCCCCGTCAAACTGTTGATGAAATAATAGGAAGGCCAATAGAATTTTATCAGGGTATAAAAGGGAAAGAAAGAGAAGCAAAAGTTATTGAATTATTAAAAATGATTGAGCTAGATGAAACTTTTTTAGATAGATTACCATCCGAATTATCTGGAGGTCAAAAACAGAGAATATGCATTGCAAGAGCTTTAGCGGCTAACCCAGATTTAATTATTTGTGATGAAGTGACATCAGCGCTAGATCAAATTGTTCAAGAAGGAATATTAAAATTACTCCAAAAATTACAAAAAGATCTTGGTGTAACTTATATTTTTATAACCCATGATATTGCAACAGTTAAAGCAATCTCAGATGAAATAGTTGTTATGTATCAAGGTGAGGTAGTGGAACAGGGGTTGAAAAGTAAAATTTTAAATCCACCATATCCTGATTATACAGAACTGTTATTGTCTTCAGTTCCAGAAATGGATCCTGACTGGCTAACCAATCTTCTGAATAAAAGATCTTCCTAGTAAATCTATATTTAAATAATGAATATATTTAAATTTTTACTTTATTTTTTTTCTAGCAAAGAAAATAGAATAGATAATCTAGAAGCAAAAAATATAATGATAATTGAGAATAATTTTAATAAAGATAATTTAACATTAGGTTCTATTTTCAAAGTAAATCAAAATATAAAACTAAAAAATTTTAAAAATAAAATTCTTGAAGACAATTTAACAATAGTAGTTACTGACAATAAAGGTAAAACTATTGGATATATTTCTAAAAAAGAGATAGATAATATTCAATAAATGAAAATTAATCTTAGTAAAAAAAAATATATTATTTCTGCTGGTGCAGATGGCTTAGGTTTTGCTATAGCAAATAAAATAATCAGTTCAGGTGGAAAAGTATATTTATCTGATATAAATAAATCAAAAATTGATAAAATAAATTCAAATAAAAAATATCGTAATAAAATATTTGCTAAACACTTAGACTGCACAAATCCAAAAGACATTAAAGAATATTTTGAAACTCTATCTAATTTAAAAAAAATAGATGGATTGATAAATAATATAGGTATTGCAGGACCTACAAAGTATCTTCAAAATATTTCGATAGATGAATGGGATAACACAATAAAAACCAATTTAAGTTCACATTTTTATTTCTCAAAATTTGCTATTCCATTTTTAAAAAAAGCTAAAAAAGGATCTATTATTAATTTATCTTCAACTGCAGGGTTATATGGTTTTGCTCAACGCTCACCATATGCATCAAGTAAATGGGCAGTAATTGGATTAACTAAAACATTAGCTGTTGAATTAGGAAAATTTAAAATACGTGTGAATGCAATTTGTCCTGGTTCTGTTAATGGCGATAGAATGGATAGGGTAATAAATGCAAAAGCTAAATTAATAAATTCTTCAAATAATAAAGTAAGAAAAGAATTAGAGTCAATGGTTTCATTAAACACATTTGTAGAAAAAGAAGATATTGCTTTAATGGCTTTATTTTTATTGAGCGATGCTTCAGAAAATGTATCTGGTCAAATCATGACTGTTGATGGAAATACTGAAAGAATGAATTAGTGGATAACAACGCTGACTACATCATTGTTGGGGCAGGGTCAGCAGGTTGTGTTTTAGCTAACAGATTGTCTTCACAATCAAAGAATTCTGTAATTTTATTAGAAGCTGGCCCATCCAGTAAAACCTGGAAAGTTGATATGCCAAGCGCACTTCTATATGCAATGCATGACCCAAAATATAATTGGAAATATTATACGGAGCCTGAACCGTTTCTAAATAATAGATCTTTATATTGTCCAAGAGGTAAAATGATTGGGGGATGCTCTTCGCATAACGGAATGGTTTTTGCTAGAGGTCATAAAGAGGATTTTGATAGATGGTCTTCAAGTGGTTTAACTAATTGGTCATATGAAAAAGTTTTACCTTTTTTTAAAAAATTAGAAACTTGGTCTCATGATAGTGATGTAAGAGGTAAAGAGGGGCCATTAAAAGTAAATAAATCAAACATAGATAAAAAATATCCTCTATTTAAAAAAGTTTTAGAAGCTGCACAAGAAGCTGGATATAAAATATTTAATGACTCTAATAATATTGATAATGAAGGTTTTGGAACTTTTGATGTAACAATAAACAATGGTGTTAGACAAAGTGTTTCTAAGGCATATTTAGAACCTATCGAAAATAGAAAGAATCTTAGAATAATAAATAATATTGATGTGAAAAAAATTCTTTTTAAAAATAAAACTGCAATTGGTGTTGAAACAATTAAAAAAAACATAACAAATAAATATTTAGCAAATAAAGAAGTTATACTTTGTGCAGGTTCAATTAATTCTCCCAAAATTCTTCAATTATCCGGAATAGGTAATGAAAAACATCTTAAAAGCTTGGGAATAGAGGTAATTAATAATTTAGTTGGGGTGGGAGAAAATTTACAAGATCATTTAGAGATGTATATTCAATATAAATCAAAAAAAAATGAAACATTACATTCTTTAGCAACAAATTTTCTTTATCAAGCAATTGAAGGATCAAAATGGTTTTTGTTTAAAAAAGGCAGGTTAGCAAACTCACACTTAGAGTTAGGGGGGTTTGTTAAATCTGATAAATCATATAATCATTCAAATTTACAATTTCATTTTTTTCCATACTTAGTTATTAATCATGGTTTAGAAAATCCTAATTTTGAAGCTTTTCAATTTCATGTTTGTCCAAATAGACCAAAAAGTAGGGGGGTTGTTAAAATTAAAACAAATAACCATAAAGATCATCCTAAAATACAATTTAATTATCTTAAGCATGAAGACGATTTAAAACAAATGAGAGAAGGTGTGGGAATTGCTAAAAAAATATTATCTCAAAAAGCACTAAAAGAATATGTTGGCACTGAAATTAGGCCTGGGAAAAATATATCTAATCAAAATGAGTTAGATGAAGTTATTAAAAATACATCTGAATCTGCGTATCATCCGTCATGCACAAATAAAATGGGTGAGGACAAAACTTCAGTTGTAGACCAAAACTTAAGGGTTCATGGAATTCAAAATTTAAGAGTTGTTGATGCTTCTGTAATGCCAGATATTGTGAGTGCTAATTTAAATGCAACAACTATAATGATTGCTGAAAAAGCTTACGACCAAATAAATAGTACCGTTAGTTAGAGAATTAAAATCTAATATAATTAGATAGTTTTTCTTCTAAGAGTCCAACCGTATCTTTCGCTGTAGTATGCTTCGATACCATCAGCAAGATTAAGGTCATAATTTGAGTCTATAGATCCTTCAAGAACCTTCTTCTCAATAGAACTCTGCTCTAGGCTTTCTTTTTGGTTATTAATATTTTCTGTTAATTTACTATTCATATTTACAGATTTTACAAATACATAATTATATAAAAAAAAACTAGAGTTTTTCTTATTTTTAATGTAAAGAAAATTACTTTGAATTTTTTATTTTTGTAAATTTTGTAAATGAATATTGAATCTGACATAAATTTTGGTCCAAGGTTAAAAAAACAAAGGATAAGCAAAGGTTTTTCACAAGCTGAATTATCAAAAACTATTGGAATATCTCCTAGTTATTTAAATTTAATTGAAAGTGGAAAAAGAAAAATACCGCTTTCCTTACTAATTAAAGCAGCTGATAAATTAGATTTATCAATTAAAGACTTCTCAACAGAATCTAGCAAAAGACTTCTTTCAGACGTGATGGATGTTTTAAGCAATGAAATTTTTGATGATTTAAAGATAACCAATCACGACACAAGTGACTTCATTGGTTCAAATCCTAACATAGCTAAAGCATTACTCACAATAAATGATTCTTTTAAAAGCTTTAAAGAAGATATGCAAAATCGACTTGAAACTATGGATGTCAATGCAAATCAAATAGAAAAACCAACAAGACTACCTGTAGAAATTGTTTCAGATATTCTTCAAGAAAATAAAAATTACTTTCATGATTTAGAAGTAAGTTCTGAAAATCTAAGAAAAGAAATAGGTCTTGAAACTGGACCTAACATTGGTTCTGGATCTAAATTATCACTTTATCTCAAAGAAAAACATGGAATTGAAGTTAAAATTGTAACCATAAACGAAGACGAAAAAATAGTTAAAAGATTTGATGAAAATTTAAAGATTTTTTATCTTTCTGAAATGTTAACTTATACATCTAGAAACTTTCATTTAGCATCACAAGTTGCTTATTTAGAGGCTAATGATGTTATCAATAAAGTTATTAAAGATAATAACGTTGAATCAGAAGAAGTAGAACCCTTGCTTAAACTATCTTTACTAAATTATTATGCTGCTGCATTTATGATGCCTTATACTGATTTTTTAAAGAGTGCTAAATTACATAAATATGATGTGGAAATTTTGATGCACCATTATGCTTGTAGTTTTGAACAAGTTACACATAGATTAACAAATCTTCAAAGACCTGGAAACGAAGGAGTGCCATTTCATTTTTTAAAAACAGATATTGCTGGAAATGTGTCAAAACGATTTTCTTTATCTGGTATTCACATACCAAGACATGGAGGTTCTTGTCCTAGATGGAATGTATATACTGCTTTTTTAAATCCCGGAAAAATTCATCCTCAAATATCTAAAATGCCAGATGGACGAGTATATTTTTGTATCGCAAGAGCTTTTGAGAAAGGAATTGAAAAACATGGAATGCCTAAAAGCTTTGTTTCGATTGGTTTAGGTTGTGATATGAAATACGCAAAAGATTTAATATATTCTGAAGGAATTGATTTAAATAATAAAAAATTACAAATGCCAATTGGAGTTTCTTGTAGAATTTGCCCTAGAGTAGAATGTCAGCAAAGAGCTTTTCCACCAATTGATAAAGAACTTAAATTAGATATAAAATATCGAGGGACATCTCCCTACGTTACAATTTAGTTAAATTTTGACTAACATTTTACCTAAATTTTTACCATTAAGTAGATCTATAAATGCTTTAGGAGCATTTTCTATATTTTCATAAATTGTTTCTTTAAATTTTATTTTTCCTTCTGAAATCCAATTTTGCATATCAGTTTCAAAAGGCTCATTATCATTTTCATGATCAAAAATTAAAAAACCTTTTATTGTTAATCTTTTTACTAGTACGTGAGCCATATTTTTTAGTCCAGCAGGAGCAGAAGTTGAATTCATTTGAGAGATCCTTCCGCAAATAATAATTCTTCCAAAATTTTTCATTCGAAAAATTGCAGACTCTAAAAAATCACCTCCAACATTATCAAAGTATAAATCAAATCCCTCAGGACAAACTTCTTTTAAGTGAAGAACCAGGTTGTCAATTTTTTTATAATTAAATGCTACATCAACATTTAATTCATTTTTTAACCAATCTACTTTTTCATCTGATCCAGTACTAGCATATACTTTGCATCCTAAATTTTTTGCAATTTGACAAACTGTTGATCCAACACTTCCTCCTGCTGAAGATACAAGAATACTTTGTCCCTTTTGTATTTTTCCATGATTAAAAAGACCAATATATGCAGTCTGCCCTGTCATTCCTAAGGGCCCTAGATAAGTTTGTAATGGAAGATTTTTATTTTTAATTTTTTTTAAATCACCGCCTTTGCAAATGAAGTTATCTCTCATTCCAAAATTACTGAAAACAACATCTCCTTCTTTAAATTGTGAATCTTTTGATTTTTGGATTGACCCAATTGCATAACCTTCCATTTCCTCACCTAGTAAAAAGGGCGGTTTATAATTTTTACGTTCTGTCATTCTTGCTCTCATGTACGGATCAACAGATATCCATAAATTAAGAACATGAATATTATTTGTTTCATCTAATTCTAAAGTTTTAGATTTAATTTCAAAATCATCTTCTTTAGGCAACCCAGTTGGTATGTAATTTTTTAAAGCTACATATTTCGAGATTATTGTCATAATTATAATTTATATTTTTTCTTTAATTCTAGCAAATCTATTAAGAAATTATCTCTTATGTTACTTAAATCTTTTATAGAATGATTATTTGATTGTTTTTTTGTTCCTTTGATGATTTTTTCTTTAAGTTTTTTTGATAATTTTGGAGCCTTGAGTTTAGTCCATGGAAGTTTCAATGCTGGTCCAAATTGATCTAACATATGTTTCATACCCATTTCTCCTCCAGCTAGATGAAATGTTAGAAAAGTTCCCATTAAAGCCCACCTCATACCAGGACCATAAGTGATCGCTTCATCTAAATCTTTTGTTGAAGCAAATCCATCATTTACAATATGTAATCCTTCTCTCCATAAAGCTTCTTGTAATCTATCAGATAAAAAGCCTGGCAATTCTTTTTCTACCAATAATGTTTTCATTTTAATTTTTTGATAAAATTTTTTTGCTTTATTAAGATATAAAATTGTAGTTTTTTCCCCTTTTACAATTTCAACCAATGGGAGAATATATACAGGGTTAAAGGGATGAGCTATGATTAATCTTTTTGGATTAATACATTTTGATTGTAAATCTGATGGAAGTAAACCAGATGAACTTGAAGCAATTATTGAATTTGAGGGTGAATATTTACTTATATTTTTTATAACATCTTTTTTTAAAGATAGTCTTTCAGGCACATTTTCCTGAATTAAATCTGCATTTTTCACTGCTTCCTCAATATTATCTACAATTTCCAAATTTTTGAAATTGATTTTTGTATTGTATAATTTTTTTATAATTAAGTTTGTTCTTGTTATTTCATCATTTAGAAAATTTAATTGCTGAGAATTTTTATCAAATGCTTTGACATTTATGCCATTAGCGAGAAATCTAAGTATCCAGCCGGTACCTATTACACCAGTTCCTATGACAGCAATATTTTTCAAATTAAAAATGTTTTTTTAGTTTTAATTTCTCTCTTGTCTGTTGTGGTGATAAAATAGAAGCTCCTATATCTTCAACAATGCATCTTGCTTTTTCAACTAACTGTGCATTTGATGCAAAAACTCCTTTCTTTAAATAAAGATTATCTTCCAGTCCCACACGAACATTTCCTCCTAAAATAACCGCTTGTGCAGCCATAGGCATTTGAGATCTTCCTATTCCAAATCCAGACCAAACACCTTCAGCAGGTACCATTTCAGCCATTGCTTTCATTGCGCTCGTTGTTGCAGGTGACCCCCAAGGTATACCAAGGCATATTTGATAAAAAGGAGGACCATCAATTAAACCTTCTTTATAAAGTTGGTTAGCAAACCACAAATGGCCCATTTCAAAAGCTTCCATTTCTGGTTTCACTCCAAGCTCCTGCATTTTTTTTGCCGCGGTTCTTAGCTGTATCGGTGTATGAATAAATGTCATGTTTGAGTCACCAAAATTAAGTGATCCACAATCTAGAGTACAAATTTCAGGTAATAATTCTTCAACATGTTCTAATCTGCTTAATGCATCGATCATATCTGTATTTGCTCCTACTGGATTTAAAGGATCTTTACCTGTTCCAACTTCAAAATCGCCACCCATACCTGTTGTAAAATTTAAAACTACATCAGTTTCAGAAGAGCGAATTCTATCTGCCACTTCTTTATAGTAATTTAAATTTCTAGAAGGTTTGCCATCAGGTTCTCTTACATGTACATGAGCTATTGCAGCACCTGCTTTAGCGGCTTCAATTGAAGCTTCAGCAATTTGTTTTGGTGTTATAGGTAATTCAGGATGTTTACCTGCTGTATCACCAGATCCTGTTACAGCACATGAAATTATTACTTCATTATTCATTATTTTAAATTACTATATTTTTTGAATTAATAAAGAAAAACAATGACGATATATTTAAATTCAGGAAGAGTTAAAAAGGAATGGACTGATTACAATGGTCATATGAATTTGGCATTTTATATCCATCTTTTTGATGCTGGATGGGAAGTTCTTTTACAAAAATTTAATATGGGTGAAACTTCTGCAAAAACAGAGAAGAAAACCACTTTTGCTGTAGAGTCACACACAACTTATGACAAAGAAGTGAAAGAGGGTGATGAAGTAGATATTAATTTATTATTTCTTGATAGGGATAAAAAAAGATTAATTTATAAATTAGAAATGACACATAAGCTTGAAGGTTATAGAGCAGCAACAACAGAAGTTTGTTCTTTGTATGTTGATTTAAATGTTAGAAAAGTTTCTGAATTAGAATTAGAAAAGCAAAAAGATATAGATAAATTTATTAAAGAAAATAAAAATAACTTTGATCCTGGTATCCTTACACTAATCAAAAAGCTAAAAAAATAATTATAAATTTCTATAAGGTGTTCTATTAAATATTCTTTGAACCATTGGAACAAATTCTTTTAAAGGAATTGTATCATAATTTGGGTCAAATGATGCTTGATCCCATCTTTCGCAAAAATCTATAGTGTCTTTAAAGAATTCATGACCTTTGAATTTATCTCTTAGATTTCTATCTTTTCCATAATAATGATTATAGTAGTAGGCTTGAAACAAACCGTGTTGTTCTACAATCCATCTTGTTTTTTCAGAAACAAAAGGTTTTAATACTGCAGCGGCAAGTTCAGAATGATTAAGAGGTGCAATTTCATCACCTATATCATGCAATAAGGAAGCTACCACCATTTCTTCTGAAGCTTGTTCACGTAATGCTCTTGAAGCAGTTTGAAGAGAGTGTTCTAATCTAGATACCTTATAGCCACCTAAAGAATTGTCTAAACTTTCTAGCACTCTTACTATTCTATCAGCTGTACCTTCAATAAATTTATCTTCAAAATTAGCAAGAAGTTCATAATCCTCTTTATCACCATGTTTCATTTCAGTGAATTTTACTTCATCTTTAGACATGAAATAATTATACATATTTTTAAATTTTATGAAACTAATTCCTGAATGGTATGAACACAAATATTGTTTGATTGCTTGGCCATGTAATAAAGATCTTTATGGTAAAATTATTAATAAGGCTAGAGATGAAGTTGCAAATGTAATTAATGAAATTGCAAAAACTGAGCATGTAATTGTATTGTCAAATAAAGAAGACATTAATGAAATTGAAAATAAAACTGATCATAAAAATATAGATATTATAGAATGTAAATTAGATGATTCTTGGATGCGAGATATTGCACCAATTTTTTGTATCGAAGATGAAAAATTAAAATCAATTAGTTTTGAATTTAATGGTTATGGCAAGTATCCAGATTATTTAAATGATAATAAAATATCAAAATTTATTTCAAACTATTTAAATATCCCAACAAAAATTTCTGACTTAGTCATTGAAGGAGGAGCAATAACTTATGATGATAAAAAAAATTTGTTTAGCACTAAAAATGTAATATTTAATAAAAATAGAAAACAAAAACATAATAGTGAATATATTATTAAAGAACTAAAGCTCTTGTTTGATTTAAATTATATTTTTCTATTTGAAAATGGACTAATGGAGGATGATACAGATGGTCATGTCGATAATTTATTATGCCCCATAGGAAAAAATAGATATTTAATTGCTACAACTCATAAATTAGATCCTAATTATGAAATATTAAAAAAAAACAAAGCTGATCTTATTAAATTTTTTAAAGATACTAATCAGACATTTGATTTAATTGAAGTTCCTTTACCTACAAGAAAAAAAATTAATAATAAAAATATTATTAGCTCATATATAAATTTTTATTTCAGTAAAAATAAAATTATCTTACCTAAATTCAATGTTAAGGAAGATAATGAGGTAAAATTAACTTTTGAAAAGTTATTCCCAAATCGAGAAATTATGATGTTGGAAACAGAAAATATAAATTATGGTGGTGGAAATATTCATTGTATAACAATGAATGTACCAAAAATATGAAAGTAAAAGTAGCAACATCACAATTCAAGGCTCTTAAAGGAGACTTTAATGCTAATTTAAATAAAGCAATTAGTTTAGTTGAAAAAGCATCAAATGAAAATGTTGATATTTTACTTCTACAAGAATTATTTCAAGATTATTATTTTTGTTCAACAAAAAATGATAAATTTTTTGATCTTGCAATTGAATTTCCTTCTAATCCAATGTTCGAAAAATTATCTAATATTTGTAAATATAAAAAGATTTCATTACCAATTAGTTTTTTTCAAAAAAAGGAAAATAAGTTTTTTAATTCTCTAGTTATGATTGATTCTTTCGGTAAAATAAGTGAAGTTTATAATAAATCTCACATCCCTGAAGGGCCTGGATATAATGAGAAGTATTATTTTGAAAAAGGCAACACAGGTTTTATGGTTTTTGATACCCCTCTAGCAAAAGTTGGCTGTGCAATTTGTTGGGATCAGTGGTTTCCTGAATGTGCAAGAATATTAACGTTGAAAGGTGCAGATTTAATTTTTTATCCATCAGCAATTGGTTCTGAGCCACATATGCCTGAATTAAATTCAAGGGATCATTGGATTAATACAATGGTAGGGCATGCTGCTGCAAATCAAATCCCTATAATAACTTCGAATAGAATAGGTAAGGAGGTCGAAGCTGATATTGAATTAAATTTTTATGGTAATTCTTTTATATTGGACCATCTTGGAAATGTAATAAATCGAATGAATGATAAGGATGAGGGAATAATAACTGCGACTTTAGATTTGTTAATTTCAAGAGAATATAGAAAATTATGGGGTAACTTTAGAGACAGAAGGCCCGATCTATATAAAAAAATTCTCGATTTTTAATTTATTTTATTTAATGTAATTTTTATTTAGGAGGGGAATAATGCTTAAGTATTTTATATCTCTATTAGTTTTAATTTCTTTTTCAGCTCAGGCTAAAGAAGAATTATTTATTTACAATTGGTCTGACTATATTGCTGAAGATACAATTGAAAATTTCGAAAATGAATTTGGCATTGATGTAACTTATGATGTGTTTGATTCAAACGAAGTTCTTGAAGCTAAACTTTTAGCTGGTGGTTCTGGCTATGATATTGTGGTGCCTTCAGGTTCTTTTTTAGAAAACCAAATCAAGGCTGGAGTATTTCAAAAACTTGATAAATCTGAATTATCAAACATAGGAAATCTAGATCCTGAAGTTTTATCAAAGATAGATGCTCATGATCCAGGAGGTCAATATTCAGTAAACTACATGTATGGCACAACTGGTATTGGTTACAATACTGATAAGGTGGATGAAGATGAAGTTACTAGTTGGAGTGTTTTGTTTGATCCAGCTATAGCGTCTAAATATGAGGATTGTGGTATAGCAATGTTAGATGCACCATCTGAAGTAATGGAAATTGCCTTAAAATATGTAGGTAAAGATCCTAATACTGAAGACGAAAATGATTATAAGGCTGCTCTTTCAATGTTGCAGGAAATTAGACCTTTCATTAGGTATTTTGATTCCTCTCAATATATTGATGATCTCGCTAATGGTGAGATTTGTCTAGCTATGGGATGGTCAGGCGATGTTTTTATTGCTGCTTACGAAGAAATAGAACCAGTTTGGTATTCTATCCCTTCAGAGGGAACTGTAATTTGGTTTGATATGATGGCAATTCCAGCTGATGCAAAAAATGTTTTAAATGCACATAAGTTTATAAATTATATTTTGCGCCCTGAAGTTGCTGCAGATATAACTAACTATGTTTGGTATTCTAACCCAAACAAAGCAGCTAATGAGCTAGTTGATCCAGAAATTTTAGGAGACCCAGCTATTTATCCAGATGAAGCAACTTTAAGTATGCTATTTGCTGACACTGCTGACTCACCAAAAAAAGCACAATTATCAACTAAATATTTTAATAAATTTAAATCAAATTAAAAAATATACTTCATTTCAGCACTAATATAAATATTAGTGCTGATTTAAGATGGATAATAACTTTCTTGTAATTGAAAATATTTCTAAATCCTTTGGAGATAACAAAGTTTTAGAAAATATTAATTTAAATATTTCAAAATCTGAATTTTTTGGTCTTTTAGGATCTTCTGGTTCAGGCAAAACTACCTTACTAAGAATATTAGGTGGATTTGAGAAGCCAGATACAGGACGAGTAATCCTCGACGGAACAGACATAACAAACCTTGAGCCTTTTGATAGGCCATTAAACTATATGTTTCAATCGTATGCTTTATTTCCTCATTTAAACGTATTTAATAATTTAGCTTTTGGAATAAAAGAAAATTTTACCCAAAAAGAAATTGAAATAAATGTAAGAGATATTGCTAAACTTTTATCTATTGAACATTTATTAAATAGAAGGATTAAGCAACTATCAGGTGGAGAGCAACAAAGAGTTGCTCTTGGAAGGTGCTTAATAAAAAAACCAAAGTTATTATTATTAGATGAACCTCTTGCAGCACTAGATAAAAAACTAAGATCAAAAACACAATTAGAGTTAACAACACTCCAAAAGAAACTAAAAATTACATTTGTTTTTGTAACCCATGATCAGGAAGAAGCAATGTCCTTATCTGATAGAATGGCAATAATGAAAAATGGTCTTATTTTGGAATGTTCTAGCCCTGAAGAGATTTATGAAAATCCTAAAAGTCTTTACACTGCTAATTTTATAGGAATTGCAAATATAATTGAGATTTATAAGAAAGATGAAAATTTTTATTCTGATGATTTAGGTATAAATTTTAAATTAAACAAAGAATTAAAAAATACAAAAACTAATATTTTACTAAGACCAGAGAAAATAAAAATACAATCAATAAATGATTTGAAAACAAGTGCATTTAATTCTTTTAGTGGGGAAATTTTAGAAAAATCATATTTGGGAAGCTTTACTCGTTATGAAATTAAAATAAATAATATGATAATTTCAGTTTTAGATCAGAATTTTAACTCCAACTCAAATTATAATTTCCCAAAAGGGGAAAAAGTTATTTGTAGTTGGGAAAGTGAATCTATTAAGGTTTTAGAGGATTAATTGAAAAATAAATTATTTGAAAAATATTTTGTTTTTAGTCCTTATTTTTGGCTTGTCATATTTTTTTTTATTCCTTTAGCTATAATTTTTAAAATATCAATTTCGGTATCAGAATGGGGGATGCCTCCTTATCAAGATATTTTTCTTTTTGATAATGGATTTAAGATAAATACTACATTTGAAAACTATGTTTATATATTTAGTGATTATTACTACATTGGATCTTTTATAAACTCTTTGATTCTAGCTCTAATATCTACTATTTTTTGTTTACTTATTGGGTTCCCATTAGCTTTTTATATTGCGACTTCAAATATTAGATTAAGAAATATCTTGTTAGTTTTAGTAGTTATTCCATTTTGGTCATCATTTTTATTAAGAGTATATGCATGGAAAATAATTTTACAGAATAATGGAATTTTAAATGTAATACTTTTAAACCTAGGAATAACATCAGAGCCGCTTCAATTATTATACAATCAATATGCTGTCATCATGGGAATTGTATACACTTACTTACCTTTGATGATTTTACCACTCTACGGATACTTAAATAAATTTGATTTAAATTTAATTGAAGCATCAAAAGATTTAGGACTAAATCGTTTTAAAACCTTTTTTAAAGTTATACTTCCTTTGTCTGTCCCAGGAATTGTTGCTGGATCTTTGTTAGTATTTATACCTGTTGTTGGAGAATTTATTATACCTGAAATGTTAGGTGGTAGTGATAGATTGTATTATGGAAAGATATTATGGGAGGAATTCTTTGTTAATAGAAATTGGCCAGGTGCTAGCGCCTTAGCTTTTAGTGGAATTATTATTTTGGTTTTACCAATTGTTATTTTTCAAATACTTTATTCTCGTTGGAGTCAAAAAAATGAAATCTAGTTTAATTAAAAGTACAGTTATTTTTTTAGGTTTATTTTTTTTATATTTCCCAATTTTAGTTTTAATTTTTTACTCATTTAACGAAAATAAGAGAGTAATGGTTTGGAAAGGATTTTCTTTAAGATGGTACAATGAATTATTTTATAATGAACAAATTATTGAGGCATTTATTATTAGTATTAAAATTGCAGCTTTGTCTGCTACTTTTGCTACAATTTTAGGAGTTATGATAGGATATTCACTTGTAAGAATAAGAAAAATTCCTTTTAAATCATTTTATATTTTTCTTTCATCAACACCTTTGGTTTTACCAGAATTAATTTTAGGCCTTTCATTGTTACTTTTTTTTATAAGCTTAAATAATGTAATTGGATTTCCATCATCTAGAGGACAATTAACTATTTTTATATCACACGTTACTTTTTGTATCGCATTTGTTGCAATTATTATTCAAGCAAGATTAACTGACTTTAACAAAAATATTGAGGAAGCTGCTATGGATTTAGGCTATAATTACTCCAAGGTACTCTATAAGATAACTTTACCAATAATTTTACCTTCTATTATTGCTGGCTGGTTATTAGCTTTTACAATTTCTTTAGATGATCTAGTAGTTGCGAGTTTTACTACTGGACCTGGAGCTAACACATTGCCAATTGTAGTTTTTTCTAAAGTCAGGTTAGGATTGAGTCCTGAAGTAAACGCATTATCAGCAATTTTAATGTTCGCTTTGATAATAATTGGTTTATTTTATTTTTATTTTAATAAAAAATTTAAACGTTAAGTAATAAATATTCTCGCTCCCAAGAACTTATTACTGATAAATAAGCTTGATACTCAACCCTTCTTATAGCAGCAATCGACCTTACAAATTTTTCATTAAATATGGATTTTATATCTTCATTATTTTCAAAGAGAGTTAAAGATTCATCCATATTTTTAGGTAGATTAGAATTTTTATCTTTAAATGCGCTATCTTTGGTTTCTGGATTTGGTTTTAAATTGTTTTTCATTCCTAAATATCCTGAAGCTAAATTAGCTGCAAAAACCAGATACGGATTTGTATCAGATCCAGGAATTCTATTTTCAATACGTATATTCCTTTCCTCAATTGATGGAATTCTAAAACCACAACTTCTATTACCTATTCCCCATTTAACATTTTTAGGAGCACCCCAAGTTGCAAACAACCTTCTAAACGAATTTATATTTGGAGCGTATATTGGCATTAATAATGGAGTATATTTTTCCAACCCACCTAAATAGTTTTTCATTTTTTTTGAAATTTTAGATGATTGATTAAAAAAAATATTTTTACTTTTTTCATTATATATAGATTGATGGATGTGCATTGCGCTACCAGGTTGGTTCTCCATAGGTTTTGCCATGAATGTTGCGTGAAGTTTATGTTTCAAAGCTGACTGTCTTAGAGTTCGTTTAAATAAAAATACCTGATCTGCTAGATCTAAAGGATCACCATGCTGAAAATTAATTTCCATCTGAGCTGAGCCAGATTCATGATTTATAGTATCAATTTCTATGTTTTGTGCCTCACAATAATTATATACATCCTCAAAAAGATGATCAAATTCGTTAACAGCATCTATACCCAAGGCTTGCTTACCCGTTTCTTGTCTACCTGATTGACCCACTGGCACTTCAAGAGGATAATCTGAGTCAGCATTAGGTTTCACTAAATAAAATTCTAATTCTGGAGAAACAATTGGAGTTAATTTGTCTTTTTTATAAAGTTTAAGAATATTTTTTAGAGCATTCCTACTAGAATTTATAACATCATCTCCATTTAGATTTATTGCATCGCAGATAATTTGTGCAGTAGGGTCGTCGTACCATGGCACTACTCTCATTGTATCAAAATCTGGTTTTAAAATTACATCAATGTCAGTTGGATTGTAAACACTTCTTGGTAAAGCTCCAGCAGAGTCCTCAGTTGCATAATCTCCTGATATCGTTTGAATAAAAGTTGACTGTGGCAATCTGTGACTTTCATCTTCCAGTCCTTTTAAAAATTTATTTGTTGGTAAAATTTTTCCTCTTGCTATACCTCCAAGATCTGGAACTAAACATTCAACTTCTGTAATAGAGTTTTCATGAAACCAATTTTGAAATTTTTCAATCATACTGAGACTGTTTGTTTACTAATTATTATTAAACCATTAAAGATAAGTTAATGTTTACTACAAAAAAAAGGACCTTTAATCAACATGATAATGAAAAAGAGAGTTTTTATAAATTTTCGGCACCTAATTTTTCTAATCAAATTAAATTAAATGAGAATATTTCAACTGATGTATGTATTATTGGAGGTGGTTTAACAGGTATTTCTTCAGCATTAAATTTATCTAATCAAGGTTTATCAATAACTATTTTGGAAGCAAACAAAGTTGGATCTGGTGCCTCTGGTAGGAATGGTGGTCAACTAGGAATTGGTATGAGAAAAGATCAATTCTACCTAGAAAAAAAATTTGGTATTGAAAAAGCAAAATTTTTTTGGAAAGTTGGATTAGATGCTGTTTCAAATGTAGTTAATTTAATTGAAAAATACAAAATTGATTGCGCTCTTAGACAAGGTGTTCTTCATGTAGGCAACACAAAAAAAGATTATAAATATTTTGAAGATGAAATTGAGCATATGCAAAAGAATTATAATTATAACAATTATGAATACTTTGATCACAATTCAATAAGAGATGAAGTTAATAGTGAAAGATATTTTTCTGGGATGCTTTTAAAGGATTCTTATCATTTGAACCCATTAAAACTTACATATGGCTTAGCAGAACAGTGTTTAGCAAATGGTATAGATATATATGAAAATTCTCCAGCTGACAAAATTGTTGATAATCAAAAAGAAGTTATAATTCACTCTGGAAAAAATATTATTAAAGCGAAGAAAGTAATTATTGGTTGCAATGGTTATCTTGATAATCTTTTAGGGTCGAAAAGAAATTATTTTATGCCTATAAATAATTATATTATTGCAACAGAACCTCTCGGGAAAGATCTAGCTAGTAAATTAATCAAAAGAAATTGTGCTGTAATTGATTCTAGATTTATGATTGATTATTATAGATTTTCAGAAGACTACAGACTTCTTTTTGGAGGGCCTGAAACAATTACATCTCATTTTGTAAAAGATGCAAAGAATTTTGTTTCCAAACGAATGTATAAAGTTTTTCCTGAATTAAAAAAATTTAAAATTGAGTTTTCCTGGGGAGGTACATTGGCAATATCAATTAATAGATTGCCTATTTTTGGAACAATAATGAATCAAAAGTTATATTATGCTCATGCTTACTCTGGGCATGGATTAGCTATGAGTATTATGGGTGGAAAAATGGTAGCTGAAAAAATTTTAAATAAATCAAATAACTTTGATATGTTTGAGCAAATTAATCATTTTAAAATTCCAGGTGGCAACATGTTTAGAAGACCATTGTATTCCTCAGCTATTGTTTATTATAGGTTAATGGATTATTTAAATAGATTGTAATTATTTAATTGCTCTTCTTAATCTGTCATTTATAGTTCTACCTAGTCCTTTATCAGGTATTTCTACTACAGCAATTTTTTTGCATCTACTTTGGTCTAATTTATGAAGATAATGATAAAAATTTTTTGCTGCTTCATTTAAATTTTTTTTATTACTTAAATTTAAATTAATTATTTTAGACTTTAATTTATTATTGCCAAAATTTAATAAACCTTCATTTTTATGTATTCTCCTAGCATTCATTCTTATTGGCTTTAAAGTTGAATAATGTTTTTTTAAATTACCAGGAGAAATAGAGGATTTCTTTTTAATTTTTACTTTTGCATATTTATTTAGTTCTTCAATAGTGATACTGCCATATCTTAATACTTCAATTTTATTATTGGTATCAATTCTAACAACTGTGGACTCTAGTCCATGAGAAGACTGTTTATCTTCTAAAACAAAAATCTTTTTTTCTAGAATAGGGTCGATATCAATAATGTTGGTTACGGAAGTTCTTTCTGAAAGATTAGCACTAGGAGCGGCAACAGGTAAGCCAAATAAAGTAATTAATTTATTAGCCATTTTATTACCAGGAATTCTGCACCCTACAAAAGTTGAGTTATTAGAGACTAATTTTGATATTTTTGAATTTTTTCTTTTCTTTAATATTATTGTTAGAGGACCGGGCCAAAATTTTGAACCTAATTTTTTTTCAAATTTATTTAAAATAAAATATTTTTCTATTTGTTTAATACTTTTAAAGTGACAGATAATTGGATTACTTCGTGGTCTTTTTTTTACTTTAAATATAGATTTTACAGCCTTATCATTTGTTGCATCTGCTCCAAGTCCAAATACTGTTTCTGTGGGAAATATTACAAGTTCTCCACTGCTTAATAAATTTTTTGCAATATCTAACTTATTTTTTTTCATATTTTTTTATAAAATGTTTCCATCTATCTTTAAAATAGTTATTATCAATACTTGTATATGGGAAAAGTTATAGCATTTTCGAATCAAAAAGGTGGTTCAGGCAAATCGACTCTTTCAGCAAATTTATCAGTTTTGTGGAGCAATAGTGGTTACAAAGTAGCTGTTATAGATGCTGATGCACAAAAAAGTCTATCATATTGGCTTGAAGCTAGAAAAGCTTATTATGGTGAAGATGATATTGGAATAACCCAACTAAATTTTGATATAAGGAATTTAATAGATGATATTAAAGCAATAAAAAGAAAATACGATTTTATAATAATTGATAGCCCTCCATCTATAACCTTTGAAACAATGCAGGTTGTAAAAGCTTCTGATAGGGTATTTGTTCCAGTACAACCAAGTCCAGTAGATTTAATGGCTACACTGCCTTTTTTAAAAATTGCAAAACAAGAGAGAAAAAATCCAATTATTATTCTTAATAGAGTTATGCCAAGAGCAAAATTAACTGACGCAATGATTTTACGTCTAAGGTATGCCGGTGCTAAAATTGCTCGCTCAAGACTGTCTAGCAAAGTATTATTTGCAGAAACATTCTCAGTTGGAAGGGGCGTAGTTGATATAAGTGTTACATCAGATGCCTCAAAAGAAATTATTAATGTTGGAAACGAAATTTTAAGAAATTTCTAATTTAATGTCTGATATTACAACAGTTATACTTGCTGCAGGCAATAGTAAGAGATTTAAAGCAAGTAAATCAAAGCTTATTTATCCATTATGCGGCTTACCAATTGTTTCACACATTTATAATACTGCAAAAAAAATATCAGGTAAAAATATATTAATTGTATGTAATGATAAAAATAGGGAAGAATTAAAGTTAGTTTTAAATACCTCTAATTTTGTTGTACAAAAAAAACAAAAAGGAACTGCCGATGCAATTGAGCAAGTTAAAAAATATGTTAAATCAAAAAATATTTTAGTTTTATTTGGTGATACACCTTTAGTTGAGGTTAAAGATATTAGAAAACTAGAAAGTAAATTTAAAAGAAGTAAGGCTAAAGCTTCATTAATTGCATTTAATACTATAAAACCACAAGGTTATGGCAGGTTATTATTAAATAATAACTATGTTGAAGAAATAGTGGAGCAAATTAATTTAAAACCTGGGCAAAAAAAAATTAATTTATGTAATTCTGGTATATTAATAGCAAATACAAAATTGTTATTTGATAATTTAAAAAATATCAAAGAAAATAAAATCAAAAAAGAAAGATACCTGCCTGATATATGCAAAATCTTTTCAAAAAAAAATATTCCTTTCAATTACATTGAATGTAGCAAAGAAACAATGTTGGGTATAAATACTTTTGATGATTTTAATGTTGTGCAAAATATCTTACAAAAAAAATATGTAAGAAATTTTATAAAAAGTGGAGTCAATTTTTTAAAACCCAATACATGTTATTTAAGCTATGACACCAAAATTGAACCTACTGTTACGATAGAAAGCAATGTTACAATCAAGGAAAAAACTTTTATAAAAAAAGGTTCTATAATTAAAAGTAATTCATACTTAGAAGATGTAGTAATAGATGAAAATTCACAAATTGGTCCAAATGCGAGATTAAGACCAAAAACAAAAATTGGTAAAAAATCAAAGATTGGCAATTTTGTTGAAATTAAAAATTCAAAAATTGGAAACAATGTTTCTATTGCTCATCTTTCATATGTTGGAGATTCAGAAATAGGAAATAATGTGAATATAGGTGCTGGCACAATAACTTGTAACTATGATGGAAAGAAAAAACACAAAACGATAATAAAAGATAACGTATTTATAGGTTCAAACACATCACTCATAGCACCAGTTGTAATTGAGTCTAAATCTAGAATTGGCGCAGGTAGTGTTATCACTAAAAATATTCCCAAAAATTCACTTGCTATTGAAAGATCAGCCTTAAAAATTCTAAGAAATAAAAGATCTAAATAATAAACCTTGTTTCAAGATATATTAGGGTTTATTAGCCTTTTCAAATTATGAGCGATAAATGGTCACCAAATAGTTGGAGAAATAAAGATGCTCTTCATATGCCAAAATATCAGAATGAAGATCATCTAAATAAAACTCTTAACGAAATTTCTAAATATCCACCTTTAGTTTTTGCTGGAGAAGCGAGACTATTAAAAAAGAAACTTGGAGAAGTTGCAAACGGAAATGCTTTTTTATTACAAGGTGGAGATTGTGCTGAAAGTTTTGCCGATTTTCATCCAGATAATATTAGAGATACATTTAAAGTTATTTTACAAATGGCTGTTGTTTTGACTTTTGGTGCTTCTTGTCCAATTGTTAAAGTAGGAAGAATTGCCGGACAATTTGCAAAGCCAAGATCATCTGCCACAGAAGTTATTAATAATTTAGAACTTGAGTCTTATAAAGGTGATATAATTAATGGGATCGACTTCAATCAAAAAGATAGAGATCCTAATCCAGATAGATTGATTCAAGCGTACAATCAGTCTGCATCAACACTTAATCTATTAAGAGCTTTTTCTCAAGGTGGGTTTGCTAATTTAAATAAAATACATCAATGGAACCTAAATTTTGTTAAAGGTGAGAATGCTGCTAAATTTAGAGAGATATCTTCTAGAATTGACGAATGCTTATCTTTTATGGAGGCATGTGGAATAAACGGAAACAGTGTAAGACAATTAAATGAAACAGATTTCTTTACAAGTCATGAAGCTTTACTTCTTCAATATGAGGAAGCATTAACAAGAATAGATAGTACTTCAGGTAAGTGGTACGATGTTTCAGCTCACATGTTGTGGGTAGGTGACAGAACACGACAACTTGATGGAGCACATATTGAATTTTTAAGAGGTATTGAGAACCCTATAGGTATTAAAGTGGGTCCAAGCACAAAGACAGAAGAGCTATTAAAGATATTAGATGTGTTGAATCCAAATAATGAGTCTGGAAAAATAACGCTGATATGTAGAATGGGTCATGAAAAAGTTAGTGGAATACTTCCAAAAATAATTAGATCAGTAAATTCAGCTGGTAAAAATGTTGTTTGGACTTGTGACCCTATGCATGGAAATACTATCAAATCTAATACGGGTTTTAAAACTAGGCCATTAAAAGATATAATTTCTGAAATTCAGCAATTTTTTCAAATTCACAGAAGCGAAGGAACATATCCAGGCGGCGTCCATTTAGAAATGACTGGTCAAGATGTTACAGAATGTATGGGAGGTCTTCAAGAAATAACAGATGAAGATCTAAAAAATAGATATCATACATATTGTGATCCGAGACTAAATGCCTCGCAGTCTCTAGAATTGGCTTTTTTATTATCAGATTTTTTAAAAGAAGAAAAATTGCTCTCAAAGCAATCTTCAAATTTATAAATTTATATTTATATATTACTTATGAATTCAAAAGATAAAATCGTATACATTTCTAATTGGATTAAAGATTACGCTAAATCTATAAATAATAATCCAACTACATTAGTAATAGGAGTGTCAGGAGGGGTTGACTCAGCTCTTACTAGCACCTTATGTGCTCAAACTGGTTTAAAAACTATAGCTGTTTCAATGCCTATTAAGCAAAATTCATCACAACATGATTTAAGTTTAAGACATTTAGAATTTTTAGAGCAAAATTACCCAAATGTAGAAACAAAAATAATCGAGCTAGATAACGTTTTTAAAACATTTCAAAATACGATGCAAAATTTTGATAGTGAGTTAGCTTTTGCAAATTCAAGATCTAGACTAAGAATGGTAACTCTATACCAAATAGCTCAAAGTAATAATGGTATAGTTGTTGGTACTGGAAATAAAGTTGAAGATTTTGGTGTTGGATTTTATACAAAATATGGTGATGGAGGCGTAGATATATCGCCAATAGCAGATTGTACTAAAACTGAGGTGTGGGAATTAGCCGAAGAAATTGGGGTTATAAAAGATATTATTAGCGCAGCACCGACAGATGGTTTATGGGATGATAGTAGAAATGATGAAAGCCAGCTTGGTCTTTCATATAAGCAATTAGAAGAAGCAATGGAAAATAAATCTAGTGAATACTACAGTAGATACGAAGAAATTAGAAAGCCAAATCTTCATAAGATGAAGCCTATTCCTGTTTGCGAAATTCCTAAAGAATAATATGAAGTGTAGGTTTGCTCCTAGCCCTACAGGAAAAATACATATCGGTAATGCTAGATCAGCAATTTTGAATTGGATTTTTTGTAAAAAAAATCAAGGTGAGTTTATATTAAGAATTGATGATACTGATACCAATAGGAGTACTAAAGAATTTGAGATAAGTATTAAAGATGATCTTACATGGCTTGGATTAAATTGGAGTTACACTTTTAATCAGTCCTCTAGACAACATATTTACAATGAAAAAATCCAAATTCTAAAACAAAAGAAAAGGCTTTATCCATGTTTTGAAACAGAAGAGGAATTAGCTTTAAAGAAAAAATCTTTGTTATCATCTGGGAAACCACCTATTTATGATAGATCATCATTAAATCTAAGTGATGAAGAAGTAGAAAAAAAAATAAAATCTGGAATGCAACCTCATTGGAGATTCAAATTAGACCATGAAAATATTAGTTGGAAAGATATTATTAAAGGAGATGTTTCATTTGATGCAAAAAATTTGAGTGATCCTGTTTTAATTAGAGCTGATGGAACATTATTGTACCATTTACCTTCAGTCATTGATGATATTGAAGAAAAAATTACGCATATTATTAGAGGGGAAGATCACATAGCTAATACTGCTTATCATATTCAGATTTTTAAGGCTCTTGAAACTTCTATTCCATCATTTGCTCATCATCCATTCTTAGTTGATGAAACTGGTAAGGGTTTTAGCAAAAGACTTGGAAGTCTTTCAATTGAAAATTTTAGAGATGAAGGATACGAAAATATATCTTTACTTAATTATTTTCTTTTTATTGGCTCGAGCAGTAATATTGATCCAATCAAAGATTTAAATGAAATAGTACAAAAATTTGATATTCAAAGTTTATCTAGATCTTCTGCTAAATTTTCAATTGAATCCTTAAGAAATCTTAATGAAAATACCATTAAATTATTTAGTTATAATGAGATTAGTCATAAGTTAACAAATATAAAATCAAATTTTCAAAAAGAGAGTTTTTGGCGTTTTATTAAAAATAATATTTCATTTGTTAATCAAGCTAAAGAATGGGAAGAAGTAATTACAAAAATAAATAATGCTAAAGATTTAAATATTGATGATAATTTTATTAATACGGCAGTTGATGAATTACCCGAGGATCCTTTTGATGAAACAACATGGGATCATTGGACATCAAAAATTAACAAAAAAACTGGGCTTAAAGGAAAAGATTTATTTATGCCTTTGAGGTTGATTTTGACAGGAAAATCTCATGGACCCGAATTAAAATATCTACTACCATTATTTGATAGAGACGAAATCTTGCAAAAACTTGGAAAAATCTAGTAAATTTTTATTTATACTCTAATAGCGATCTAGTAATTATGGAAGACAAAGTATATTTATTTGATACCACACTTAGAGATGGTCAGCAAACAACAGGAGTTAATTTTTCTGTTAGTGATAAAATGAATATATCCCAACATCTTGATGATTTAGGAATAGATTACATTGAAGGTGGATGGCCGGGAGCAAATCCTACTGATAATGATTTTTTTTCAAGAAATACAAAATTTTCAAATAGTAAATTGACTGCCTTTGGAATGACAAGAAGACCAGGTAGAAGCGCAGATAACGATCCAGGATTAAATGCACTTATTAATTCAAGCGCAAGTTGTGTTTGCATTGTAGGTAAATCATCATCATTTCATGTAAAAAATGCTTTAGAAATATCTGAGGATGAAAATTTAAAAATGATAAGTGATAGTATTCATTCAATAAAAAATAAAAACAAAGAGCCAATTTTTGATGCAGAACATTTTTTTGATGGCTTTAAAGAAAATAAAGAGTTTGCATTGAGTTGTGTTAAAGCAGCGTATGACGCTGGTGCAAGATGGGTTGTTCTTTGTGATACAAATGGGGGAACTCTTCCAGATGAAATTTACAATATTGTTTCAGAAGTAGTAAAAGTTATACCAGGTCAAAATGTTGGCATACATGCTCATAATGATACTGATAATGCAGTTGCAAATGCATTAGCAGCTATTAATGCTGGAGCAAGACAGATACAGGGAACAATAAATGGTCTAGGAGAAAGATGTGGAAATACTAATTTAATTTCCTTAATTCCATCTTTGGTTCTAAAAACAAAATATAAAACAAATATTTCAAAAGATAAATTAAAAAATTTAATTCATATTTCTAGAACATTAAATGATATTCTTAATATGCCTTCAAGAAAAAATGCTCCATATGTTGGAGATCATGCTTTTTCTCATAAAGGTGGATTGCATGCATCTGCAATAGAAAAAAATTCTTCAACTTATGAGCATATTGAGCCAGAAATGGTTGGTAATTCTAGAAACGTTGTAATTTCTAATCAGGCAGGAAGATCTAATATATTAAATCAATTAAATAAGATTAATATTGATCTGCCTACAAATGAAATCAACAATATCTTAGAGATTATCAAGGAAAAAGAATCAGAAGGATATTCATTTGATACTGCTTTAGCTAGTTTTGAATTATTAGTTAGACGTCACCTTGGTCATTTTGAGGATTTTTATAACTTAGAAAAATTTAGAGTCACAGATGAAAGAAGATGGAATGCTAAAGGTGAAATTGTTACTGAAGCAGAGGCTACAGTATTTTTAAAAGTTAAAGATTCAAATATGATGACAGTGGGTACTGGAAATGGTCCAGTAAATGCTATTGATAGTGCATTAAGAAAAGCCCTAATTGATTATTATCCTGATCTCAAAGATTTAAAGTTAACTGATTACAAAGTTATGATTCTTTCATCAGAAAAAGGTACTGGTGCTATTACAAGAGTTTTAATTGAATCATCTGATTCTACTAATACACATTGGACAACTATTGGCGTATCTCCAAATATTATTGATGCATCTTATAGTGCTATTTTTGATAGCATTACTTTTAAGTTATTTAATGATTTAAAGAATAAAAATTGACTCCAAAAAATCCAAGTATAATTTTAGTTAGACCTCAACTTCCTGAAAATATTGGCATGGTTGCTCGTGTGATGCACAATTTTGGTCTAAAAGATCTAATTGTTATTTCACCAAGAGAAAACTGGTTAAATGATAAATCAATAAATGCTGCAAAAAAAGCAACTAAAATTATTAAGAATATTAAAGTTTATGATAATTTAGAAATTGCACTTTCTAATTTTTCTTATGTTGTGGCCACAACAAATAGAAGAAGATATTTGGAAAAAAATTCTACTAACGATTTTAAATTCATTAAAAGAAAAATTATTGTTAATAAAAAAACAGCAATACTTTTTGGTCCTGAAAATTCAGGGCTTTCAAATGAGGATTTGAGATTATCTGATATTATTTTTACTATAGAAACTAGTAGTAAAAGTAATTCATTAAACCTTTCTCATGCAGTAACTATTTTAAGTCATAAATTATTTGAGATGAATAATTTCAAAATTACCAATTCAACGTCAATTCAAAAAGATAATATTAGTAAATATCAATTATCTAAATACTTAAATTACATGATTGAGAAACTTGAAAATAAAAATTTTTTTACTCCAAGTGAAAAAAAAGAAAGTATGAAAAATAACATCTATAGTATTTTCACAAAAATCCCTCTTACTAAGAAAGAATTGCAGACTTTATGGGGAATTACTAAAAAACTAAATAAATAAGCCAAAAATTGGGTATATTAAATTTGACATAGTATTTTAAATCACTATATACCCCTCATATTAATGACAAAAAGACATAACGCAAAATACAAAATTGATAGAAGATTGGGTGTAAACTTGTGGGGTCGACCTAAAAGTCCATTTAATAGAAGAAATTCTAAACCAGGTCAGCATGGTATTCAAGGTCAAAGAAAAAAACTTTCAGATTATGGTAACCAGTTATTCGCTAAGCAAAAAATGAAATTTTATTATGGTGATTTAACTGAAAGACAATTTAGGAATATTTTTAAAAAAGCCTCTAATATTAAAGGCGATACTAGTCAGATTTTAATTGAACTTTTAGAAAGAAGATTAGATGCTACAGTCTATAGGATGAAATTTGTGCCTACAATTTTTTCTGCAAGACAGCTCGTTAATCATGGTCATGTAAAGGTTAATGGAAAAAGAGTTAATATTCCATCTTATAGTGTAAGTGATGGAGATGAAATCTCAATAAGAGATAAAAGTAAAGAAATTAACCTAATTGTAGAATCAGTTAGTTCTCAAGAAAGAGAAATTCCAGAATACTTAGAAGTTGATGTAAAAGAATTGAAAGGTCGTTTTTTAAGAGCACCTCTAATTCATGATGTTCCTTATCCTGTAACTATGGAACCTAATTTAGTTATTGAGTATTATTCAAGATAATTTCTTTTTTATAACTATCATAAATATAAATTATTATTCCTATCCAAATAATTATAAATGATATTAACTTAATTTGTAAAATTTCTTCATTAAGAATAAATACTGAAGTTATAAAATGAAATGTTGGTGCTAAGTAAAATAAAACTCCAGCTAGACCTAATTGAATAAATTTTAAGCCCAAATTAAAAAATAATAATGGAAAAATTGTTACAGCTCCTGTTAGAATTAAAAATAATGATGTCTTCAAATCAATACTAAAGATACTATTTTCATTTTGCCAAAATAAATAAACTAAGTAGGGGATAGATATTAAAGATATTATGAAAGTCTCATATAGTAAACCAATTGGGGGATTGACATTAATTTGTTTTCTTAATAATCCATATATTGCCCATGAAGTTCCAATCCAAATTATTAGGAATGGAAATTGATTTAAATTAATAAATAAGAATAATATACCTGATAACATAAAACATACAGATGCAAATTTAGGCTTAGTTATTTTCTCATTTAAAAAAAAATAACCAAGAACAATACTTATCATTGGAGTAATAAAGTAACCCATTGATGCATCCTGAACTCTTTCTTGTCCTACAGAATAAATAAAACCTGCCCAGTTACCTGCAATAAGAAAAGCTGTAATTGTTAAAATAAAAATTCTTTTTCTAGATTTAAATATTTCAATAAAATCACTTATGTTTGAAATTAAAATTAATAATAAAAATAAAAAAATAAATGACCAGAAACCTCTGTGAGCTACAACCTCAATAGTCTCAACGTGATTTAATTCATTAAAAAAAAGAGGTTGTGGAAGCCCCCAAAAAATTGCTGCAATACAGGAAAATATTACACCTTTAGAAAATTTGTTATTTAACAATCTAGGACGGGTTTACGTCTATTCCATTTGTATTGAATAATTCTAGTAATTCACCACTTTCAAACATTTCAGTTATGATATCACACCCACCTATAAATTCTTTCTTAACATAAAGTTGTGGTATGGTTGGCCAATTAGAATATGTTTTAATACCTTCTCTCATTTCGTCACTCTCTAACACATTCACACTTCCAAATTTAACACCTACTTTATTTAATATTTCAACTACTCTTGCAGAAAATCCACACATTGGAAATACAGGGGTGCCCTTCATGAAAAGCATTACATCATTTGAGTTAATTTCATTTTCTATATTTTGAGATACATGGTCGTTATTATTCATTATTACTCCGATACAGTTTTTAGCTTAAGTGCGTGCAAATCACTACCCATTTTACCATTAAAAGCATCATAAACCATCTTATGTTGTTCTACTCTTGTTTTTCCAGAAAAGGATTTTGACGTCACTGTAGCACTGTAATGATCGCCATCTCCTTTAAGATCTTCAATTTCAACAGTTGCATCTGGTATTGCTTCTTTAATAAATTGTTCAATTTGTTCAACAGTCATTGGCATACCTATAAAATAGTTCAGATATTAAAAAAAATAAAGACTATTTAATTTTATTTTTAAAAATCCAATCTATTTTCTTTAGATCGTTATCATCTTTAATGATATTTTCGATTTCTTTTGAATGTAATTTTTTGTTCAATTCTTTATTTTTTTGTAAAACTTGAGAAAAATTCTTATTATTATTCCATGTTTCCATGGCACTTTCTTGAACAATTTTATAGGCTTGTTGTCTTTTCAATCCTTTTTCAATTAGTTTTAACATAATATTGTGAGTTCTATGTAAACCTCCAAGCATATTCAAATTTTTTAACATATTTTTTGGATAGACTTTTAAATTCTTTATAATGCCATTTAAACGACTCAGTGCAAAATCAGTTGCAATTGTAATATCTGGTGTCGTAATTCTTTCAACACTAGAATGACTAATATCTCTCTCGTGCCAAAGTACAACATTTTCTAGTGAAGGTATTACACCACTTCTAATATAACGTGCGATACCTGTTAAGTTCTCACTTAATACTGGGTTACGTTTGTGAGGCATAGCAGAAGAACCCTTTTGCTTAGAAGAAAAACTTTCTTCAACTTCTAATACCTCTGTTTTTTGTAAATTTCGAATTTCCACTGCAAACCTCTCAATAGAAGATGCTAAAATTCCTAGTACTGAGAAAAAATACGCATGCCTATCTCTTGGAATTACTTGAGTTGATACATCTTCAGAATTTAGTTTAAGTTTTTTTGCTACATAATCTTGAACTCGTGGGTCTATAGAATTAAATGTTCCAACAGGTCCAGAAATAGCACAAACAGATATTTCGTTGATCGCCTGATCAAGTCTTTCTAAATTTCTTTTAAACTCAAAATAAAAGGAAGATAATTTTAATCCAAAAGTAATAGGTTCAGCATGTATACCATGACTTCTTCCAATCATTAATGTGTCTTTATATTTTTTAGATTTGATTTTTAAACTTTTAATACATTCTACTAAGCTTTTTCTTATTAGTTCAGAGGTTTGCTTAAGTTGTACAGAAAATGAAGTATCAATAATATCACTTGATGTTACACCAAAATGAAAATATTTTGATGAGTCGCCAATATATTTGCTTACATTGTTAATATAAGCAACAACATCATGTTTTGTTTCTTTTTCAATTTTTTCTATTTCTTTAATATTAAATTTTGCTTTATTTCTTATTTCTTTTGCTGCTTTTTTTGGAATAACGCCGAGCATTGCTTGTTTTTCTGCAATCAAACACTCAATCTCTGTCCAAATTGTAAATTTATTTTCTAATGACCAAATCTTTTCAATTTTAGGTCTATTATATCTAGGTATCATTTTTTCTACTTATACATCCTTTATTGGAAAAGCTGTATTATTTTTAGATAATGTAAATATTTCATTTCCTTCATCTGTTATTCCAATTGTATGCTCGAATTGAGCAGATAAAGATTTATCTTTTGTTACAGCTGTCCATCCATCATTTAGTATTTTTGTTTGCCATCCACCTAAATTAATCATTGGTTCAATTGTTAAAAACATTCCAGGTTCTAACATTGGTCCCTCACCTGGTTCTCCAAAGTGTAAAACACTAGGTGGAGTATGAAATTCTTTTCCAATTCCATGACCACAAAAATCTCTTACTACAGAATAACCTTTTCCTTCTGCAAGTTTCTGAATTTTATTTCCTATATCACCAATATGCTTACCAGGTTTAGCTTCACTAATACCAATTAATAAAGATTCATAAGTTATTTTCAAAAATTCATAATTTTTTTTATTTGTCTTGCCTGCAACAAACATTCTTGAACTATCACCATGCCAACCATTTAGAATAACTGTTACATCTACATTTACTATATCTCCATCAGATAGAATTTTTCTTTCAGAAGGAATTCCATGACACACAACATGATTAACAGATGTACAAACTGATTTTGGAAAACCTTTATAATTTAAAGGTGCCGGTATTGCTTTGTTTTGAATAATTTGATTATGACATATGTCATTTATTTCTTGAGTACTTATTCCTGGAACAATCTTTTCATTTAAAGAATCTAAAACATCAGCTGCTAAAGAGCCAGCTTCCCTCATGCCCTCAAAATCTTTTTTCGTATGTATTGGGATATTGTTGTTTCTCATTTAAAAAATAATTACTTACGATTAATAAATAATATATAGAAAATATCAATTAATCATATGAGTTCTTTTACTGCAGGAGTTATCGTTATTGGTGATGAAATACTTTCTGGTAGAACCCAAGATACCAACTCAAATTATATTGCAAAAAAATTATTAGAAGCTGGTATTAAGTTAGAAGAAGTCATTGTTATCCAGGATGATAAAAAAATAATAAAATATAGCTCAAAATATTCTTATGTTTTTACTACTGGAGGAATTGGGCCAACTCATGATGATATAACTTCAGAAAGTATATCTGAGGCCTTTAATTTACAATATGAAACAAATAAAATGGCTTTTGAGATTCTTGAAAATTATTATCCAAAAGGTGAATTTAATTAAAGCAGGCAAAGAATGGCCAAAATGCCATTTGGTTCAGAGCTTATTTTAAATCCAATGACCGCTGCACCAGGATTTATTGTAAAAAATATTT
>CACIQI010000009.1 GCA_902588745.1 uncultured Alphaproteobacteria bacterium | reverse complement strand
TTTAATAATTGTATCTTTGTTTAATTCTGAAGCAAGTTTTCTAGCCTTAAGCACTGGTATAGGACATTCTGTACCACTAGTATCAAGAACTAATTCCTCATTTTCAACTGAATCTTTCATAGTTTTCTGATACTTAATATATAGTATAATATTAATTGGAATGGATAAATTTGTTTCTCAAACAGAAACTTCTTTAAAAAAGAAGAAAAGACGTTGGACTCCAAAAGGAAGACAAGTCGAAGATAAATATTTAGATGAAGTTTCTAAATTGTTTTCAGGATTAATATTTAAGCGAGATGAATTAATTGAATATTTGCATATATTACAGGATAAATTTGGTGTTTTGTACGATAAGCATCTAGTAGCTTTATCAGCTATTATTAACTTACCACTTTCTGAAATTTATGAAGTTGCAACTTTTTATGCTCACTTTAATATTGTCAAAGATAGTAAAGATTATAACCCAGTGAATGTTGTAAGAGTGTGTGAAAGTTTAACTTGTGAATTATTTGGAGCACATAAATTACTTCAAGATGTAAAAAATTTAGAAAATAAAAATATAAAAGTCGTACCTGGTCCATGTATGGGAAGATGCAATGTTGCTCCTACTGTTTGCGTAGGAAAAAATTATGTTGATGTGGCTAATTTTGATAAAGTTAAAAAAATAATCGATGAAAAAAATTTTGACCCCTTCATTCCAGATTATATAAATTTATCTTCTTATAAAAAAAATGGTGGTTATGAAATTGCGAACAAAATAAAAAATGGTGTGATCTCAAAAAAACAAGTTTTGGATTCATTAAATGAAAGCGGATTGAAAGGTAAGGGTGGTGCTGGATTTCCTACGGGAAAAAAATGGGAAATTGTTTCAAATTATAATGGTAAAAAATATGTTGCTGTTAATGGTGATGAAGGTGAACCAGGAACATTTAAAGATAGGTCATATTTAGAAAGTGATCCACATAGATTTTTAGAAGGAGCTTTAATTGCCTCCTATTTTATAAATGCTCAAAAAGTTTACATTTATATGAGAGATGAATATCCAACAGTTATAAAAATTTTACTTGATGAAATAAATAAAATGGAAGATGAAAAAATAATTCCAAAAGACTTTTTCATAGTAAGAAGAGGGGCAGGAGCCTATATTTGTGGAGAAGAGTCAGCAATGATAGAAAGTATTGAAGGCAAGAGAGGATTGCCAAGACATAGACCGCCTTATGTAGCTGAAATTGGTTTATTTGGATGTCCTACTTTAACAAATAATTTAGAAACTCTTTTTTGGGTAAGAGATATAATTGAAAAAGGAGCAAAGTGGTTTGCCGAAAAGGGGACCAATGGAAATAAGGGTTTTCATAGTTTTTCAGTATCTGGAAGAGTAAAGAACCCAGGAGTAAAAGTTGCGCCAGCCGGTATAACAATTCAACAATTAATTGATGAGTATTGTGATGGTATGGCAGATGGACATACTTTTAAAGGATATCTTCCTGGAGGTGCATCTGGTGGTATTCTACCCGCTACTATGAATGATATTCCACTTGATTATGGATCGAAAGAATTAATGGATGCCGGATGTTTTTTAGGCTCAGCAGCAGTAGTTGTATTATCGGATCATGATAATATGAAAGATGTTGCACTTAATTTACTAAAATTTTTTGAAGAGGAAAGTTGCGGTCAATGTACACCATGCCGTTCCGGTACGGAGAAAACTGTAAAATTAATGCAAGAAAAAAATTGGAACAAAGAAAAATTAAAAGATTTAAGTGAAGTTATGGCTCAAGCATCGATATGTGGTTTAGGACAAGCTGCAACAAACCCATTAAATTCTGTTTTAAAATATTTTAGCAATGAAATAACTTATGACTAAAGACAAAACAAAATTTTATTTAAACGAAAAGTTAGTTGAAGCAAATGCTGATGAAACTATTTGGCAGGTTGCAAATAGACTTGGAACAGAAATCCCACACTTATGTTATTCCGATAAACCTGGCTATAGAGCAGATGGAAATTGTAGAGCATGTATGGTTGAAATTGAAGGAGAACGTGTTTTGGCAGCATCTTGTATTAGAAAGCCAACTAGTAGTATGAAAGTAAAAACTTCTTCAGAAAAGGCTAAAAAATCTAGAGAGTTAGTTTTTGAATTACTTCTAGCAGATCAGCCAAAAAAAGAAATTTCTCATGATAATAATTCTGACTTTTGGAAATGGATAGATAAAGTTGAAGTTAAAGAAAGTAGATTTCCAAAAAAAACTTCATGTCAGGCAGATATTTCTCATCCTAGTATGGCTGTAAATCTAGATGCATGCATCCAATGTAATCTTTGTGTAAGAGCATGTAGAGAAGTCCAGGTCAACGATGTCATCGGAATGGCATATCGAGGAGAAAATTCTAAAATTGTATTTGATTTTGATGATCCAATGGGTGACAGCACATGTGTGGCATGTGGTGAATGTGTACAGGCTTGTCCAACGGGGGCATTAATGCCAGCATCTATTGTAGATAAAGATGGTGTTGGCCACAGTAAGGTAGATAAAAAAATTGATAGTGTTTGTCCTTATTGTGGTGTGGGTTGTCAGATAGAATACAATGTAAAAGATAACAAAATTAAATATGTTAATGGTGTTGATGGTCCCGCAAACAAGAATAGATTATGTGTAAAAGGAAGGTTTGGTTTTGATTATGTAAATAATCCAGAAAGACTTACAAAGCCATTGATTAGAATTAAAGATAAACCAAAAGACTTACACCCAAGTATTAATTTTTCGAATATTCATGAATATTTTAGAGAAGCATCTTGGGATGAAGCTCTAGATTATGCTGCACAAGGATTTTTGAAACTTAATAAACAAAGAAATGGTAAGAGTAATCTTGCAGGTTTTGGATCAGCCAAATGTTCAAATGAAGAAGCTTATTTATTTCAAAAATTAATTAGAACTGGTTTTAATACAAATAATGTTGATCATTGTACAAGACTTTGTCATGCGTCTTCTGTAGCTGCTTTATTGGAAACTATTGGTTCAGGGGCTGTTACTGCTCCATTCTATGAAGTTGAACATTCTGATGTGATAATAGTCATTGGAGCAAATCCGACAGAAAACCATCCTGTTGCAGCAACTTTTTTTAAGAATGCTGCTAAAAAGGGTTCTAAATTAATTGTGATGGATCCTAGAGGTCATTCCTTAAAAAAACATGCAACTCATATGTTGCAATTTAAACCAGGATCTGACGTTGCTCTTTTAAACTCAATAATGAATGTTATTGTCGAAGAAAATTTATTTAATTCCGAATATATTAAAAAACAAACTGAAGGATTTGAAAAATTAAGAAAACATTTAATGAATTACTCACCTGATATAATGGAAAACGAAACAGGTATTGATCCAGAAGTAATAAGAGCAGTAGCACGCTTATATGCCAATACAAATAAAGGAATTATTTTCTGGGGAATGGGGATTTCTCAACACACACATGGCACCGACAATGCTAGATGTTTAATTTCTCTAGCTTTAATGACAGGAAATGTCGGAAAAAGAGGATCTGGCTTACATCCTTTAAGAGGACAAAATAATGTTCAAGGAGCGTCGGATGCCGGTCTTATACCAATGATGTATCCTGATTACCAATTAGTTGATAAAGATAATAATAAAGTATTTTTTGAAAAACTTTGGAACACTCCTTTAGATGATAAAAAAGGTCTAACAGTTGTTGAAATTATGGATGCTATTCACGAGAATACAATTAAAGGGATGTATATACTTGGTGAAAATCCAGCTATGTCAGACCCTGATCTAAATCATGCAAGAGAAGCTCTACAAATGTTAAAGCATTTAGTTGTTCAAGATATTTTTTTAACTGAAACAGCAACATATGCGGATGTTATTTTCCCCGCTTCAGCATGGCCTGAAAAAAATGGAACAGTTACTAATACTAATAGACAAGTACAGATGGGAAGAAAAGCTTTAGATTCTCCGGGTGAAGCTAAAGAAGATTGGTGGATAACAAACGAACTTGGAAAAAGAATGGGTTTAAATTGGAAATATAATCATCCCAAGGAAATTTATGAAGAAATGTCACTAACAATGCCTTCATTAAAAAATATTTCTTGGGAAAGATTAGAAAATGAAAACTCTGTAACTTATCCAAGTAAATCTCCAACTACACCTGGAGATGAAATTGTTTTTGGTGATAAATTTCCAAACGAAAGTGGTAAAGGTAAATTTGTTCCAGCTAGTGTTACTGCACCAGATGAAGTACCTGATAAAGAATTTGCAATGATACTAACCACAGGAAGACAATTAGAGCATTGGCATACTGGAGCTATGACTAGAAAGGCATCAAATCTAGATGCCATCGAACCGGAACCTTCAGTTTCAATATCACCTAAAGATATAATTAAAAATAATATGAAAGCTGGTGATAAAATAAAAGTCACAACTAGAAGAGGCTCAATTGATATTAGAGTAAGGCAAGACAGGGCGATCCCTGATGGAGTCATATTTATTCCATTTTGTTATAATGAGTCTGCCGCTAATCTTTTAACTAATCCAGCTCTAGATCCATATGGAAAAATTCCTGAATTTAAATATTGTGCAGCAAAAATTGAGAAGTTATAGATATTCTATGATTAAAAAAACATTAATAATTTTATTTCTTGTATTTAGTCCAATCACAGCATGCTCTACATTAAGTGAATTAAACGAAAGAGTAAAGGGTGATGGAGTTCCTTATATTCCTGGAATTTAATTTATAAAATTCTTGTTGAATTTATAATTTAATATAAATGCAAACTTGATGCCGCGTTAGCTCATTTGGTAGAGCAGTTGATTTGTAATCATCAGGTAGTCAGTTCGATTCCGACACGCGGCACCAGCTTTATAACATTTACGTTGAGTAAAACTGATATAATGCAATCGAAGTTGCATTAGAAACATTCAAACTATCAATTTCATATTTTAAATTATTTTTCATGTTTATCTGCATTATTTCATCGCATTCTTTTTTTACTAATTCTCTAATACCTTTTCCTTCAGATCCAAAAACTAATACTGATTTTTGTGAAAAATTTAATTTTGTATTATTAATTTTTGAACTGTCAAAGCCATAAATCCAATAATTATTTTTTTTCAGAAAAGAAATAGCTCTTCTTATATTTGTCACTCTAATATAATTTACAATCTCAGCAGCACCAGAAGCTGATTTATAAAGTGATGAAGTCAACTCTGGTGAATTATCTTTGCCAACTATAATTCCTGCACAATCAAATAATGCACATGATCTCATTATTGAGCCAATATTTTGAGGGTCAGTTACATGATCTAAAATTAATATTACTGATTTTGATTTCTTGCTCTCTACTTTTACAAATTCTTCTAAATCAGGCCTTGCAAAATCTTTTGTTTTTAGAACTACTCCTTGTGTTGTGTTCTCATTTCCAAATCTTCTTGTAAATTCATTTTGAGGAAGAATGGTAATTTTTTGTATTTTAGATTCATATTTTTTGGGAAAATTAGTCTGATTTTTACTAATAATTAGCTCAATATGCTCTCTTTTATTATTTTGTAGAGCTGCTTTAACAGAATGTTGACCAAAAATTGTATGAATTCCTTGATTTTTATTAGATTTATTATTTCTAAACTTAGTCATCATTTAATATCACAGATTTGTCTAATTAATACAATCTAGATATGTACAAAATAGCATTTTTTGTCTAAAAGGCCGTTGCTTTTACGAGTATACGTATTTTGCAAAGGTGAAGTTGCTGTTTTAGATTGACATATATACTAATTTATTAGTATTGGCCAATTTCTTCAAACGGAGGGGTGGTCGAGTGGTTAAAGGCAGCGGACTGTAAATCCGCCCGCGTGAGCGTACGTAGGTTCGAATCCTACCCCCTCCACCATTATGGAGGTAATGGGATGAAAGCATTAAAGTGAGTGTGTGAAGCAGTCAGTTTAGTTGCGGGTGTAGCTTAGTGGTAAAGCTCCAGCCTTCCAAGCTGGCTACGAGGGTTCGATTCCCTTCACCCGCTCCATAACAAAAATATTATTGGGGTAAAAAAATGGCTAAAGCAAAATTCGAAAGAAACAAACCGCATTGTAACATTGGTACAGTTGGTCACGTTGACCATGGTAAAACAACATTAACAGCTGCTATTACAAAAATATTAGCTGAGACAGGTGGAGCAGAATTTACAGATTATGCAAACATTGACAAAGCACCTGAAGAAAGAGAACGTGGTATTACAATATCTACTGCACACGTTGAATATGAAACTGAAGCAAGACATTATGCTCACGTAGATTGTCCTGGACACGCAGATTATGTTAAAAACATGATTACTGGTGCAGCTCAAATGGATGGTGGTATCTTAGTTGTTAATGCTGCTGACGGACCAATGCCTCAAACAAGAGAACACATACTTTTAGCTAGACAGGTAGGTGTACCTGCTCTTGTTGTATACATGAACAAAGTTGATCAAGTAGATGACAAAGAACTAATTGATTTAGTTGAAATGGAAATTAGAGAACTTCTTACTTCATACGAATTCCCAGGTGATACTATCCCAATCATTAAGGGTTCAGCTTTAGCAGCGCTTGAAGGCAGAGATGATGAAATTGGAAAAAATTCAATTATGGAATTAATGAAAGCAGTTGATGAACATATACCACAGCCTAGCCGACCTGTTGATCAGCCTTTCTTAATGCCAGTTGAGGATGTATTTTCAATTTCTGGTAGAGGTACAGTTGTAACTGGAAGAATTGAACAGGGTCAAGTTAAAGTTGGAGAAGAAATCGAAATCCTTGGAATAAGAGAGCCTCAAAAAACTACTTGTACTGGAGTTGAAATGTTTAGAAAACTTTTAGACTCTGGTGAAGCTGGAGACAACGTTGGCGTTCTTCTTCGTGGAACAAAAAGAGAAGAAGTTGAACGTGGTCAAGTATTAGCAAAACCTGGTTCAATAAAACCTCATACAAAATTTAAAGCAGAAGCATATGTATTAAAAAAAGAAGAAGGTGGAAGACATACTCCATTCTTTTCAAACTACAGACCTCAATTCTACTTTAGAACAACTGATGTAACTGGAACAATTAAACTACCAGAAGGAACCGAAATGGTAATGCCTGGTGATAATATTGCTATGGAAGTTACTCTTTTGTCTCCAATTGCAATGGATAAAGGTTTAAAATTTGCAATTAGAGAAGGTGGAAGAACAGTTGGTGCTGGAGTTGTTGCTGAAATTATTGAATAGTTTTAGAGACCGCTCTATCAGTTAGCCAATACTTATTAGGAGTGTAGCTCAACTGGTAGAGCACCGGTCTCCAAAACCGGGGGCTGCGGGTTCAAGTCCTGCCACTCCTGCCAAGAGAAAAGAAAATATGAATATTGAAAAAAAGAAAACATCACCTGCTCTTTTTGTAAGACAAGTTAGACAAGAATTACAAAAAGTAACCTGGCCTCAAAGAAGAGATACTTTTATTTCCTCTGCAATAGTGATATTATTAATCGTATTATTTTCATTATTTTTTCTTTTAACTGATCAAATATGGTCTTTTTCAATAAGAAAAATAATTGAAATAGGTTCAGGTTTTTAATGAATAAAGCAAGATGGTACGTTCTTCATGCCTATTCAGGTTATGAAAAAAAAGTTGCTGATAGCATTCTTGACCAGGCAACAAAACTTGGTGTTAAAGAACATATCGAAGAAATATCTGTTCCTGTTCAAAACATTGTTGAAGTAAAAAGAGGTGTAAGGGTTAATACAGAAAGGAAAATATTTCCTGGCTATATACTTATTAAAATGAGCTTAAATGACGATACTTGGCATATTATTAAAACAACCCCAAAGCTAAGTGGTTTTTTAGGTAACAAAGGTAAGCCAGTACCTATTAGTAATGCTGAAGCAAAAAGAATATCTGAACAAGTTATTGATGGTGTAGAAAAATCTAGACCTGCGATAATGTATGATGTTGGAGAACAAGTAAAAGTAATTGATGGACCTTTCGCGTCATTTAATGGAGAGGTTGAACAAATAGATGAAGATAAGGCAAGATTAAGAGTAGCCGTATCAATTTTTGGAAGATCAACACCTGTTGATTTAGAATATTCTCAGGTAGAAAAGGTATAGTCTATGGCTAAAGAAATTTTAGGTTTAATTAAGTTACAAATACCAGCTGGAGGAGCCAACCCTTCACCCCCCGTTGGTCCAGCACTTGGACAAAGAGGTTTGAACATAATGGATTTTTGTAAAGCATTTAATGATAAAACAAAAGATTTAGAAAAAGGTGCTCCAATTCCAGTTATTATAACAGCATACAAAGATAGAAGCTTCGATTTTACTACAAAACTACCACCAGTAAGTTTTTATCTTAAAAAAGCAGCAAAAATAAAAAAAGGAAATTCAACTCCTGGAAGATCATTAGTAGGTAAAGTCTCAATGCAAGATATTGAAAAAATTGCCAAAGAAAAAATGCAAGATTTAAATGCTATTGATCTTAATGGAGCAGTGAATATGGTTAAAGGATCTGCTGTTTCAATGGGTATGGAGGTAGTAGGTTGATGAAAATTACAAAAAATAGAAAGCAAATGTTAAATAATTTTGACACTACAAAGGTTTACGAGCCTCTAGAAGCAATCAAAATTTTAAAAGAAAAATCTTACGTAAAGTTTAAAGAAACAATTGATATTTCAATTAATCTTGGAATTGACAGTAACAAAACTGATCAAAATATTAAAGGCGTCGTAAATCTTCCTAATGGAACAGGAAAAATTGTAAAAGTCGCAGTAGTTGCAAATGAAGACAAACAAAATGATGCAAAAAATAATGGTGCAGACTTGGTAGGAAGTGATGATTTGATTGAAACAATTTCTAAATCAAAAATAGAATTTGATGTTCTAATTGCGACTCCAGATATGATGCCTAAACTAGGTAAAGTAGCAAAAATACTTGGTCCAAAAGGATTAATGCCTAATCCTAAACTTGGAACCGTAACTAATGAAATTTCTCAATCAGTAAAGGACGCTAAATCAGGTCAAGTTAAATTCAAAAATGATAAATCTGGTATCGTTCATGCTGGTGTTGGCAAACTAGATTTAAGTGAAGAGGATTTGTTAGAAAATATTAAAACATTTTATTCTTCAGTAAGTAAAAGTAAACCTGATTCTGCAAAAGGTTCTTTTATAAAAAAGGTTACCATAGCTTCAACTATGGGAGTTGGATTAAATATTAACCAAGCTAGCTTGCGTTAATTAATCCAAAAGATGATCTTTGATCATCACCTGTCAAAGACTGCAGGGGCTTTGAGCTTAATTTCCTGCATAGACTGAAGCGAGTCATTGATTTGCTTCTTGACAGGCTTTAAATTAGTTTGGTGGGCAAACTAATTTTAGCTAATATTGGATCTTTTGGATCCAATTAAAACCGAGGTTGACGTGAAACGTTCTGAAAAAAAAGATTTTGTAAGTAATCTTAAAGAAGACTTTTCAAATGCTACTTCAGTAATTGTTGCCGAATATTCTGGGCTAACAGTTAATGAAACAGAGCAACTTAGAAAAGAAATGAGAGAGAATGGAGCAAAATTCAAAGTAACTAAGAACAGACTCACTAAACTTGCTATATCTGAAACTCAATTTAAAGATATTTCTGAACTCTTTAAAGGTCCAACAGCAATTGCTTATTCTGATGATGCAGTAGCACCAGCAAAAGTAGCAGTAAGTTTTGAGAAAAAATTTGAAAAGTTTAAAATTATCGGAGGTGGTTATAATGGTGAGAAAATTGACAAAGAAAAAATTGATTTTCTTGCAAAATTACCTTCTTTAGATGAGTTAAGAGGAAAAATAATAGGATTAATATCTGCACCTGCTCAAAAGATAGCTTCAATTACTATTGAACCTGGGGCACAAATTGCAAGATTAATTAGTTCTAACAGTAGCAATAAACAAGAGTCGAACTAGGTAATAAGGAGAAATAAATGGCTGATTTAAATAAAATTGTTGAAGATCTATCATCCCTTACCGTTCTTGAAGCAGCTGAATTAAGTAAATTGCTTGAAGAAAAATGGGGTGTATCCGCTGCTGCACCAGTTGCAGTTGCTGCGGCTCCTGCCGCAGGTGGTGGAGAAGCTGCTGCGGAAGAGAAAACAGAATTTGATATTGAATTAACTGAGTCTGGATCTAACAAAATTGCAGTTATTAAAGAGGTTAGAACAATCACTGGTCTTGGCTTAAAAGAAGCTAAAGACTTAGTTGAGGGTGCGCCAAAACCACTTAAACAAGGTGTAAAAAAAGAAGAAGCTGAAGAAATGAAAAAATCATTAGAGGCAGCTGGCGCAAAAGTTACATTAAAATAAATTATGGGCCTATTAGGCCCATAATTTTATAATTATTTGAAGGAGAAAACGTGAGTTTAGACCATATTAATTTAAAGAAGATAAGAAAATCATTTGGTAAAATACCTCTTGTAACATCTTTGCCTAATCTCGTTGAGGTTCAAAAAAGATCATTTGATAGTTTTTTACAACTTAAAACTGATCCAGAGAAAAGAGAAAATACTGGTCTGCATTCAATTTTTAAATCTGTATTTCCTATTCATGACTATACAGAAAGAGCAACTGTTGATTATGTAAGTTATAATTTAGGCATTCCTAAATATGATGTTGAAGAATGTTCCCAAAGAGGAATGACTTATGGAGCTCCACTACTAGTTAATTTTCGTTTAATTATTTGGGATATTGATGAAATTGCAGGTACTAAATCAGTAAGAGATATTAAAGAACAAGAAGTTTATATGGGTGATATTCCTCTAATGACAAAAAATGCTACATTTGTAGTTAACGGGACAGAAAGAGTAGTAGTTAGTCAAATGCATCGTTCGCCTGGTGTATTTTTTGACCATGATTTTGGAAAAACTCATACGAGTGGAAAATATCTCTTTAATGCAAGAATTATTCCATACAGAGGTTCTTGGCTTGATTTTGAACACGATGCTAAAAACAATATACATGCTAGAATCGATAGAAAACGAAAGTTTCCTGTAACCACTCTCTTTAAATGTTTGTTAAGTGATGTTTCTGAAAATTATATCAGAGAATGTGAAAAAAATAAAATTGAGGCAGATCCAAAAAGAATCTTAGGTATGACTGGCGAAGAAATTTTATCTTTATTTTACGAAAATATTTTATACAAAAAAAATGAATTTGGCTGGTCATCTAAACAAGATCTATCTTTTTTTAAAGGCAAAATTTTAAACTTTGATATTCTTGACTCAAAAAACGGTAAAGTTATTCTTTCTAAAGGAACAAAAATTAATCAAAAAATTATTAATGATTTAAAAAAGAAAAATATTTCCAACATAACTATAAATGAAGAATCTCTCGTAGGCTTCTTTTTGTCTTCTGATATTATTGATGAAAAGACAGGTAAAATTTTCTTTGAAGCAGGTTTTGAAATTGATGAAACATTTATTGAATTTATTAATGCAAATAAAATAAATAAAATAGATATTTTAAAAGCTGATAATATTGAAATTGGATCTTATATAAGAAATACCTTGCAACTAGATAAAGCTAGATCTAGGGAAGAAGCACTTTTTGAAGTTTTTAAAATATTAAGACCAGGTGAGCCTCCTACTATTGAAACGGCAGAAACTCTTTTTAATAATCTTTTTTTTAATGCTGATAGATATGATCTATCCTCAGTTGGAAGATTAAAAATAAATGCAAAATTCAAAAAATCTACTCAAATAGATCAAAGAATTCTTGATAAGAGCGATATCTTAGATGTTGTATCACATATGCATAACTTAATAGATGGCAAGGGTGAAATAGATGATATTGATCATTTGGCTAACAGAAGAGTAAGATCGGTAGGTGAGCTACTTGAAAATCAATATCGTATTGGTCTATTAAAAATGGATAGAGCAATTAAAGAAAGACTCAGCTCGCTGGAGGTTGATAATATTATGCCTCAAGATATCGTTAACGCAAAGCCCGTTGTAGCATCAATTAAAGAATTTTTTGGTCTTAGCCAACTTAGTCAATTCATGGATCAGACAAATCCATTAAGTGAAATTACCCATAAAAGAAGAGTATCAGCACTAGGACCAGGAGGTTTAAATAGAGAAAGAGCTGGTTTTGAGGTCAGAGATGTACACCAAACTCATTACGGAAGAATTTGCCCAATAGAAACCCCAGAAGGAGCTAATATTGGATTGATAAATAGTCTCGCATCTTATTCAAGAATAAACAAATACGGTTTTATTGAAACTCCATACAGAATTGTTAATTCAGGCAAAGTAACAAACAAAGTTATATATCTAAGTGCTATTGATGAAGAAGATTTTGTAATTGCTCAAGCAAATGCCGAGGTAGACTCAAAAGGAAAATTTGCAAACGAAATAGTGAGCTGTAGAAAAAATGGAGAATTTATAAACGTTAATATTGATGCAATTGATTTAATGGATGTTTCACCACAGCAGTTAGTTTCAGTTGCATCATCTTTAATACCTTTCTTAGAAAATGATGATGCAAATAGAGCTTTAATGGGATCAAACATGATGAGACAGGCTGTTCCATTAATAAAACCAAAGGCACCATTAGTTGGAACAGGTATGGAATATACTGTTGCAAATGATAGCGGATCAACAATAGTTGCTAAAAGAGGAGGTATAGTTGATCAGCTTGATGCTAAAAGAATTGTAATTCGAATAACTGATAAAAATGATAAGTCTTTAAACAAAATTGACATATATAATTTATCTAAATTTCAAAGATCAAATCAGAACACTTGTATTACTCAAAGACCACTAGTAAATGTCGGAGATAAAGTTAATAAAAATCAAGTTATTGCTGACGGGCCTGCTACAGATTTAGGTGAGCTTGCATTAGGTAGAAATGTACTTGCGGCTTTCATGCCTTGGAATGGATATAATTTTGAAGACTCCATATTAATATCTGAAAAAGTAGTTCAAGACGATGTATTTACTTCAATACATGTAGAAGAATTTGAAGTGATGTCTAGAGATACTAAATTGGGTCCAGAAGAAATAACAAGAGATATTCCAAATGCAAGTGAAGAAATGTTGGTAAATTTAGATGAAACTGGAATTGTATATGTTGGGGCTGAAGTAAATTCAGGTGATATATTAGTTGGCAAAGTTACTCCAAAAGGAGAGTCGCCAATGACTCCTGAAGAGAAATTATTGAGAGCTATATTTGGAGAGAAAGCCGCAGATGTAAAAGATACAAGTTTAAGAGTTCCTCCAGGAGTAAAAGGAACTATTGTAGAGATTAGAGTTTTTTCAAGAAGAGGTATTGAAAAAGATGAACGAGCTATTAGCATAGAAAATCATCAAATAGAAGTTATCGCACGTGATAGAGATGATGAGTTGAAAATTCTTGAAAAAAGTTTTGGCAACCATTTAAGAGAATTACTAAATAATCAAACTTTTATATCTGGAATAGATAACTTTAGTAAAAATTCTATAATTAAATATGAACAAATTGAAAATTTACCTTTAACTGATTTGCTAAAAATTAATATATCAGATGACAAAAAAAATATTCAGATAGAAACTTTAGTTAAAAATTATGAAAATCAATTAGGCAATATTAATCAAAAATTTGAAAATAAAATTGATAAGATTCAAAGTGGTGATGAGTTACTGCCTGGAGTACTAAAATTAATAAAAGTTTTTATTTCCGTGAAAAGAAAACTCCAGCCTGGTGATAAAATGGCTGGTAGACACGGCAACAAGGGAGTTATATCAAAAATTTGTCCAGTTGAAGATATGCCGTACCTTGAGGACGGAACCCCTGTAGATATAGTTTTAAATCCTTTAGGTGTTCCAAGTAGAATGAATATTGGTCAAATACTTGAAACACATTTAGGATGGGCATCTGCCTCTTTAGGCCGACAAGTTAATGATATGATAAAAAGTATTCAATCTGAAGGTCAAACTAATAGTTTGAGAAATAAACTTTTAGAAATTTATGACCTAGATAATCATCAAAAAATTATTAAAAATATGAATGATGATGAAATACTTGAGTTAGGTAACAATCTAAAAGATGGCATTCCTTTTGCAACACCTGTTTTTGATGGAGCTAAAGAGAAAGACATAACAAATTTATTATCTAAATCTGGTGTATCAAATACAGGTCAAGAAATTTTGTTTGATGGAGTAACTGGTCAAAAATTTGAGAGGCCTGTAACTGTTGGCTACATGTATATGTTAAAATTACACCATCTAGTTGATGAAAAAATACATGCAAGATCTATAGGACCATATAGTTTGGTTACTCAACAACCACTTGGAGGTAAGGCTCAATTTGGAGGTCAGAGATTTGGGGAAATGGAAGTTTGGGCATTAGAAGCTTATGGAGCTGCTTACACTCTACAAGAAATATTAACCATTAAATCCGATGATGTTGCTGGTAGAACCAAAGTTTATGAATCTATTGTTAAAGGTGATAATAACTTTGAATCTGGAACTCCAGAATCATTTAATGTAATGGTTAAAGAATTGAGATCACTTGGTTTAAATCTTGATTTCAAAGAAAATCTTAAAGAAAATAACTTAACTAACTTAATAGGATCAAATGAATAAAGAACTTACAAATATTTTTAATCAGAATTTAGGTGTTCAAAACTTTAATAGTTTAAAAATTTCTATTGCTAGTCCAGATGATATAAGATCTTGGTCTTTTGGAGAAATTAAAAAACCTGAAACAATAAATTATAGAACATTTAAACCTGAAAAGGATGGGTTATTCTGCTCAAGGATTTTTGGTCCGGTTAAAGATTATGAATGCTTATGTGGAAAATATAAGAGAATGAAGTTCAGGGGTATAATTTGTGAAAAATGTGGCGTTGAAGTAACATTATCTAAAGTTAGAAGAGACAGAATGGGTCATATTGAGTTAGCAGCACCTGTATCACACATTTGGTTCATGAAATCTTTACCAAGTAGAATTGCTACTCTTTTGGATATGACTATTAAAAATCTTGAAAAAGTTTTATATTTTGAACAGTTTATTGTTGTTGAACCAGGATTAACAGACTTAAAAAAAGGTGAAATAATATCAGAAGAACAATTTATTGAATATCAAGATGAGTATGGTGAAGACTCTTTCAGTGCAGCTATCGGAGCAGAAGCTATAGAACAAATGCTTTTGAGTATAGATCTTGAAAATGATTATAACCAATTGAAAATCGACTTAACTGAAACTAAATCAGAGTTAAAGAAAACTAAAATAACTAAAAGGCTTAAATTAATTGAGTCATTCATTTTATCAAAAAATAAACCTGAATGGATGATATTAAGGGTATTGCCTGTAATTCCACCTGAGTTAAGACCATTAGTACCACTTGATGGAGGTAGATTTGCCACTAGTGACCTGAATGATCTCTATAGAAGAGTCATTAACAGAAATAATCGATTAAAAAGATTAATTGATCTCAGAGCTCCAGACATAATTATTAGAAATGAAAAAAGAATGCTTCAAGAATCTGTTGATGCATTATTTGACAATGGAAGAAGAGGTAGAGTTATTACATCAACTAACAAAAGACCACTCAAATCTTTATCAGATATGTTAAAAGGAAAGCAAGGTAGGTTTAGACAAAATCTTTTAGGTAAAAGAGTTGATTATTCAGGGAGGTCTGTAATTGTAGTCGGTCCAAATCTAAAACTTCACCAATGTGGAATTCCAAAAAAAATGGCACTAGAACTTTTTAAACCATTTATTTTTCATAAACTTGATATTAATGGATGGGCAAATACAATTAAAGCTGCCAAAAAACTTGTTGAAAAAGAGGATCCTAGAGTATGGGATATTTTAGAAGAAGTAATAAGAGAACACCCAGTTCTCTTAAATAGGGCGCCTACTTTACACAGATTAGGGATACAAGCTTTCGAACCTATACTAATTGAAGGTAAATCTATACAATTACATCCTTTGGTTTGTACTGCATTTAACGCTGATTTTGATGGTGATCAAATGGCCGTCCACGTTCCTCTAAGTCTAGAAGCTCAATTAGAAGCTAGGGTTTTGATGATGAGCACAAACAACATTCTATCTCCTTCAAGTGGTAAACCAATTATTGTTCCTTCCCAAGATATCGTTTTAGGGATTTACTATTTGTCAATATTAAGAGAAAAACAAATTGGAGAAGGCAGGTATTTTATAGATCTTAATGAAATAGAAAAAGCTCTAGAAAACGGTGATGTAAATTTACATTCAAAAATATTTGCACGTATAAAAAATTTTAATGGTAATACTGAGAAAATTGAAACAACACCTGGTAGAATGATTCTTGGAAATATTCTACCTAAAAATGAAAACATTGCTTATGAAATGATCAATAAAACTCTAACAAAAAAAGAAGTTAGTAATATAATTGACACTGTATACAGATTCTGTGGCCAAAAGGAAACAGTGCTGTTTGCTGACCATATAATGCAAATTGGTTTTAAATATGCAGCAATTGCTGGAATTTCATTTGGAAAAGATGATCTTATTATTCCTTCTGATAAAGAGAATCTTCTAAAAGCAACTCAATTAAAAGTTCAAGAATATGAAGATCAATATCAGGATGGACTTATTACACAAGGTGAAAAATACAATAAAGTTGTTGATGCTTGGTCAGAATGCACAAACAAAGTTGCTGATAAAATGTTAGATGTAATTTCAAATCCACAAGATAATCAGCCAATAAATTCAGTTTATATGATGGCTCATTCTGGAGCAAGAGGATCAGCCGCACAATTAAAACAACTGTCTGGAATGAGAGGATTAATGGCTAAACCTTCAGGGGAAATCATTGAAAATCCTATTAAGTCTAATTTCAAAGAAGGACTTTCTGTTTTAGAATATTTTACTTCAACTCATGGAGCGAGAAAAGGACTTGCTGATACTGCACTAAAAACAGCAAGTAGTGGTTATCTAACGCGAAGACTTGTAGATGTTGCGCAAGATGCAGTAATCCGTGAAGATGATTGTAAAACTACAAATGGTGTAATGGTTGAAGAAATTGTTGAAGCTGGAAATATAACATCACCGCTTACGGAGAGAATATTAGGAAGAACACCTGTTGAAAATATACTCGATGAAAATAATAACTTGATAGTAGCTTCCGGAGATATAATTTCAGAAAAACATTTAGATCCTATTGCTAAACTTGGAATAAGATCATTAAAAATAAGATCAGTTTTAACCTGTGAAACAGAAGATGGTATTTGTGCAAAATGTTATGGTAGAGATCTTGCAAGAGGTACATCTGTAAATATTGGAGAGGCTGTAGGTATAATTGCAGCCCAGTCTATTGGTGAACCAGGTACTCAGCTCACTATGAGAACTTTTCATATTGGTGGCGCAGCTAGTTCATCTGTAGAACAATCTAATGCTACTTCTCCAGTTTCTGGAAAAGTTAAATTTGAAAACATCAAAATTATTGAGGATCGCTTTAAAAACAAAATTGTTCTAAGTAGAAATGGAAAAATAAAAGTTATTGATGAAAACTTAGATAAATACTCATCAAACATACCATTTGGATCTAAAATTCTTGTAAATGATGGAGATAAAGTTGAAAATAACAAGACACTTGCAGAATGGGATCCATATACATTACCAATTATTTCTGAAAAAAATGGATTTGTTAAATATGTTGATTTGAAACAAGGTATCTCTTTCAGAGAATCTGTTGATGATACAACTGGAATATCTAGCAAGATTGTAATTGATTGGAGTCAGAATCAGAAAAGTAAGAACTTCAAACCAGCAATTAATATATCTGACAAAGTATTAGATGATAGTGATGAAGAAATAAATTTTTCTAACTATCCAATGTCTATTGATTCGATACTAAGCGTTGAAGACGGACAAGAAGTATCAGCAGGCCAAGTAATTGCTAGAATTCCTAAAGAATCCTCTAAGACAAAAGATATTACAGGAGGACTTCCAAGAGTTGCTGAATTATTTGAGGCTAGAAAACCTAAAGATCCAGCAATAATGTGTGAAATTGATGGAAAAATTTCTTTTGGTAAGGATTATAAAAATAAAAGAAGAGTAATAATAACTTCTTTAGATGAAAAAGATACATTTGAAACATTAATACCGAGATCAAAATATTTGAATGTACAAGAAGGTGATTTTGTTAAAAAAGGAGATATTTTAGTAGATGGAACCCCTGTTCCACATGATATACTTAGAATTTTAGGTATAGAAGAGTTGGCAAGATACTTGGTAAGAGAAGTGCAATCAGTTTATAAACTTCAAGGAGTATATATAAACGATAAACATATCGAAACTATAGCTAGACAAATGCTTCAAAAAGTTCTTGTTAAATCTCCAGGTTCCTCAAATCTTATTGCTGGAGAACAAATTCAGAGAAGAGATGCATTAAAACTCAATAAAATTTTATCAAAAGAAGGTAAAGAAGAGATTATATTTGAGCCAGTTCTGCTTGGGATAACCAAGGCAAGTCTTCAAACAAGTTCTTTTATTTCAGCAGCTTCTTTCCAAGAAACTACAAAGGTTCTAACAGATGCAGCAACTCTCGGTAAAGTTGACACATTAAATGGCCTCAAGGAGAACGTAATTGTTGGAAGATTAATACCAGCAGGAACTGGTAAAACAACTACTGACTATGAAAATATAGCATTTGAAAGAGATAAGGAAATAATTAATAAAAATCAGCCAGAAAATACTGAAAATTAGTTTTTTTTCAGCATATCTGCTTGACTTTGTCCCAATCAATTTATAAAGACCCCTACGATTTGTTAAAGGTCGTGGATGTAAATCCAAACACTTAACTAAAGGATAAAATGCCAACTATTAACCAACTAGTTAGAAAAGGTAGATCTACAGTAAAGAAGAGGAATAAAGTTCCTGCTCTTGATAAGAGTCCTCAAAAAAGAGGCGTATGTACAAGAGTTTACACTACAACTCCAAAAAAACCAAATTCAGCATTAAGAAAAGTAGCTAGAGTTAAGCTGACTAATGGTCAGGAGGTATCTGCATATATTCCAGGTGAAGGACACAATTTACAAGAACACTCAGTCGTATTAATAAGAGGTGGAAGAGTTAAAGATTTACCAGGCGTTAGATATCATATTTTAAGGGGAACTCTTGATACACAGGGAGTTTCATCAAGAAAACAAAGAAGATCTCTTTATGGAGCTAAAAGACCAAAATAGTTATGTCAAGAAGAAGAGCAGCAGAAAAAAGAACCATCCTTCCTGATCATAAATATAAGGATTTGGTATTAGCTAAATTTATGAATAGAATTATGCTTGACGGCAAAAAATCTACTTCAGAAAGAATAGTTTATGGTGCTTTTGAGATAGTTTCAAAAAAAACTGACAAAACACCAATTGAATTTTTTCATGAAGCTTTAAACAACGTCAAACCCTCTTTAGAAGTTAGATCTAGAAGGGTAGGTGGTGCTACATACCAAGTCCCTATGGAAGTTAGACCAAAAAGAGCTCAAACTTTGGCAATGAAATGGATTGTAGATTCAGCAACAAAAAGAAATGAAAAAACTATGAGAGAAAGGGTGGCTAATGAAATTTTAGATGCATTTAATAATAAAGGTAATGCAGTTAAAAAAAGAGAAGAAACACACAAAATGGCCGATGCAAATAGAGCATTCTCTCATTTCAGATGGTAACACAATGAGTAGATCGCACACCTTAGAAAAATATAGAAATATTGGAATAATGGCACACATAGATGCCGGGAAAACAACAACAACTGAGAGAATACTTTACTATACTGGCAAATCACACAAAATTGGAGAAGTCCACGATGGTGCAGCCACAATGGATTGGATGGAGCAAGAACAAGAAAGAGGAATTACAATAACCTCGGCAGCAACAACTTGTTTTTGGAATGATCATAGAATTAATATAATTGATACACCAGGTCACGTGGATTTCACCATTGAAGTTGAGAGATCACTAAAAGTATTAGATGGAGCAGTTGCAGTTTTTGATGGTGTAGCAGGAGTCGAGCCACAATCAGAGACAGTATGGAGACAGGCTGACAAATATAATGTTCCTAGAATGTGTTTTGTAAATAAATTGGATAGAACTGGGGCTAATTTTTTTATGTGCGTAGATATGATTTCTGAACGTTTGGGTTCCTATCCTTTAGTAACGCAACTTCCTATTGGGATTGAAAGTGATTTGAAAGGTGTAGTGGATTTAGTTACAAACAAAGCTATTATTTGGCAAGATGAAAGTTTAGGTGCTAAATATGATATTTTAGATATTCCAGATGATATGAAAGAAAAATCTGCTGAATATAGAGAAAAATTAATAGAAAAGGCTATTGAAGAAGACGACTCCATTATGGAGAGTTACCTAGATGGCAAGGAACCAACAACTGACGAATTAAAGTCATGTATTAGAAAAGGGACAATTAATGGATCATTTGTACCTGTTTTAACAGGATCGGCTTTTAAAAACAAAGGCGTACAACCTCTTTTAGACGCTGTTATTGATTATATGCCTTCTCCAACTGATGTAGCTAGTGTCAAAGGAGTTGATGTTAATGATGATAGTAAAGAGTTATCTAGAAAATGTGATGATAGTGAGCCTTTTAGTGCCTTAGCTTTTAAAATTATGACCGACCCATTTGTAGGTAGCTTAACATTTGCTCGTATATATTCTGGTTCAATAAACACAAAAGATTCAGTACTAAACTCAAATTCAGGAAAGAAAGAAAATATTGGTAGGATGTTACTTATGCACGCTAACAATAGAGAAGAAATTAAAACAGCAAACGCTGGTGATATTGTAGCTCTAGTTGGGTTGAAAGATGTAACTACAGGAGAAACTCTATGCGCAACAGATAAACCTATAGTACTAGAAAAAATGGATTTTCCAGATCCTGTTATTGAGGTTGCAGTTGAGCCTAAAACAAAAGTTGATCATGAAAAAATGGGTCAAGCCCTTGGAAGACTTGCACAAGAAGATCCAAGTTTCAGAGTAACTACTGATCATGAAAGTGGTCAAACAATTATTAAAGGAATGGGTGAACTTCATTTAGAAATTCTTGTAGATAGAATGAAAAGAGAATTCAAAGTTGAAGCAAATGTAGGTGCTCCGCAGGTTGCTTATAGGGAAACAATTTCAAAGTCTTTTGATGTTGATTATACACACAAAAAACAATCTGGAGGAGCAGGTCAATTTGCTAGGGTCAAAATTAAATTTGAACCTTCAGAGCCAGGTAGTGGTTATCAATTTATAAATCAAATTAAGGGAGGGAACATTCCTACCGAACACATACCGGGAGTCGAAAAAGGGCTAATTGCTCAACAGCAAACAGGAGTTATAGCTGGTTTTCCATGTATTGATTTTAAAGCAACTTTATATGATGGAGCATACCATGATGTTGACTCTAGTGTTTTAGCTTTTGAAATTGCCGCTAGAGCAGCATTTAGAGAAGGTATTTCAAAAGCTAGCCCAGTTTTATTGGAACCAATGATGAAGGTTGAGGTTGTTACTCCTGAAGAATATATGGGTGATGTTATTGGTGATTTAAATAGTAGAAGAGGCCAAGTCCAAGAAATGTCAACCAGAGGCAACGCAAATGTTGTAGATGCTATGGTTCCTCTTGCAAACATGTTTGGTTATGTAAATAATCTTAGATCATTATCTCAAGGAAGGGCAAATTATACAATGCAATTTGATCACTATGAAGAAGTACCTTCAAACGTTGCTGAAGAAGTAAAGGCTAAGCTAGCATAATGGAAAATCAAAATATTCGCATAAGGTTAAGAGGTTACGATAATTCTCTCTTAGATACAAGTACTCAGGATATTATTAATACAGCTAAAAGAACAGGTGCTAAGGTAAAAGGACCAATACCTTTGCCAACTAGATTTGAGAGATTTACTGTAAATAAGTCACCTCACATAGATAAAAAAAGTAGAGATCAACTTGAAATAAGAACACATAACCGTCTTCTGGATATTATTGACCCAACTCCTCAAACTGTTGATGCATTAATGAAATTAGATTTATCTGCAGGCGTAGAAGTAGATATAAAGATTTAACATGCTAAGATCAGGTTTAATAGCAACTAAAATTGGAAATACCTCACATTATAGTGATGATGGAACATCTACGCATGTTACAGTTTTAAAAGTTGATGAATGTGTTGTTTCAAATATTAAAACTACAGAAAAAAATGGATATAATGCTGTTCAACTTGCCACAATTGAAACAGGTAAAGATATTTCAAAAATAAATAAACCCCAAAGAAAAATTTTTACATCAATCAATTTAAATCCTAAAAAAATCTTAAAGGAATTTAGAGTCGATAGCGAAAATATTCTTGAAGTTGGTACCAAACTGAATGCTGATCATTTTAAAGTTGATCAATTTGTTGATGCAAGCAGTATTTCTATTGGAAAAGGCTTCGCAGGAGTAATGAAAAGACATAATTTCGGAGGTTTGCGAGCTTCACATGGAGTGTCTATTTCTCATCGTTCTCACGGTTCAACAGGACAAAATCAAGATCCAGGCAGAGTTTTTAAAGGTAAAAAGATGGCTGGAAGAATGGGTAATAAAAAAGTAACGAAACAAAACTTAAAAATAATTGATATTGATACAACAAATAATCTTCTAATCGTTAAAGGGTCAGTTCCTGGAAAAAAAAATTCAACTATTTTTTTAAAGGACTCAGTTAAAAAATAAATAAAAAATGAAAAAATCTATTCTAAATCTTAAAAACAAATCTGTAGGGGATATAAATCTTGATGCCGAAATCTTTGGTATTAAAAAACTTCCAGATTTAATCCATCAATACATAAGATATCAAAATGCTAAATCAAGACAAGGTTCGCATAAAACTAAATCAAGATCTGAGGTGAATGGTAGAAGTAAAAAACCTTTTTCTCAAAAAGGAACTGGTAATGCAAGACAGGGTAGTAATAAACCTCCTAATTTTAGAGGTGGTGCTACTTCAATGGGTCCAGTAAATAGAGATTATTCTTTTAGCTTGAATAAAAAAGAAAAAAAACTTGCATTAAAATCTGCGTTATCAATTAAATTTAATGAAGATAAGATTATAATTATTGATAAATTTGAAACAAATAGTCTCAAAACCAAACAGCTTTTTTCAGATTTAAAAAAATTCAATTTTAATAGTGCATTGTTTATTTACTCAGAAACAGACTTGAACAAAAATTTTAAATTAGCTTCATCAAATATTCCTAAAATATCGATGCTGAACCACAAAGGTATTAATGTAAAAGATATTATTTCATACGACAAAATTTTTATTGAAGAGAAATCAATAAACGAAATTGCTAAGAGGCTCTCATGAAATCAAAAAATAAAAGCATATCTATTGAAAAAGCATATGATATTATAAAAAGGCCAATTACAACTGAAAAGTCAACTAACCTTCAGCAGTATAACCAATATTCATTTGTTGTTTCAAAAGATTCTAACTCGTTTGAAATTAAACACGCAATAGAAATGATTTTTAAAGTTAAAGTTAACAAAGTAAATACATCTATTCTCCGTGGCAAAGGTAAAACTTTTAAAGGCCAATATGGTTTTCGCAAGGATACAAAAAGAGCTATAATAACTTTAGATGAAGGTAATACTATCGATTCTTCTGTGGAGATTAAATAATGCTTATAAAATTTAAACCAACAACACCTGGATTAAGAGGTACTGTTCTAGTTTCAAAAAAAGATTTGTCAAAAAAGAAACCACATAAATCCTTGACTTCAAAAATTAATTCTACTGGTGGTAGAAACAATCAAGGAAGAATCACATCTAGAAGAATGGGTGGTGGTGTAAAAAGAAAATACAGACTCATTGATTTTAAACGTTCAAAATTGGATATATATGGAGAAGTGATCAGTAATGAATACGACCCAAATAGAACAGCATTTATATCATTAGTCAAATATGAGGATGGTGAATTTACTTATATTATATCTCCTAAAAATTTAAAAGTTGGTGAAAAAATAATTTCTGGAGAAAATGTAGCTATAAAAAATGGTAATTGCCTTCCAATTAGCAATATTCCTGTAGGCACAAGTATTCATAATGTTGAACTCAAACCAGGTGCAGGTGGACAACTTGTTAGATCTGCTGGTGCCTCTGCTCAAATAGTATCTAAAGAGCAACCATATGTTCAAATAAAGCTTATTTCAGGAGAAATTAGACATATCAATAAAAAATGTAAAGCAACCATTGGCGAAGTCTCTAATTCAGATCAAAAAAATATTAAATTAGGTAAAGCGGGTAGAAAAAGATATTTAGGTTTTAGACCTAAAGTAAGAGGTGTTGTAATGAACCCAGTTGATCATCCACATGGTGGTGGTGAAGGAAGAACCTCAGGTGGAAGAGACCCAGTAACTCCCTGGGGAGTATCTACCAAAGGTAAAAAAACAAGAAATAATAAAAAAACAGATGTATTTATTATCAAAAGGAAGAAAAAATAATGACTAGATCAGTTTGGAAAGGACCATTTGTGGATATAACTCTCATGAAAAAAGCAGACAAACTATCTCAATCTGGAAGAAAAGAAGTAATAAAAACATGGTCTAGAAGATCTACTATTTTGCCTCAATTTGTTGGCCTTACATTTGGAGTTTATAATGGCCAAAAATTTGTGCCTGTAACTGTTAATGAGCAAATGGTTGGTCACAAATTTGGTGAGTTTTCTCCAACTAGAACATTTAAGGGCCATACAGCAGCTGATAAGAAAGCAGAGCAAAAATGAATCAAAACTTAACAGCATTAGCAAAAGATAATATGGTAAGAACAAGTCCTGTAAAACTTTCATTATTAGTTAATAGTATTGTTAATATGAAAGTTAGCTTGGCAGTGAACCAGCTTAAATTCTCTCAGAAAAGAATTTCTAAAAATATTCTAAAAATATTAAATGCTGCTATTGCTAATGCAGAAAACAACAAACAATTAGATATTGATAAACTATTTGTTAAAGAAGCCTTTGTAGGTAAAAGTCTAAGAATGAAAAGATGGAGACCTAGAGCTAAAGGAAGGGCTGCTTCAATTATTAAACCTTTTAGTAAAGTTACTATTATAGTTGAAGAAAGAGAAGAATTAAAAAAGGAAAAATTATAATGGGACAAAAAGTTAATCCTTATGGAATAAGACTTGGCATTAATAAAACCTGGTCATCAAGATGGTTTTCTAAAAATGAATATACAAAATTATTGCATGAAGATTTAAAAATTAAAAATTACGTTGCAAAAAAACTTAAAAATGCAAGTATTTCAAAAATAAATATAGAAAGAGCTGCAAAAAAATTAAGACTTTCAATTTATAGTTCAAGACCTGGTATTATAATTGGTAAAAAAGGAGCTGATATTGAAACTTTAAAAAATGATCTTTCTAAAATGTCCAATCTTGAAGTATTTTTAGATATTAAAGAAGTGAGGAAGCCTGAAGTTGAAGCTAAGTTAGTTGCTGAAAATATTGCTTCCCAACTTGAGAAAAGAATTTCGTTTAGAAGAGCAATGAAGAAAGCTGTACAATCAGCAATGAGATTGGGAGCAAAGGGAGTTAAAGTTGTATGTAGTGGAAGGTTAGGTGGAGCTGAAATCGCAAGAACTGAAAAATATCATGAAGGAAGTGTACCTCTTCATACATTGAGAGGTGACATTGACTATTCAACTGCTGAAGCAGAAACAACTTATGGTATTTGTGGAATTAAAGTCTGGATAAATAAAGGAGAAATTCTCTCGAAAGATCCATACGCTAGCGAAAAAAAACAAATTGATCAAGGAAGTGTAAGATAATGAATATGCTATCACCCAAAAAATCTAAATTTAGAAAACAATTTAAAGGTAGAATACATGGTTCAGCAAAAGGAAATTATGCATTGAACTACGGTAGTTATGGACTAAAAGCTCTAGAACCTGAAAGAGTTACATCGAGACAAATTGAGGCTGCTAGAAAAGCAATTACAAGATATTTAAAAAGGGCTGGTAGAATGTGGATTAGAATATTTCCCGATGTTCCAGTATCAAAAAAACCTGCCGAAGTAAGAATGGGAAAAGGTAAAGGATCAATAGAATACTGGGCATGTAGGGTAAAGCCTGGAAGAATAATGTTTGAAGTTGATGGAGTCGATGTAAATGATGCTAGAAAAGCAATGATTTTAGCAGCTGCTAAACTTCCTATTAAATGTAAGTTTGTTGAAAGAAACACATAATGAATAAAAAAACTAAATTAAATAATAAATCTGCCGAAGAGATATTACAGTTAAAAAAGAATCTTCTTAATCTTAGGTTTCAAAAGTTTACTGGCCAACTTGAAAAAACTTCTGAAATAAAAATTACCAAGAAAAAAATAGCTAGATTGAAGTTTGATTTACTAAAAGGTACTGGAGAAAAAAATGCCTAAAAGAATTTTATCAGGAGTTGTTGTTTCTTCTAATTCAAATAAAACAATAATAGTTAATGTTACAAGGAGAATAAAACATAAACTATATAAAAAAATAATTAGACGCAGCAAAAAATACCACGCTCATGATGAAAATAATGAGTTTAAAATTGGTGATAACGTGTCAATTATAGAGTCTAGCCCTATTTCTAAACTAAAAAAATGGAAAGTTTTATCAATTCATGGAGAAAAATCGTGATTCAAATGCAATCAAATTTATTTGTGGCGGATAACTCTGGTGCTAGAAAAATACAATGCATTAAGGTGTTGGGCGGGTCCAAAAGAAGATCTGCTTCAATAGGAGATATTATTGTAGTTTCAATTAAAGATGCAATACCAAGAGCAAAAGTAAAAAAAGGCGACGTTTATAAAGCAGTCGTTGTTAGAACATCAAAGGATTTCAAGAGATCTGATGGTACAGCAATTAGGTTTGATAAGAATGCAGCTGTACTTTTAGATAAACAAGAGGAACCCATAGCTACTAGAATTTTTGGGCCTGTTACTAGAGAGCTTAGAAGTAAAAAATTTATGAAAATTATTAGTTTGGCCCCAGAGGTGATATAATGAATAAAATTAAACTAAAAAAGGGTGACGAAGTTATTGTTTTGACAGGTAAGGATAAAGGTAAAACTGGAAAAATAGTCAAGATGATCCCTAAAGGAATGAAAGTAATCGTCTCTGAGATTAATAAAGTTAAAAAAAACCAAAAACCTGACAATAACCAGCCAGGTGGAATTGTAGAAAAAGAAATGCCACTTCATATCTCAAATATTGCATTTTATGATCAGGAATTAAAAAAACCTATAAAAGTTGGATACAAAATTCTTAAAGATAAAAAAATTAGAATAAACAAAAAATCTGGTAAGGAAATATAAATGAGCAGATTACTTGATATTTACAATACACATATAAAACAAGATTTGAAATCAAAGTTAGGCTTTAAAAATATATATGAAGTTCCAAAACTAAAAAAAATAATATTAAACATGGGTATTGGTGAAGGAAAAGATGACTCTAAATTAATTGACAAAGCTCTAGAAGACCTGACTTTAATATCCGGGCAGAAAGCAGTTAAGACAAATTCAAAAAAAGCCATATCTGGATTTAAAATTAGAGAAGGCATGCCTTTAGGTGTTAAAGTAACCCTTAGAAATAAGATTATGTATGAATTTTTAGATAGACTTGTAAACATAGCTATTCCAAGAATTAGAGATTTTAGAGGTTTAAATTCTAAAAGTTTCGATGGTAATGGAAATTTTTCAATGGGAATTAAAGAGCATGTAATATTTCCAGAAATAAACTTTGATAAAGTTGAAAAAATAAGAGGTATGGATATAACAATTTGTACATCTGCAAAAAATAACAATGAGGCACTTCAATTATTAAAAAGTTTTAATATGCCTTTTAGCGATAAGGAATTAAATTAGGGGGAATATGGCTAAACTAAGTTCAATTCAAAAAAATTTATCTAGATTGAAGTTAATACAAAAACATAAATCAAAGAGAAGTATTCTTAAAAATAAAATAAAAGATAAAAATATTTCTCTGGAAGAAAGAATTATTTTTCAAAATAAATTGAACGATCTTCCTAGAAATGGATCTGCAATAAGGCATAGAAATAGATGCGAAATTACAGGTAGACCTAGGGGTAATTATAGAAAATTTGGTTTATCAAGAATTAAATTAAGGGAACTTTCAATGACTGGCGATCTTCCAGGAGTTGTAAAGTCAAGTTGGTAAGAGAGTAGGAGATTATAATGTCATTTAATGATTCACTTTCAGATATGCTTGCTAGAATTAAAAATGCTCATCAAGCTAAAAAGGTAACAACAATGTGTCTTAAATCAAAATTAAATATGAATGTTTTAAGCGTACTCAAAGATGAAGGATATATTAGAGATTTTAAAAATATAGAAGAGAGAAAAGGAGTCAATTCTATTAAAATTGATCTTAAGTATTATAATGGTTTACCCGTTATTAAAAAAATAAAAAGAATATCTAAACCTGGAATTAGAAAATATTCGAAAATTAGCGAGCTTAATAAGCCCTATGGAGGCCTAGGAATCTCAATCCTTTCAACACCCAAAGGTGTTATGTCCGATCAACAAGCAAAAAAAAATAATGTTGGTGGAGAAATACTTTGTGAGGTTTTTTAAATGTCACGAATAGCAAAAAACCCTATAAAGATATCAAAAGATATACAATGCAGCTTTAATAATGGTATTTTTTCTGCAAAAGGTAAATTAGGCCAAATCGAAATATCGGTTAACTCAAAATTTAATATAAATATTAAAGAAGACGAGGTTAAAGTAATTCCATTAAAAGAAACTGATAAAGACCCTAATTGGGGGACAACTCGCGCTATCATTGCTAACACTATCAACGGTGTTTCCACGGGTTTTACAAAAACATTGGAATTAAACGGAACAGGATACAGAGCAAGTGTAACAGGTTCTAAATTAAAACTAGAGTTAGGCTATAGTCATGATATAAATTTTGAAATACCTAAAGATGTAAAAATAGAATGCCCAAAACAAAATTTAATTAAATTATCAAGTATAAATAAAGAAAAATTAGGAGCTGCTGCAGCAAAAATTAGATCATTCAGAAAACCTGAGCCATTCAAAGGCAAAGGAATAAAATATACAGACGAATTTATATTTAGAAAAGAAGGCAAAAAGAAATAGATTATGACAAATAGACAGCAAAGAGTAAGATATAAAATTAAAAAATTTTCTAATAGGAAAAGATTAACAATTTTTAGATCTAATAATCATATCTACGCTCAACTTATTGACGACAAAAATGGAACAACTATAGTTAGTTCATCATCTATTGAGAAATCATTGAGAGAAAAGGATTTATCAAGGAAGGAAATAGCTGAAGAAATTGGTAAAAATATTGCAAAAAAAATAATATCTAAAGGTATAGATGAAGTTGCTTTTGATCGAGGTAGATACAAGTATCATGGAGTAATAAAGATTCTCGCAGATGCTGCGAGGTCAGAGGGACTTAAATTCTAAAGGTAAATTATGTTTGAAAATGATAAAAATGAATTAACCGAACATTTAGTTACAATTAATAGAGTGGCTAAAGTTGTTAAAGGTGGTAGAAGATTTGGATTTGCTGCAATAATGATTGTAGGTGATAATAAAGGCAGAGTGGGTATCGGAACTGGTAAAGCTAAAGAAGTTCCAGAAGCTGTAAGAAAAGCAACTGAAAATGCAAAAACTAAAATGATTAGAGTTCACTTAAAAGAAAATAGAACTATTCATCATGATACTGTAGGAAGATTTGGAGCTGGAAAGGTTATACTTCGAACAGCTGCACCTGGAACAGGTATAATTGCAGGAGGGCCTATGAGAGCTTTATTTGAATCTTTAGGTATTAAAGATGTAGTTGCTAAATCAACAGGTACTTCAAATCCACATAATATGTTAAAGGCTACTATTAATGCTTTTAAAATGTCTGAGTCTCCAAAATCAGTTGCCTCAAAAAGATCAAAAAAAATAAATGAAATAACTTCAAGCAAGAATGGTTAAAAATGAAAATCAATGAATTAAAATCAACTTCAACATCTAGTAAGCAAAGGAAAAGAAGAGGTAGAGGTTCTGGTTCTGGACTTGGAAAAACTGCAGGTAGAGGAGTAAAAGGACAAAAATCTAGATCAGGTGTTTCAATAAATGGCTTTGAAGGAGGTCAAATGCCAATTTACCGAAGGCTTCCAAAAAGAGGTTTTAAAAATCCTTTTAAAATAAAAACTCAAAATATAAATTTTGTCACAGTTAATAATTTAATTAAAAAATATAGTCTAAATCCAAATGAAATAAATGAAGAAGAACTATTTAATAAAAAAATATTAAAAAGATCAAAAGGTCATCTCAAACTTCTAAATGTAGGAGAACCAGAAAAATCAATTAATTTTGAAATCTCATATGCTTCAAAAAAAGCGATTGAGGTTGTAGAAAAAATTGGTGGTAAAATAAAACTAACAAAGAAATAAATGGCTACAGCTGCAGACAGATTAGCAAATAATTTAAATCTTAGTGCTTTTGGAAAAGCTACCGAGTTAAGACAAAGGCTTCTATTCACCTTAGGAGCATTAATTGTTTTTCGTCTAGGTACATTCTTACCTATACCAGGCATTAATCCACTTGCTCTTCAACAGTTTTTTGAGCAACAATCTTCAGGTATATTAGGTATATTTGATACATTCTCTGGAGGTGCTCTTGGCAGAATGGGGATATTTGCTTTAGGTGTAATGCCATATATTTCCTCTTCTATAATAATGACGCTAATGCAATCTGCAATTCCTTATTTAAAATCACTTAAAGAACAAGGATCAAAAGGTAGACGTCAATTACTTCAATATACAAGATATGCGACCGTTTTAATTGCAGCAGTTCAAGGATACGGAGTATCAATAGGTTTGGAATCTATGCAAACCACATATGGAAATATAGTGTTTGAGCCTGGTCTATTTTTTAGACTTACTACTGTTATAACATTAGTCGGAGGTACAATCTTTTTAATGTGGCTAGGTGAACAAATATCATCCAGAGGTGTTGGAAATGGAATTTCATTAATTATTACTGCTGGTATAATTGCGAATTTACCAAGTGCTTTTGTTAGCACTCTTCAATTAGGAAGAACAGGAGAGCTCAGTATTGCCTTTATCCTTGGAATTTTAATTCTAATACTTTTATTAATAGTTTTTATTGTTTTTGTTGAAAAAGGTCAAAGGAGGCTACCAGTTCAATATCCCAAAAGACAAGTAGGTAATAAAATATACGGTGGTCAAAGTTCTCATTTACCTTTAAAGATAAATACAGCAGGTGTTATACCCGTTATATTTGCATCTTCAATTTTATTACTTCCAAATACTATGTCTGGTTTTGGAGCTGGTTCTTCAAGTGATATTTTTATTCTTATCTCCAGCTACCTTGGAAGAGGTCAACCATTGTATTTAGGACTCTATGCAGCAATGATAATTTTTTTTGGTTTTTTCTATACATCCATAGTTTTTAATCCGGATGAACAAGCTGAAAACTTAAGAAAATATGGAGGTTTTATACCTGGTATAAGACCAGGGGAAAACACTGCAAAATATATTGAATATGTATTAATAAGATTAACAACTATAGGAACGATTTACCTAACTTTTGTTGCTCTACTACCAGAATTTTTATTATCAAGGACTTCTATTCCTTTTTACCTTGGCGGTACTGCATTACTAATTGTTGTTGTTGTGATGATTGATTTTATAACTCAAGTTCAGTCTCATTTATTTCAACATCAATATGAAGGACTTCTTAAAAAAACTAAATTAAAAGGTAGAAGATAAATTGAACAATATCATTTTTTTTGGCCCACCAGGAGCTGGAAAAGGTACTCAAGCTAAACTTATTTCAGAAGACTTATCGCTATCTCATCTTTCGACTGGAGAAATTTTAAGAAAAAAAATTCTTGAAAAAGATGCTCTAGCCATAAAATTGAAAGAAATTATGTCATCAGGTAAATTAGTTTCTGATGATATTTTGAATTCAATTGTTTTGTCAAGATTATCAAATGAGTCAAATAAAGGTTTTATTTTAGATGGGTACCCACGAACTTTAGCTCAATCTGAATACTTAAACAATTTTTTAGAAAATTCAGGAAATAGAATAAATTATATATTTAATATTAAATTGAGCTTTGAAATCTTGAAAAATAGGATTTTAAAAAGATCTTCTGAAGAGAGTAGAGAAGATGATAAGATTGAAGTTATACAAACAAGATATTCTGAATACAAAAATACTACAGAGAAAGTATCCAATTTTTACAAAAAGACTCAAAGTCATATATTTTATGAAATAGATGGATCTCAGCAAATTCATGAAATAACAAAAAATATTAAGAAAATTTTAAAAAAATCATGAAAATCAGCCAAAATTCTATATATCTTTTCTTGACTACCTATGTAATAATCATGTATTCACCCTCATTCATTTTTTTTGGATTTCTTTATGGCTAGAATCTCAGGCATCAACATACCAACTAACAAGAAAATAAACATTGCACTTACGTATATTTTTGGAATTGGTAATAAAATTGCCTTAGATATATGTAATAATGCATCAATTGATATTTCTAAAAGAGTGAGTGAATTAAATGAAGAAGAAATAAATAAAATTAGAGATTTGATTGATAAAGATTATTCTGTTGAGGGTGATTTAAGAAGAAAAATTTCTTTAGATATAAAGAGATTAAATGATTTGGGCTGCTACAGAGGTCTAAGACATCGTAAAAAATTACCTGTTAGAGGTCAAAGAACTCATACAAATGCAAGAACAAGAAAAGGTAAAGCAGTCGCCATTGCTGGGAAGAAAAAAGTAACTAAAGGATAACATGGTTGAGAAAAAAAAATCTAAAATTAAAAAAAAATTATCCTCTGGTGTCGCACACATTGTATCATCATTTAATAACACTATTATCACTATAACAGATGAGAATGGAAATGCATTAGCATGGTCATCTTCTGGACATAAAGGTTTTAAAGGATCTAGAAAATCAACACCTTATGCGGCACAAATCGCTGCTGAAGATGTTGGAAATAAAGCTAAGGAGTATGGATTAAAAAATCTAAAAGTTGAGGTATCTGGCCCAGGTTCTGGAAGAGAGTCAGCGTTAAGATCACTACAATCTATAGGTTATGTAATAACATCAATAAAGGATGTTACTCCAATACCACATAATGGTTGCAGGCCTAGAAAAAGAAGAAGAGTATAAATAAAGGAGCATTTAAGTGTTACAAAAAAACTGGAGCGAATTAATTAAGCCAACAAAGATGGAAGTCAATGTTGAAGAGAGTAATGGTAGAATTGGAAAATTAATTGCAGAACCTCTTGAAAGGGGTTTTGGTCTAACGTTGGGAAATTCAATAAGAAGAATTTTACTTTCATCATTACAAGGCGCTGCAATTACTTCAGTAAAGATAAAAGGTGTTCTGCATGAATTTTCAACTATCCCTGGTGTAAAAGAAGATCTTACTGACATTCTCTTAAACTTAAAATCAATAGGAGTTAAAGTACACTCTCCAGGTTTAAAAAAAATGTATTTGAAATCATCAGGCTCAGGTGAATTAAGGGCTGGAAATTTTGAAACAGATTCTGAAACTGAAATAATGAATCCTGATCAATTAATTATGACCCTTGACTCTAACGCTGATATTGAAATTGAAGCAAATGTTGAAACAGGTAAAGGATATGTTTCTGCAGAAGTAGCAGAGGATGAAAATAAAGTAATTGGAGAAATTAAATTAGATGCTATGTTTAGTCCAGTTATAAAAGCATCTTATAAAGTTGAAAATAGTAGAGTTGGGCAAGTTACAGATTTTGATAAATTAGTTTTTGAAGTTGAAACTAATGGATCAATCACTCCAGATGATGCAATTGCATTAGCTGCTAGAATTCTACAAGATCAACTTCAACCTTTTATTAATTTTGATGAACCAGAAGTTCTACCTGATCAATCACAAGTTGACTCTTTATCTTTTAATTCAAATTTATTAAAAAAGGTTGAAGAACTAGAATTATCTGTAAGATCTGCAAATTGTCTTAAAAATGATAATATTATATACATTGGGGATCTTGTTCAAAAATCTGAGTCAGAAATGTTAAGAACCCCAAACTTTGGAAGAAAATCTCTAAATGAAATAAAAGAAGTTCTTCAACAGATGGAGCTTAACTTAGGAATGTCAGTTCCTGATTGGCCTCCAGAAAATATTGACGAACTTGCAAAAAAATATGAGGATCCATTTAATAAATAATTAGTATGAAGCATAATATTAAAAATAAAAAACTAAATAAAACTAGTTCTCACAGAAAAGCTATGTTTATGAATATGTCAAATGCTCTTATTAAGCATGAACAAATAACAACTACTTTAGCAAAAGCTAAGGAACTAAGAAGATTTATAGAAAAAATTGTTACTTTAGGAAAAAATGGTGATTTAATATCAAGAAGAAAGGCTGTTTCTATTTTACAAGATCATAAAATGTCCAAAAAAGTTTTTGATGTTTTAGCTGATAGGTATAAAAATAGAAATGGGGGATATACTCGTATAATAAAACTTGGCAATAGATTTGGTGATAACGCACCTACGGCTGTTATTGAGTTTATTGAGAGAGATGAAAATGCTAAAGGTCAAGATAGCGGTCCAGTGATTGAAAAAAAACCTACTGAAGAAGTAGATCAACAACCTCCAATTTAGAAAATATTGATTAATTTAATTTTTGTAGCTACAGGTGGAGCAACTGGAGCAATACTAAGATATATTCTAACAAACTTAAGCAAAACTATATTTACCTCAAGTATTTATGGGACTCTTACAGTAAATATTATAGGCTGCTTTTTGATTGGATATCTTGTAACTTCGGATTTCTCAAAAAACATAAACGAAAATTTTGTTAAATTTTTTTTAATTATAGGTTTACTTGGATCATTTACTACTTTTTCCGCATTTTCCTATGAAGTTGTTAATTTAATTATTTCTAAAAAAATCCTTATAGCATTTATATATATTTCTATTTCAATATTTGTCTGCATTTTATTTGCATACTTTGGAATGTTAATTAATAAGTTTTAATTTGATAAAAAAAATACAAATTAAGAAAGATTACGAAGTTAGGCTTGATAAGTATTTAAAGAACTTATTTACCTCTCTTACACAAAGTTTTATTGAAAAAAATATCAGAAAGAAAAATATATTAATTAATAACTCTCGCACAAAAGCAAATTATGTTGTCAAATTAAATGATAATTTAATTATATTAAATTTCCATGAAGAACTTTACAAAAATAAAATAATTTATAAGAAAAATATTAGTATATCAGATAATGATTTAAAAAAGTTTAATAAATCAATTATTTTTCAAAATAACAATTTTTTAGTTATCAATAAATGGTCAGATATTGCAACACAAGGAGGCAGTAAAGTAAATGTTTCGATTGACCATATAATAAAAAATATTAACCCCAATTATAGACTCGTTCACAGACTTGATAAAGAGACATCAGGTTTGCTTTTGATTTCGAAAAATTTAAAATATGCAAGATCTTTTTCAACACTTTTTAAACAACATTTAATTACAAAGTTTTACATTGCTTTATGTGAGGGAAGTCCAAAAAATAAAAATTCTAAAGTTCTTTTAAATATAAAAAACAAAAATCAGGAAATTGAAAAAACTATAACTAATTACAGTGTTATTGGTAATAAAAATAATATAACACAAATTCTATATAACCCTGAAACTGGCAAAACTCATCAATTAAGAAAAGTTTCAAAAAATCTTGGTTGCTCAATAATAGGTGATCAAAAATATAATATTAATTCTAAGTACAATAATGAAAAACTAATGTTACATGCCTTTGCTTTGAAATTTACAATTTATGAAGAAAAATTTAGTTTTATTTCAGAATTACCTGATTATTTTCTTACTTTTATTAAAAAAAATAAATTAAAATTTGAAGGAAATTTAGAAAAAGAATTAAATAGTTTTTAATTTGTTTAAAAAAATTTTTTTAAAACCTTCATCAAATTCTTTTTGATCTATTTTAATACCTAACTCATTCAATGAAGTATTTGCATACTCTTTTAATCCACATGAATGAATAGAATTATAATATTTTAAATCAGGATTAATATTAAAACTCATTCCATGATAAGTAATCCATTTTTTAACTCTAAGACCAATAGCACTAATTTTTTTTTCCTTATCAAATGTCATTTTATTATTCTTAATTACCCAAATACCGACTCTATCTTTAAATGCTCTTGCTTCAACATTGTAGTTCTTTAAAAAATCAATTACAGAATTTTCAATTATAGAAATAAACTTTCTTATATCCTTTTTTTTATTATTTAAGTTTAACATAAAATAAACAATTCTTTGGCCTGGTCCATGATAAGTCGTTTTTCCACCACGATTTGTCTTCAATACTTCTATAACATCTGAATTTAATATTTCATCATCTGAAGCACTTGTGCCTTGAGTAAATATATGATTATGACAAAGAAACCATAGTAATTCTTTTGAATGATTTTCACTAATATCTCTTACCTTAGACTCCATAAATAAAACAGCCTCCTTATAATTTACTTCTTCATTAGATATTTTAATTTCAATCTGATTCATGTCATTCATATACTTTATTGATAGTTAATATCCTATCTGATATTTAATTCTAGTATATATGCGGCTGTGGCGGAATTGGTATACGCGCAGCGTTGAGGTCGCTGTGGGATTTATCCTGTGGAAGTTCAAGTCTTCTCAGCCGCACCAATTAATATGGAAGAAATTATAATTAAAAAAGATGATGACAATTCTAATGAATCAATTCGATTAGTAACTGATTATCTAGAAAATTATAAATATGATAAAATTTTATCTTTTTTAAAAGACTTTCATAATGCAGACATAGCAGAAATTCTTCAAAATTTAGATCCAGTTTTAAGATTAAGTCTTCTAAATATAATGGATAAAAATTTTGATCCTGAAATCTTAACTTATTTGAATGATAGTCTTAGAGAAGAAATAATTGAAACTTTAGATATAAAACAGTTAGCTAATAACGCAAAAAGTTTAGACATAGATGATGCCGTAGATTTAGCAGAAGATTTAGAAGAAAAAAATCAAAATATTTTTTTAGAAAACTTAGATAAAGAAGAAAGAACTTTAGTTAAAGAAGGTTTAAATTACCCTGAAGATTCCGCTGGAAGATTAATGCAAAGAGAATTTGTTGCTATTGATCAATCATGGAATGTTGGTCAAGCAATTGATTATTTGAGAAATAATAAAGGAAATTTACCTGAAGATTTCTACGATATTTATTTAATTAATCAAACCAAAGAAGCAAAAGGGATAGTTCCATTAGGAAGATTAATGGGCTCAAAAAGAGAAATAGAATTAAATTCAATAATAAATAAAGAATTAAGATTAATTGATGTAAATACAGATCAAGAAGATGTAGCTCTCTTATTTAATAAATATGGATTAGTAAGTGCTCCTGTTATTAACAATCAAAAAAAAATTATTGGCTCAATTACAGTTGATGATGTTGTCGAAGTTATTGAAGAAGAAAGGGAAGAAGATATTTTAAAGCTTGGAGGCGTAGATCATACCGATTTGTATGAATCAGTTATTAGTACAACAAAATCTAGAATTTCATGGTTAATTGTAAATTTAATGACAGCTGTTGTAGCTTCAATAGTTATAGGTTTGTTTGAAGCTGCAATAGAAAAAGTAGTTGCTCTAGCTATATTAATGCCAATAGTAGCTTCTATGGGTGCTAACGCAGGTACTCAAACCTTAACTGTTGCAGTGAGAGCTATTGCAGTTAAAGAACTAACTACTAGTAATGCAATAAAAATAATAACCAAAGAAACTTTAATTGGTGGCATAAATGGAATCATATTCGCTATCATAATATCTTTAATTTCTATTTATTGGTTTGAAAGTTTGATGTTGGGTTTTATAATAGGCCTTGCTATGATACTAAATTTACTAATTGCTGGTTTTTCAGGAATTGCAATTCCACTAGTTTTAGATAAGCTAAAAATTGATCCTGCTTTAGCATCTGCAGTAATTTTGACTACAATAACAGATGTATTTGGTTTTCTTTCTTTTCTTGGATTAGCAACTTTATTTTTAATATGATTAAGTCTATTTAAGTTAAATCAATGCTAAAAAAAAACGACCTAATAGATTACTTTTATAAAGGAATAAAAAATAAGAATGATTTACGCATAGGAGTAGAACACGAGAAATTTGTACTAAAAAAAGAAAGCTTACATCAATTATCTTATGAAGAACCCAAAGGTATAAAAGAAATTCTTTTAAAATTTGTAGATAAGGGATGGAAACCAAAGTATGATGATAAACATACTACAATAATCGCCTTAGAAAGATTTGGTGAAAGTATAACTTTAGAACCTGGCGGTCAGATCGAATTATCTGGTGCACAATTAAAAAATATCCATCAAACCTGTACTGAAACTAATAGACATTTAAAGGAATTAAAAGATATTGGTGAAGAATTTGGTTTTATATTATTAGGATTAGGCGTTGAGCCAAGTTTATCTCTTGATGATTTTCCTTGGATGCCAAAACAAAGATATTCCATAATGAAAAAATATATGCCTAAAGTTGGTACTCTTGGACATCATATGATGAAACGCACATGTACAAACCAAGTAAATTTGGATTATCATTCTGAAGAAGATATGATTACTAAGTATCGATTAATGTTAAATCTTGAAGGTATAGCAACTGCAATATTTGCTAATTCACCTTTCGATCAAAAAGAAGTTTCAAAATATAAGAGTTTAAGATCTCATTTTTGGCATCACACAGACAAAGATAGAGCAGGTTTATTGCCATTTGTTTTTGATAAAGATTTTAATTTTGAAAAATATGCAGAGTATGCTCTTGATGTGCCAATGTATTTTGTAATTAGAAATCATAATTATATAGATATGACAGATTATACTTTTAGAGATTTTATGAAAAATAATATTTCTAAAGATTTAAATATTGTACCTACTATTGAAGATTGGGTAAACCACTTATCAACTTTATTTCCTCAAGTTAGATTAAAGCAATTCTTAGAAATTCGTTCTATGGACGCATGTTCATGGGATTTAATATGTTCTCAGCCTGCCTTTTGGATTGGTATTTTATATAATGACGAAGCTATTGATAAAACAAATGAAATAGTTGAGGGCTGGACTCAAAATGATAGAAATTTGATTAATAGTTTAGTGCCAAAAGAAGGTCTACAAACCGAATTCAAAAATGGCATTTTGTTAGATATTGCACAAAAATTATTTGAAATTTCAAAATCTGGTTTAGAAAAAAGAAATATTCTAGTCAAAAATGAAAAATATAATGAAACATTTTATCTTAAAGATTTAGAACAAAATCTATCAAATGGCCATTCACCGGCTGATTTATTAATCAGCAAATATAATGGTGAATGGAAAAAAAATATTAATAAAATATATGAGGAAGAAATTTTCTAATGAAAAAAAGTATAGCAATTCAAATGGATAATATTGAAAAAATTGATTATGAATTCGATACATCTTTTTTAATAGGTTATGAGGCGCAAGAAAGAGATTATGATATTTTTTATTACAATCCAAAAGATTTATTCATAAAAGAGAATACTATTCAAGCGTCTGGATATTATTTAGAGTTATTCCTAGATGAAAAAAATTATTTCAATTTTAAATCTAATAAAATAATTGCCAAATTAGAAGATTTTCAATTTGTCTTTTTAAGACAAGATCCTCCTTTTGATATGAATTATATCACATCGACTTATATTTTGGACTTACTTCCATCCTCAACAATTGTTGTGAATGATCCAACAGCAGTTAGAAATTCTACTGAAAAATTATTTACATTTAATTTTAAAGAATTTATGCCACCTACTCTAGTAACAAAAGATTTAAAAATCATTGAAGAATTTTTAGATAAAGAAGAAGATATTATAACCAAACCACTTTATGGCAATGGAGGAGAGGGTATACATAGATTTGATAAAACTAATTTCAATTCTAAAATATTAGAGGAATATTTACACTTGCCTATAATGGTCCAAAAATTTATCAATGAGATAGAATATGGAGACAGGAGAGTCGTTTTTTTCGATGGAGAATATTTTGGTTCAGTTGCGAGAATACCACAAGAAGGTAATTTAAAGGCAAATTTTCATGCTGGTGGTAAGGCGAGTAAAACTGACCTAGTTTATAGAGACAAAGAAATTATCGAAAATTTGGGACCGAAACTAAAAGAGCACAATCTTTTTTTTGTTGGAATTGACATAATTGGAAATTATCTAACAGAAATAAACGTAACTTCACCTACAGGATTGAAGCAAATTAATGCATTAAACAACGTAAAATTAGAGAAAGATTTTTGGGATAAGCTTGAAGCAAAATATAAATTAGTTTAATTATAGTATTTAAAGGAAAACATATGCACGAAAATAGAATTTTAATACACAGACTAAAAAATTTTGAAAATATAAATTCAAATTTTCTTATAATAATATTGATGTTATTTGGTTCAATTTTACTAGCGATTTCCGCTAAAGTTCAAGTACCATTTTGGCCAGTGCCAATGACAATGCAGACGTTTGTCATATTCTTAATAGGCATGACATATAGTGTAAGATTATCTTTTGCCACAGTTGCATTTTACCTTTTTCAAGGAGCTATAGGACTTCCTGTTTTTGCAGCCGGTGGTGGCGTTGCTTATTTAGTTGGACCAACAGCAGGATATCTTTATGGCATGTTATTTGGATCAATCGTTATAAGTTATTTAGCAAATTTAGGTTTTAGTAAAACATATTTTAAAGCTACACTATCTCTATTAATAGGTTCTGCTATTATTTTTTCATTTGGTATCATCTATCTTGGTTATATTATTGGTTTCGAAAAAGCAGTAGTCGCTGGTCTTTTACCATTTATTCCAAGTGAATTGTTTAAAATTGCACTAGCAGTTGCTTTGATCCCAACTTTACACAAAATTATTACAAAATAACAATTAATGAAAATCGGTATTGATGTAGGCGGTACCAAAACTGAGGGTATTCTTCTAGATCCAAATGGAACTGAAATAGATAGAAAAAGAATTAATACTGAAAAAAGTTATGATGGAACAATTAAGGGAATACTATCCATTATAAATCATTTTGAAGATAAACACGGCAAAGCAGATACTGTTGGTATGGGAATGCCAGGAGCCATATCAAATGATACAGCTTTAATTAAAAATGCTAATTCCATATGGTTAAATGGCAAACCTTTTAAGCAAGATTTAGATAAAATTTTAAGTAGAAATGTGAATTTGGAAAATGATGCTAATTGTTTTACTCTTTCTGAAGCGGTAGATGGAGCTGGTAAAGGGTTTGAAGTTGTTTTCGGAGTCATTATAGGAACCGGTGTAGGTGGTGGTATCAGTATCAATCAAAAAGTAATTAGAGGTCGTAATAGCATAAGCGGAGAGTGGGGACACATAGTTTTGCCAAGTAGAACAGAAGATGAAAAAAAATATGTTAAAAAATGTTATTGTGGAAAAGAAGGGTGCTTAGAGACCTATATATCTGGACCAGGTTTTTCATCTGTCTATAATTTACGTTTCAATAAAAATTATAATTCACATCAAATTTTAGATGGTTTTAATAATAAAGAAAAAGATAGTATCTTTGCACTAAATCAATATGTCGATCATTTAGCAAGAGGCTTATCTCTAGTTTGTAATATTCTTGATCCAGATGTGATTGTTTTGGGTGGAGGTATGTCAAACATCGATTTTATTTACGAAAATATAAATGATGCTCTAAAAAAATATGTTTTTACAGATACACTTCATACTAAAGTTGTAAAAAATATTCATGGTGATTCAAGTGGAGTAAGAGGAGCAGCTTGGCTTTCCTAAATACCACCCATAGATATATATTTAATAGTTAAATAATCATCAAGGCCATATCGAGAACCTTCTCTTCCCATTCCTGATTCTTTAACTCCACCAAAAGGAACTTCCGCAATTGTTGGTAGCCCATTATTGATAGATACAATTCCATATTCAAGTGCTTCAGCAACTCTCCAAATTCTTCCTATGTCTCTTGAATAGAAATATGAAGCTAATCCATATGGTGTATCATTAGCCATTTTAATCACCTCATCATCACTAGAAAATTTATAAAGAGGAGCAACGGGCCCAAATGTTTCTTCAAAAGTAATTTTTGCCTTTGTAGATACATTTGAGAGAACAGTTGGTTGATAGAAATTCCCACCAAGTGAATGCACATCTCCACCAATTGCTATTTTAGCTCCTGTATTTACTGCATCTTGTACATGATCAATTACTTTTTCTAAAGAGGATTGATCAATTAAAGGACCAGACACAATCCCATCTTCAAGTCCATTACCCACTGTTATTTTACTTACTTCATTTGTAAATTTATCTAGGAATTCATCATAAATGTTTTCATGCACAAATATTCTATTTGAACAAATACATGTTTGACCACTATTTCTAAACTTACTTTGAAGTGCGCCTGCAACAGCTTCATCCATATCTGCATCATCGAAAACAATAAATGGTGCATGACCACCAAGTTCCATAGAAACTTTTTTTACTGTTGAGGCACTTTGCTCTAAAAGTATTTTTCCAACCTCCGTAGATCCTGTAAAAGAAATTTTTCTTACAATTGGGTTACTTGTTAGCTCTTTACCAATCTCACTTGCCGATCCAGTGATTACATTAAATACACCATCTGGAAAACCCGCTTCTTTAGCAAGTACTGCTACAGCTAATGCTGAATACGGTGTTTGGCTTGCTGGTTTAACTACAGTAGTACAACCAACTGCTAGAGCGGCTGCACATTTTCTTGTAATCATTGAATTTGGAAAGTTCCATGGAGTTATTGCTCCCACAACACCAACAGGCTGTTTAATTATTACAATTCTTTTTCCAGGTCTTGGATCAGGAACTACATCACCATACACTCTTTTTGCTTCTTCAGCATAGAACTCAATATAAGAAGCACCCATTAGTATTTCGCCCTTTGCTTCAGCCAGAGGTTTACCTTGCTCAATAGTCATTATTTTAGCTAAATCATCTGCATTTTCTGTGATCAGCTCCCCCCATTTTTTAAGAATAACTGATCTTTCTTTCGCTGTAGTTTCTTTCCAAGTTTGGAAAGCAGTATTTGCATCATCTACAGCTTTTTTAGTTTCTGAAGCTGAGCTTTTTGGGACGTTGCCAATAATTTCAAGAGAAGCTGGATTATTGACTTCAAGAGTTTCACCTGAAGAACTGCCAACCCATTCCCCATTTATGAAACATTTTTGTTTAAAGAGTGATTTGTTATTTAATTCCATATGTTTTAATTATAATGCATAGTTTTAAATTAAGGAAAATATAATGACAATAGTTAATTCTTGGAATGAATGGGATCCATTAAAACATGTTATAGTTGGAGCAGTTGAAAATGCCAACATACCTCCAATGGAACCAGCGCTTGAACCAAAAATTAGTAAAGATAGTGGTATGGCAGGATCTCACGGACCACGCTCGAAGGAATCAATTGATAAAGCAAATATACAATTAGAAAACTTTGTTAAAATTTTAAATTCCCTAAATATAAAAGTTGATAGACCAACACCTATTGACTTTTCTCAGAGTATCGAGACACCTGATTGGTTTAATGATGGTATGTTTGGCTGCATGCCTCCAAGAGATGTTATTCTTACTGTAGGAAATGAAATGCTAGAGGCGCCAATGTCTTATAGATGTAGATGGTTTGAGTACCTTGCTTATAGACCATTACTTGAAAAATATTACTCAGAAGATAAAAACATGAGATGGGAATCGGCACCTAAACCAAGATTAACTAATCAATCGTATAAGACTAATTATCTTCCTGAAGGTATAACAGAAGAAGAACGTTATAAAAAAATCGAAAATAGAGACATGATATTGACAGAAAAAGAACCACTTTTTGATGCAGCAGAAATTTTACGCTTTGGAAAAGATCTTTTTTATCATAACAATTTTACATCAAATTTAAGTGGCTTAGATTGGTTAAGAAGACATTATCCAAATCATCGTGTTCATCAAATTAATTTACCAGGTGATTTAATTCCAACTCACATTGATGCATGTTTTACTCCTATTAAACCAGGTGTTATAATTATTAATCCAAATAGAAAAATATCATCAGAGCAAAGAAAAATTTTTGATGATAATAAATGGGAAATTCATGAAGCAGCACCTTCTATTCATAATAGTCCACCACCTATGTGTTATTCATCAATCTGGTTATCAATGAACGTTTTGATAATTGATCCCAAAACTATATGCGTCGAGGCAACTGAAGAAAAAATGATTAAACAAATGGAAAGTTTTGGATTGGATGTTATTCCTGTTCCTTTTAGAGACGTTTATGCATTTGGGGGTAGTCTACATTGTGCTACTACTGATGTTCATAGAGAGGGTGAGTGTGAGGATTATTTTCCAAATCAATAATGTATAGTTTTAATCAAAATAACGTTAAAGCCAATTTACATGATACAAAATTTTCTAGAATTGGTGTAATTACACTATCGACTGATTTTACAATTGAGCAAGATTTTAGAAAAATTTGTCATAATTTGCCAGTAGACCTATTTTTTAATAGGATACCTTTTTTAAATCCTCTAACTCATGAAAATTATATAAAGATGGCTGATCATCTTACTGAAATAACAAATCAAATATTACCTAATGAGAAAATACAAGTTGTAGCGTATGGATGTACTTCGGGCACTATTGAAATTGGTGAAAAAAGAATAAGATCTGAAATCTTCAAAGCTAAACCTGATGCTTTAATTACCACACCTATTACATCAGCTGTCAAAGCACTTAAATTGTTAAATCATAAAAAAATTGCTGTTCTTACCCCTTATCCAAAAGATGTGAATATTAAAGTTTACAAATATTTAATTGATAGTGGATTTGAAATTAAATCATTTAGTTCGTTTAATTTAAATTATGACTCCGAAATTGCCAAAGTTACTCATGATAGTTTAATAGAAACAATTTCCTCAATTGATTTAACAGATGTTGATAGTATTTTTGTTTCTTGTACTGCATTAAAAGTAATTGATGTTATCGAAACATTAGAGTCAAAATTAAGCACAGATATCATTTCAAGTAATCAAGCTATTATTTGGGATTCATTAAGATTGTCTAATATTAATCAAAAAATTGATGGTTATGGTAACCTATTTAAATTACATTAAATAGGGATTAAATTGATTACACTTCAACAAATACAAGATGCACATAAGAAAATTTTACCTTATGTTAATTATACACCATTAATTAATTCTAATTTCTTATCAAAAAGTAATACAGTAAAACTAAAGTTAGAAAATTTTCAAATCACTGGATCATTTAAGTTAAGAGGTGCCGTTAATAAGCTACTTTCTTTAAGTGAAGATGACAAGAACAAAGGAGTCATAGCAGTTTCTACAGGCAATCATGGCAAAGGCGTTGCATATGCTTCAAAGGTATTGGGTATTCAATCAACAATATATATGTCTTCAATGGTTCCAGAATATAGAAAAGAGGCTATTGAAAAATTAGGAGCAAAAGTAGAAATTATTGGAAAGAATAGTGATGAAGCTGATTTGTATGCTAAACAAATTGCGAAAGAAAAAAAAATCCCATTAATTCACCCCTTTGATGATGAAGACATTATTATAGGCCAAGGTACAGTTGGCCTTGAAATGCTTACCGAATTTCCTGAAGTTGATACTGTAATAATACCAACATCTGGAGGTGGTCTTATATCTGGAATTGCTCAGGCTATTAAGCTTCAAAAACCTGATACAAAAATTATTGCCGTATCTATGGAAAGAGGCCCTTCAATGTATGAAAGTCTAAAAGAAGGCAGACCTGTTGATGTAGAGGAAACTGAAACTTTAGCTGATTGTTTAGGGGGTAGTATTGGTTTAGATAATAAATTTACATTTAATATTGTACAACAATACGTCGATGACTTTGTTCTAGTAAGTGAAGAAAAAATAGCTGAAGGGATTAGAATAAATTTTTTAGAACATAAAATTGTATCTGAAGGTGCTGCAGCAACAAGTGTAATAGTTGTTAAAGAAAAACTAACATCGCACTTAGGAAAAAATATAATCTGTTTAATTTGTGGTGGAAATATTGACTCGGAATTGTTTAACAAAGTTTTAAGTCATGCTCATCCTTAATAAAAATGATATTATTCAACATGTAGATTTGAATAAAAATCTCATACCAATAATAGAGGAAGCATTTAAAAGTTTATCAAAGGGTTTGGTAATGATGCCACCTATAATGAGAATAGATATTGAAAAATATCATGGTGAATCAGATGTGAAAGCTGCATATGTTGAGGGTCTTGATAGTTTTGCAATAAAAATCGCTTCTGGTTTTTTTGATAATCCAAAACTTGGTTTGCCATCTAGTAATGGACTGATGGTTTTATTAGATTCAAAGACTGGAGTTGTAAAATCAGTTTTATTGGATGAAGGTTATCTTACAGATACTAGAACAGCTATAGCAGGAGCAATAGCTACAAAATATTTATCAAATCAAAATGCTAATTCTGTTGGTATTATTGGAGCTGGAATACAAGCGAGATTACAACTGCAAGCAATAATGTTAGTTAGAAAAATTAATAAAATAATAGTCTGGTCAAGAGATAAAATAAAAGCAAATCAATTTATAAAAAGTTTTCAAGATTTAGATTTAGATTTAGATTTGAATGTAGCTTCTTCTTGCAAGGAATTGGCAAGTTTATCAGAAATAATCGTTACAACGACTCCTAGCAAAAAACCTCTATTAGAATTTGATTGGATAAAAAAAGGAACCCACATAACAGCAATGGGATCAGATGCAGAACAAAAAAACGAATTAGATCCTCATATGTTAAAACATTGTGATCAATATGTGCCCGACAATCAATTACAAACAAGTGTTTTGGGTGAATTACATCATGCTTTAAAACAAAATATAATTTCTTCTAAAGAAAAATTTAATGAACTTGGCGATATTATTAACGATCCAAGTTTAGGAAGAAAAAATAAAGAAGATATAACGATATGTGATTTGACAGGAACTGGCGTACAAGATACTGCAATAGCAAGATTTGCTTATAATCTTTGTAAAACAAATAATTTAGGCATCAATATTTAATTTATGAATAAAGCAATAATAAAAAAAACATCTGATTACTTCAAATCAAAAGGGGTTGTCTTACCAAGTATAAGTGAACTTCAAGACCCTCAAATTATTAGTGACGATATTAAAAATTCTCTAAAAAAAATAAATAATAATGATATCAATCCTCTTAACCTCTTTAGAGTTCATTGGTTTAATAAAAGAGATCAATCAGGTTTTGGAAATGAGCCTGAATATATTGTGCTTCCAACAGAATTTACAGGTGTTAAGGCAAAGATAATTGTAAATATGGGACGATATTTTCCCTTAATAACAGCTCATAAAGTTTTGGCAGCTTATGGTTGTTTGCTTCCAAGAATATTGAATGGTACTTTTGATTATGAAAAACATAAAGCAGTTTGGCCTTCAACAGGAAATTATTGCAGGGGTGGAGTAGCAATATCTCGGATAATGGGTCTTAATAGTATTGCAATACTTCCTGAAGGAATGAGTAATGAGAGATTTGAATGGTTGAATAATTGGGTTGAAGATAAAAAAAATATCATAAAGACAAAAGGCACAGAAAGTAATGTTAAAGAAATTTACGATGCTTGTAATGAATTAAAAAAAGATAATCAAAATGATATCATAAATCAATTTGATGAGTATTATAATTACAGTATTCATCGTTCTATAACGGGTCCATCTTTTGAAAAATCATTTCTTAAAGTTAAAGGTAACAGTAACTTAACCCCTAGGTTTTATGTAAGTGCTTCAGGATCAAGTGGTACTTTAGCAGCAGGAGATTATCTTAAAGATAAATTACAGACAAAGATTGCAGTTGTTGAAGCTTTGGAGTGCCCAACTTTGCTTCATGGAGGTTATGGTGAACATAATATACAAGGAATTGGTGACAAACATGTTCCCCTTATTCATAATGTAATGAATACAGATTTTGTCGTAGATGTCTCTGATCAAGCTACCAATAATCTAAATATGATTTTTAATACTGAAATAGGAAAAAAGTTTTTAATTGAGAAAAAAAATTTTGACCCTGATTTTGTTTCACGACTTCCTGAATTTGGCTTTTCAGCAATAGCAAATATATTGGCATCAATAAAACTAGCTAAATATATGGATTTAAATAGTGATGACGCAATTATAACGGTCGCTACAGATGGTGCAGATTTATACATGTCAGAATTAAATAAGACCATTGCTGATTTTAAAAATAATTATGATGAAATAGTTTGTGCTGAACTATTTGGAAAACACTTATCAGGAATATCTACTGATAATATGCTAGAACTTTCTTACCTGGACAAGAAAAGAATATTTAATTTAGGTTACTTTACTTGGGTAGAGCAACAAGGTGTAAGTCTTGAAGAATTTGAAAAAAGAAAAGATCAAAAATTTTGGAATTCACATTATGAATATATGCTTTCTCTAGACAATAAGATTAAAGAATTTAATAATATGTAGGTTATGAAAACTCAGTCATTACATAACCAATTAGTAGAATGGCGTCATGATCTTCATATGCACCCACAATTAAGTTTTGAAGAAGAGTATGCTGCAGCAAAAGTGTCAACACTTCTAAAAGAATTTGGAATAGAAGTGCATTCTGGTATTGCGAGAACTGGAGTAGTTGGAATTTTAAAAAAAGGAAATAGTTCAAAATCAATAGGTATAAGAGCTGACATGGATGCTCTTCCTATACATGAAACTAATAAGTTTAGTTATAAGTCCAAGTTTGATAACAGAATGCATGCATGTGGACATGATGGTCACACAACAATGTTATTAGGTGCAGCAAAATATTTATCAGAAAAAGGTAACTTTAACGGTACGGTATATTTTATTTTTCAACCTGATGAAGAGAATACATTTGGTGCAAGAACAATGATAGATGAAGGATTGTTTGATAAATTTAACATTGATGAAGTTTACGCTATGCACAATATTCCTAACATGGAAATTGGAACTTTTGGTACAAGAAAAGGCGCTATTACAGCAAGTGAAAATTTATTTGAAATTGAAATAAAAGCTAAAGGTGGGCATGCTGCATTACCTCATATGGGGGTTGATGCAATAACTGTTGGCTCTCAAATAGCAGTAGCACTTCAGTCGATAGTCTCTAGGAAATTAAATCCAGCAGACAATGGTATAGTGTCTATTACTGAATTTATAACCGATGGTAAAAAAAATGTTCTGCCAGGTATGGTAAAAATGACTGGTGACGCGAGAGCTTTATCAAAAGAAACAAATGAAAAAATTGCTTCAAAAATGTTACAAATTGTCGAAGGGATTTGCAATGCACATGGTGTTAATGGTAGTGTTAAATATGAAACAGCCTGTCCAGTAACTTTTAATTCAAAAAATCAAACTGAGTCTGCAACAAAAGCTGCAGTTTCTTTACTTGGTAGTGATAAATGTAATGGTAATATAGAACCACGTTTATTCTCAGAAGATTTTTCTGTTATGGCAAATGAAAAACCTGGTTGCTTTGTTTTAATGGGTAACGGCACATCAGAGCAGCATTCCAGACCCTTACATGCTGATAATTATGATTTTAATGACGAATTATTAGTCATAGGTTCTTCATATTGGACTGAATTGGTAGAACAACAATTAAAATAAATGTTTTCTGAAAACTTAAATAAATTAAAGAAAAAAATGTCTGAGAACAATATTGATCTCTCAATTATAACTGATGATGACTCGATATATTATTTCACAGGATACCATGACTTCCTTCATATGGATTTTTATCGACCAACATTATTAGTTGTTTCAAATGATCATAAAACTTATTTAATAACACCTCTTCTTGATGTTTTATTAGTACCAGAATCTTGTCCTGTAGATATTGTTGAAACATGGAATGATGGTATTGGAAATGAATGGAGAGAATTATTACCTCAAATCATCAATCAGCATAAAAATATTTTTATTGAAAAATTTAAAATCAATCCAATGGTTAAAAGCTATTTAGACGAAATACTGCAAGACCATCCTGGGGATTTAACCAAATTAATAGATAATATAAGAATGATTAAATCTAATCATGAATTGAATATAGCTCGTCATGCCGGCGAAGTTGGTATGGCTATGATGGAGGCAGCAAAAAAAACAATTGGTCATAATGTTCCTGAGTATGAGGTTGCACTTGCACAATCACAAGCCGGAACAAGAAAAGCAGCAGAGCTTTTAAAAGAATTTTATCCTGATAATATCAATATGTCTCCAAATATTCACTTTTTACCTGTTATGACATCGGGTCATGATTTACCTAAAACTCACCATCGTGCTTCAACCAAAATTATAAAAAAAGGTGATCCCGTATTCGTATGTTATTGTGGTTCTACAAATTTTCATAGGTTTAAATTAGGTTTCGACAGAATATTTTGGGTAGAAGAAATTCAATCTGATGAACAAATAAAAGCTTTTGAGACGGCAGTTAAATCTCAAAAAGCTGCTCTTGAAATTCTTGGCCCTGGAGTAACAGCTGAAGAAGTTCATGCTGCTTATGCAGATACTATACAGTCTGAGGGATACCCTTATCCTACATTTCGATGTGGAAGAGGTACGGGCTTTAGCTTTTTAGAAGAACCACAATTAGTAGTTGGTAATAAAACAGTACTGGAGCCTGGAATGGTATTTGCCGTTGATGGTGGGGCAAGTGCAAATAATTTTAGATCACAAGTTGGTGATAGTTTTATTATAACAAAAGATGGATACGAACAAATTACACATCATTCTAAAAATATTGATGATCTAATAATTCCACATGGATGAAATCACAGTATTTAACACACATTGCTGTGGTGAAATTGGGGATGTTGTAACTGGAATTAAAGGTTTGGAGTTTAATTCACCTGAGGAAGCTTCTAAAAAACTTTTTTTAGATAAAAAATGGAGAAATTTTTTTTTAAATGAACCTCGGGGAGGAGTTTTTAAACATTGTAATATTATTTTAGAACCTTCAAATAAAAATGCAGATGCTGGATTTGTAATTATGGAACCAGAAGATAATCCTCCAATGAGCGGATCAAATGCAATTTGTGTAACGACAGTCTTATTAGAAAAAAATATTGTTCAAATGAAATATCCTAAAACCATGCTTACACTTGAAGCTCCTGGTGGTTTAATAAAAGTTGTTGCTGATTGTGAAAATAAGAAAGTTAAAAATGTCACTTTAACTAATCTTGCCTGCTTTGCAGATAAAATAGATGTAGATTTAAAGACTAAAAATTATGGTACAATTAAAGTAAGTACTGCTTTTGGAGGTGACAGTTTTTTAATTTGTAATGCTAGTGATTTTAATCTTAAAATTGAACCAAAGAATGCAATTAAATTTGTAAATGTTGCCAAAGAATTGTTGAAAGAAGCAAACGCAACTATAGGATTTGAACATCCTACTATTAAAGGATTAGACTATCTTTCCTTTTGCCAATTTATTGAACCCTTAAAAAAAAATAATCAATCATTACTTACAGGATTAAATACAGTTGTTATACGACCTGGAAAACTTGATCGTTCACCTTGTGGTACAGGCACTTCAGCAAGATTAGCAGTAATGAAAGAAAAAAATGAAATACAAATAAATGAAGAATTTATATCAAAGTCTATTATAGGATCTACATTTAAAGCAAGTATTGAAAAGGAAATTACAATTAATAACAAAAATTGTATTATTCCAAAAATAACAGGTAGTGCATTTATTACTGGAAAACAAATTTTATATATCGATAAGGATGATCCTTTTCCAGAAGGTTATAGATTAAATGACACATGGCCAGATTCATCAAGTTAACTGTGATTAAATAACACTAGCATGGCAAGTTAATTCATTTTACTTTTATCAACTATTCTAATAATTAATAAAACAAATGACAAAATTTAATGCCTGGAATGTAATTAAAAACGGTTTAAATGGTCAGTCTTATTGGACTAGACAATGGCGTGATCCAGAACCAAAAAATAGTTATGATGTTGTAATAATTGGGGGAGGTCTACACGGTCTTGCCACGGCATATTATTTAGCAAAGAATCATAATATAAAAAATGTAGCTGTCTTAGAAAAAGGCTGGATTGGTGGAGGAAACGCTGGACGTAATACAACTATTGTAAGATCAAATTATATGATGCCAGGCAATCACGAATTTTATGAACATTCTTTAAAGTTATGGGAAAATTTAAGTCATGAATTAAATTATAATGTAATGTTTAGCCAACGAGCTCATGTCTCGTTATTTCATAGCCCTGGTGCTAAAGATTCAGTTTCACGGATTTATAATATTATGCGACTCCATGGAACTGATGCAGAACTTTGGGATTTAAAAACTTTAAAGAAAAAAATTCCGCATTTAAATTATCATAATTCTAGATTTCCAATACTTGGAGCTGCAGTTCAAAAAAGAGCAGGTAATGCAAGACACGATGCAGTTGCATGGGGTTATGCAAGGGCTGCAGATACATTAGGTGTAGACATTCTTCAAAATTGTGAAGTTACAGGTTTTACAAGAAAGAATGGAAATATTGAAAGTATTCAAACTTCAAGAGGAATTATAAAAGGAAAGAAAATAGGATTTGCTGTTGCAGGCAATACTTCAGTATTATGGCAAATGGCAGAATTAGGTAACCTGCCAATTGAATCCCATAAACTACAAGCATTTGTATCTGAGGCTGTTAAACCACTTCTAGACCAGGTTGTTGTTTATGGCGTAGGTGGTGCGCATTTCTATATATCGCAGTCAGATAAAGGAAGCATGGTGTTTGGTGGTGATCTTGACTGGTATAAATCATATGCTCAAAGAGGAAATCTTCCTATGGTTCAAGATGTTGCCGAAGCGGCCATGGCAATATTTCCTTCACTTGGAAGAATAAGATTACTTCGTCATTGGGCAGGTGTTATGGACATGACAATGGACGGATCATTTTTTATTTGTAAAACGCCAATATCTAATCTCTATTTAAATGCTGGTTGGAACTATGGTGGTTTCAAAGCTAGTCCTGCATCAGGTTGGTATTTTGCCGACTTAATTGCAAATGAAAGCCCGCATAACTACGTACAAAATCATAATTTAGAAAGATTTGAAAAAGGTATCAATATTGATGAACGTGGCGCAGGACCTGATCCAAAATTGCACGGTTAAATGATTAGAATCAATTGTCCTTATTGTGGTGAAAGAGATCATAGTGAATTTAGTTATGGAGGAGATGCAACAATCAATTATCCTTCGTTAGATGCATTAGAGAAAGAATGGACTGAAGCTATATTTTTCAGAAAAAATATAAAAGGTTTTCAATTTGAAACATGGCATCATTCTAATGGATGTAGAATGTGGTTGGTAGTTGAACGTTCTACTGTCACTCATGAAATAAAAAGTGTCAAACCATGCCATCCGGATTTACAGAAGGTTGTAGAAAATAATAAATGAAGACAAGAAGAATAGATAACTATGGAAAAATTAATAGAGATAAAATTTTATCCTTTAGTTGGGATAAAAAAAATTACAAAGGCTTTGAAGGAGATACACTAGCATCGGCATTACTAGCAAATAATATCGGTATAGTTGGAAGAAGTTTTAAATATCATAGACCAAGAGGAATATTTTCTAGTGGAGTCGAGGAATCCGGCGCCTTAGTTACAATTGGTTCAAAAGATAGAAGAGATCCGAATGTAAGAGCAACAACACAAGAATTATATAATGGTTTGGAAGCAAGTGGTCAAAATGCATTTCCAAACGTAAATTTTGATCTAGCGGGAATAAATAATTACTTAGGTAGATTTTTTGCAGCTGGTTTTTATTATAAAACTTTCATGGGAATACCTCCACTTGAATGGGGTAAAGGAACAGCCATATGGATGTTTTTTGAAAAGTTTATTAGAAAAGCTGCGGGAATGGGAAGTGCTTCTGGGTTACCTGATCCAGATACTTATGAGCATGCTCATGATTTTTGTGATTTAATTGTTGTAGGATCAGGACCTGCTGGTGTTGCAGCAGCAATAGAGGCAGCAGAAAAAAAATTAGATGTTATTTTAGTTGAGCAAGATAGTCTTATTGGAGGAAATCAACTTGCAGAAAATGATTTTGATAACTCACAAATTAAAAATCAACTTGAAAATCTAGGCATAAAAATAATGACTAGAACTACTGCATTCGGATTATATGATAATTGCGTTGTTGGTTTATTAGAGAGAGTAACAGACCATATATCAGCACCAAATGTAAACATTCCACGCCAAAGATTTTGGACCATTAGAGCAAAGCATATAATTGTTGGTGCTGGAGCAATTGAAAGACACATTGCATTTAATAATAATGATATTCCTGGTGTAATGACTGTAAATGCATCAAAGCATTATTTGAATAGATATGGTGTACTTACCGGAAAAAGAATTGTGATAGCTACAAATAATGATTCTGTTTATGAAACAGCACATCAATTATCAGAAGCTGGGGCCAATGTAACTGTTCTTGATTCACGAACTAATTTTGAAATTGAGACAAATAAAAGTTTTGAAATTAGAAAAGGGTATGTACCTTATAATATTAATGGTTCAAAAAAAATTCATAGTTTAGATATATCAAAAAGTGAAACTATTAATAAATCTGAAACTATAGATTGTGATCAGGTTCTATTATCAGGTGGCTGGTCACCTGCTGTACATTTGTTATCTCATAGAGGCGTAAAGCCTAAATGGGATTATAACAATGCTTGTTTTTTACCAAGTGACACAAAAGAAAATATTACAATGGTAGGTTCTTCTAGAGGTTTATGGAATAAAAATGATTGTATTGCTTCTGGGATAGCAGGAACTACTGATGCGTTGAACCGTTTAGGTATTTCTAAAACAAATTATTTTTTCCCAAAACCTGGTGGATGGAAAAATCCCATACAACCACTGTATGAAGTAAAATATAAAAAATCTAGATCAAAAAGTTTTGTAGATTATCAACATGATGTGACAACAGATGACGTAAGACTTGCACATCGTGAAGGTTTCATTTCGGTAGAGCATCTTAAAAGATACACAACTTTAGGTATGGCAAACGATCAAGGAAAAATGGGAAATATCATTGGATTATCTTTAATGGCTGAACTTTTAAATAAAGAAATTCCAGAAGTTGGAACTACTGTATTTAGACCTCCTTATACTCCTGTATCTATAGGTGCCTTAAGCGGAAGAAATGTTGGAAAACATTTTAGGCCGTTAAGAGTAACGCCAATGCATCAATGGAATATTGATCATGGTGCAAAAATGATTGAAGTTGGATTGTATCAAAGACCTTGGTATTATCCCAAAAAAAATGAAACTTTAAGTGACTCTTATATAAGAGAAGCATCAACAGTAAGAAAAACAGTTGGAATTTGTGATATAACATCATTAGGCAAAATTGCTATTCAAGGACCAGGCTCTACTGAATTTTTAAATAGAATTTATTCGAATGGTTTTTCAAAACTACAAGTTGGAAAAGCTAGATACGGTATCATGTTGCGTGATGACGGTATTGTAATGGATGATGGCACATCTTGGAGATTAGCAGAAAATGAATATTTTATGACGACGTCTACAGGTGAAGCTGCAAAAGTGATGTCATGGTTAGAAGAATTACTTCAAACTAGATGGACAGATCTTGATGTTAATGTGACTAGTATTTCTGAACAATGGGCAGGTGTATCAGTTGCAGGACCTAAATCTAGAGAAGTTCTCAATAATTGTGTCGATGATTCTTTGGTTATAACTAATAATAAATTACCTTTTATGGGTGTTACTTCAACATTTCTTAAAGGTAATATTCCTTGTAGGATTGCAAGAATTAGTTTTTCTGGCGAATTAGCTTTTGAAGTTTATGTCAAATCAGATTTTGCTAATACTATGATGGACTTACTTTGGGAAAATGCAAAAAAATATGATGGATGTTTATATGGATTAGAAGCTTTAGGTGCACTTAGAGTTGAAAAAGGTCATGTAACAGCTGCTGAGCTTGATGGGAGGGTAACAATTGATGATGCAGGTTTAAGCAAAATGGCATCTACAAAAAAATCATATATTGGAAGCGCAATGAGAAAACGAGGAGTTTTAAAAAATAATGATCGTGAAATTCTAGTAGGCTTCTTTCCTACAAACCTAAAAGAAACTTTTAATGCTGGAACTATTGTGTGTGAAAAAAATAATATTAAAGGACAGGGTATCGGAAGAATCACCTCAGTCACTTATTCTCCAGAACTTGGACATTGGATTGGAATAGGTTTTGTAAAAGGTGGTTTAGATAAATGGAAAGATACCACTTTAGTCGGCGCAGATCCTGTAAGAAATAAACAAATGAATTTAAAAGTTGTTTCACCACATATGATTGATCCTAAAGGAGAACGAATGTATGCATAGACATTCTGCACTAGAAACAATTTATAAGGTTGGAAAATATTCATCAAGCGAGAAACAATCTCTAACATTTAAAGAATTAAAAAGTTTAGAAATTTTGCAAATTGCTTGTTGGCCTGACAAAATTGATGAAATGAATAATTTAATATCAAAAGAACTAAAAATTAAAAATATTCCTAGTTTTAATAAAGGGATAATTTTTGAAAATAAATCATTATGGAGAATGGAACCTTTGAAATGGTGGCTATTTAATAAAGAAATTGAAATAAGTGAGCAAATCGCAACAATTTTAGACATGTCTCATGCTTTCACAGGTATTGAAATTACAGGAGATAATTCATCATTATTTTTAAATAGACATCTTCCAATTGATTTAAGAGCTAGGAATTTTCCAGATCTATCTTCTGCTAGCACAGCCATTCATCATGTCAGTGTTAAGTTATTTAAAATATCCTCTAATAATTACTGTCTATATATACCAAGAGGTTTTGCTTTATCAATTTGGGAGATCCTTCTTGAAACAGCAGATCAGTTTGGATACGAAGTATTAGAGAGATAAATAGATTATTTTAGGGTAACGGAAACTGGTTATAAACTAATTACTAATATATTTAGCGATTTGCATATAGTAAATTAATCATTTGCATCACCACCTCCGGCACCTTTTGCCCTAGATTCCTCTGACTCAGGAACAAAAGTTCTAAAAGCTATTTTAGATATTTCCTGCCAAGATTCTTTATCAGGATTAATACCCTTAGAGAGCAAGTTATTTATATTTGATGATGAAATATTAATATCTAACTTTTGTTCCTTTAAAATATTCTTTGTGAGTAAAAGATCAAAATTTCTTTGATAATTTGTAGAGATAATTTCTCTATTAACTCTAATATTTTTATTTGTTATTTGTACATTAACTTTTTGATCTAATAAAAACTGTGAATTAATATTTTTTTTGGCATATTTGTAAAGTAAGGGTATTAAGAATATAGGGTCACTACAATTTTTTAAAGTTAATTTAAAGTTATCCCTTTTATCTATTTTTGATATTAAATAATCGATTAATCCTGGGCCTATCACCAAAAAAGATTTATTTTTACAATCAAACTCATCATTTATTTTTGACGGATCTATACTAGCATTAAAGGTGTTATCTAATTCCTCAATCTTAAATGTTAATAATTTGATTCCATCGAAACCAAAAACTTCAAGCCATGTTGTAATAAATGCAGCATCCTCATCTGATCCATAAGTGAATCCTAATCCTGAAAAAGCTCGTTGTGTATTAGTGTAGACTTCATAGTAAGAATAACTCACAGATATTAATATGTACTCATTGTTGCAAAACCCCATTCATCAACATTTTTATTACTCAGATCTGATAAATAAGGGGCTCCAGAAAAAAAACTTACTCTTAACCATCTATCTGACTTAGGATCATAACGATTAGCTCCAAAAAAAGATAACTTAAATCTTAACATATCAATTGGCATTGTTTTTTTATCAAGAACATTATCTTGAACTTCTGAAAAAGGATAATTTTTTAAAGATTGAATTCTCTTAACAATTCCTCTGTATTCCGGATGCATTAACAAAAATTCACAAATTAATTGATTTTCATCTACATTTTTAATTTGCTTAAATAAATCATTAACCATTTTTGCAATTCCTAGATTTTGCTCCAATTCACTTCCTTGTTCATTATATCTTTCACCTAATCTAGGTTCTAACTTAGCTGCTGAAACATACCAAAATAAATAATTGCTATCTTTATTATTAAAATCAATATTTTTTATCCAAGAATATTTATCATTGATTGTTTTTTTCAAATCTCCAATAGATTGATTTCCATCAATATCCATTATCTCCTCATCTGCCATATCTTCTGCTAACTCTTCTGATATTTGAGGATATAATTCAATTAGTTGTACTCTTGCAATTTCCTTAGTATCATTATTAAAATTCGAATCACAATAATCTAAAATATCTAACCATTTAAATTTTTGAGAAAGATCTAGGTCATTAATGTAGGAAATATATTTTTTTAAATCTTCAGTAGTTAATTTATTTTTATTAATTTGGAATTCATCACTTGTGTTAACTTCTTCAAGATAATTTAGAGCTTTATTCAAAAGATTTTTATATTTTTCGAAAACTATATTATCTAACTCAATTTGAGAAATTTCTTCTAATGTCTTTGTGTACTGTTTCATCCACTTATTAATCAACTTTGGATGTTTAATGATAAAAGGTGCCATACCTAAACCTGTTGAATTACCAATACCTAAATGTTGTTTAATTTTTCTATCTAACTTTACTGCTTTTTTTGGGTTTATTTGCCTTGCAACATGTTCAACTAATTCAATACTGAATTCTCTAATTAAATAAACTGATAACATTTCTGCTCTAAAGGGCTGATTGAAAACAGTTGTATTTTTTGTATTAGTAAAATCTGATAATCCAAATTTACCACTACCATAAACAGCAGTAGTTCTTAACAAATAGCCAACTTTATTTATTTCGTAAATATCTGGCTGATTACCATTTGAAAGACAATCGACAACATACTGAAACAATCTTACACTTTTATTTGCTCTGCTAAGAATTAACTCATCTGGAGAATTACGACCTGATTCTTGAAGAGGAATTGTTTTTTTTAATCTATTTAGATCTTGATCAGATAATTTACCTACATGTAACGTATAGGCTGTATCCCATTTACTAGCGATAACTCTATCACTTCTATCCTTATCATCTAGAAAAGCAGAGAAACATACAAGTGAATAAGTTTGCTTATTAATAATTATTTCATAAACAACCGTGCCGAAACCATCTTTATCTAAATCAAATTTTGACTTATGTATTTCCCAGTTGTCGTTGATCAATCTTCTTAACATACTTCTAGAAAAACTAAGCCGAGAAGGATAGCGTGAACCCATTCTTGATAGTTTCATGTAGTTATCGTTTTCTCTTACTTTTTGTAACATTTATTAAATATCTATAGTTAATTTTGGTTTTTTCATTAATAGAAGTATTAAGCTATGTCAAAAATAAGTGAAGATATACTTCTAATTGATGGATTGGAATATTGTAACTGGAATAGGGAATTATTTGAAAATGCCCACCAAGCTGGATTAAATGCAATTCATGCGACATTAGTGTATTGGGAAAATACTGAAGAGTCTTTTGAAAAAATAAATTATTGGCACCGTCTTTTTAAAGAGCATCATGATATTATTGCTCACGCAAAAACTACCGTAGATATTTTGGATGCTAAAAAAAATAATAAAGTTGCAATTATTTTTGGTTTTCAAAATTCAGCTCCTATTGCGAATGATATATTTTTAATTGAAAAATTTTATGAAGCAGGTGTGAGATTTATGCAACTCACCTATAATAATCAAACCCCACTTGCTGGAGGATGTTTTGAACCTAAAGACTCAGGTGTTTCACGATTTGGAAAAGCTGTAATTGAAGAAATGAATAGACTTGGCATGATTGTAGATTTAAGTCATGCAGGAAAGCAAACTTGTCTTGATGCTATTGAATTCTCAAATAAACCTGTGGCAATTTCTCATGCTAACCCAAATTTCTTTCATAAATCTAAAAGAAACATTGATACTGATATTTTACAAAAACTTGTTAAAAAAAATGGCTTTATTGGGTTAAGTTTATATCCTTACCATCTTAAAAATTTAGGTGATTGTACTATAGAAGATTTTTGTGAAATGATTAAGGAGCTAGTAAACCTAATTGGTGAAGACAATATTGGAATAGGTTCTGATCTTTGTTTAAATTGGCCTGATGATGTAGTTATGTGGATGAGGAATGGAAAGTGGACCAAAAATATCGACTATGGAGAATCTAAAGATAAAAATCCAAAATGGCCTAAGTTACCAAGTTGGTATAAGCAACCAAGTGACTTAAATAATTTATTTTATTTAATGTGTGAAAATAATATTCCAGAAAAAGTTTCTACAAAAATAATAGGTCAGAATTGGTTTAACTTCATGAAAAATCAATTTTAGT